>NZ_QKZD01000005.1:0-428628 GCF_003253945.1 Pseudomonas sp. 2848
CTGAACGCCCCATCCTGGGGCGCAGCGCTTGACGGGCATCCATGCCCGTCACCTCCCTCCGCAAGACCTCCGTTCGGCCTCCTGAAGTCGCAATTTGTGTTGCCTGAACTATCGCGCACTTAGAAGCAAGAGCAAGAGCAAGAGCAAGAGCAAGAGCAAGAGCAAGAATTGAAGGCTTTAGTGTGGTGAAGGTATGTGATTGTAGTGGCCAGCAGCCCTATCGTCGAATTAATTAATGACAGGGCTGCTGTATATTGAATATCAAGGTGAAATAGGATCGCTCGCCGGAAAAGTCTCATCCAACGCGTTATCGACATTACTCTCTTTCGGCTGACTCACCTCCCCACATTTGCAATCCCCCATGCGACAAGGCTCACCATTACGGTGCCCCGTCGCACACGCTTCGCAGCAGTACGCCTTGCCATCCTGGACCACGGCATTGGCATCCACGGTGCAGGAACAGTGGTTGCAGGAACAACGTTGCTCGTTCATCAGCGTTCTCTCCGCTCGTCTTCAGGGGTGAGCTCGTCGGTCCATGGCTCGCCGTCCAACGGCGCCGAGCGGGCCAGTTCGGCCTCGTCCAGGCCGATGCCGCCACCGATCTCGTGCGCCTCGACATGACGCAGGGTCTGGTCCGCCGGGCCGCCTGCCGTACCCGGCTCATGCGGATCGCGCGCACCGGTCTCGTCCAGCAGCGTGTCAGGGCTCAGGTCGTCGAGGGTGACATTGTCCTCGTGCAGGCTGTCACTCAGCGCCTCGCCACCGGTCATGCCACTTTCGGCAACGCGTCTGGGTGGATACTCCTCTTCCACCTCCCGCGCCGGTCGTTCGTCGCCAATCCGGCCCTGGCGCTCATCGCGGCGCTCGCTGAAATCCAGTTCATGGACACTGCCCATGCGGTCTTGCGTGTCGTCGATCTCGACTGCCGGTTTAGGGTCTCTGGGAATGGGCATGATCGCTCTCCGATTTGTGGGCTCATTCGGTCGACTCCCCCTGCCAGTCAATGATTCAGAGTTTCTGCAGGCAGCACCTGCCCACGCTTTTTTTGAACTCCGCCCAGCCCCCTCGCCTCCCAACCTAGAGACCCCGCGAACCGTTTCGGAGCCCGCCATGGCCAAGCCCCTGCTGGAGTACCAGCGCAAGCGCGACTTCAACGCCACGCCCGAGCCTGCCGGCAAGCGCGGCCGCACGGGCAAGGCCCATGCCTTGCAGTTCTGCATCCAGAAACACGACGCCAGCCACCTGCACTACGACTTTCGCCTGGAACTCGATGGCACCCTGAAAAGCTGGGCCATTCCCAAGGGCCCCTCGCTCGACCCCAAGGTCCGCCGCCTGGCGGTGCATGTGGAGGATCACCCGCTGGACTACGCCGACTTCGAAGGCAATATCCCCGAAGGCCACTACGGCGCCGGTGACGTGATCGTCTGGGATCGCGGTATCTGGGAGCCCGAGGGCGATCCACGCCAGGCCTACGCCAAGGGCAAGCTGCGCTTTCGTCTGCAGGGCGAGAAACTGTCGGGCGTCTGGAACCTGTTCCGCACCCACCTGGCCGGCAAGAAGGAGCAGTGGATGCTGGTCAAGTCCCACGACGGCCAGGCCCGCAGCGAAACCGACTACAGCATTGTCGAAGCCTTGCCGGACAGTGTGCTGAGCGACCGTACACTGCTGCCGCGCCAGCCGGCGAAAACAGCCACTGCCAACAAACGCAAGGCCAAGGCCAACCCCGTCGCCCTGCCGGACAAGCTCCAGCCGCAACTCGCCACCCTGGTCGATTCGCCGCCCAGCGGTGACTGGCACTACGAAGTCAAGTTCGACGGCTACCGCATCCTCGCCCGCATCGAAGGCGAGGATGTGCGCCTGTTCACCCGCAATGGCCACGACTGGAGTGCGAAGATGCCGCGTCAGGTCGAGGCCTTGAAAGCGCTAGGGCTTGATTCGGCCTGGCTCGATGGCGAGATGGTGGTGGTCGACGAACAGGGTGTGGCCGACTTCCAGGCTTTGCAGAACGCCTTCGACACCGAGCACGACGAACGCATCACCTATTACCTGTTCGACCTGCCGTACTTGGGTGGCGAGGACCTTCGCCCGCTACCCCTGCAGGCGCGACGTGCCACCCTGGCCCGACTGCTGGAAAGCACGCCGTCGGACCTCCTCAAGTTCTCCGCCGACTTCACCGAGCCTGTCGACTCGCTGCTCGACAGCGCCTGCCGCCTCAAGCTCGAAGGCCTGATCGGCAAGCGCGCCGACAGCCCCTACGTGGGCCGGCGCAGCGGTGATTGGGTCAAGCTCAAGTGCAAGCAGCGCCAGGAGTTCGTGATCGTCGGCTACACCGACCCCAAAGGCGGCCGCAACGCCTTCGGCGCCCTGCTGCTGGCCCTGCACGACACCGACAGCGGCCAGTTGCGCTATGCCGGCAAGGTCGGCACCGGATTCAGCGCCACCACGCTGGACAGCCTGCATGCGCGCCTCAAACCCCTGGAAGTCGACAAGCCGGCCTTGCCCAAGCCGCCCCGCGGCGCCGACACCCGTGGCGTGCACTGGCTCAAGCCGCAACTGCTGGCCGAAGTCGCCTACGCCCAGATGACCCGCGAAGGCATCGTGCGCCACTCGGTGTTCCACGGCCTGCGCGACGACAAACCCGCCACCGCCATCGACCTGGAGCGAGCCATGCCCGCCAAGCGCGCCGCGCAGCCACCCGCCGAGCCCCACGGCAGCCTGCGCCTGACCCACCCCGACCGCGTGGTCGACGCCAGCACCGGCACCACCAAGCGCCAGGTCGCCGAGTACTACGCCCAGGTCGCCGACTGGCTGCTGCCGCAGCTCAAGGACCGTCCCGTGGCGCTGGTGCGCGCACCGGACGGACTGGGTGGCGAACTGTTCTTCCAGAAGAATGCCGGCCAGCTGCACATCCCGGCTGTGCGCAGCTACAGCAAGGCGCAGGCCGGCCAGGCGGCGATGGTGCTCAACCGCGCCGACAGCCTGTTGGGCGCGGTGCAGATGAACATGCTCGAACTGCACACCTGGAATGCCACCGACAAGGATTTCGACAAGCCCGATCGCTTCGTCCTCGACCTCGACCCCGATCCGGCACTGCCCTGGAAAGCCATGCTCGAAGCGACCCAACTGACCCTCACCCTGCTCGATGAGCTGGGCCTGAAGGTGTTCCTCAAGACCAGTGGCGGCAAGGGCATGCACCTGGTGGTGCCGCTGACCCGCCGCGCCGGTTGGGACGAGGTGAAGGACTTCAGCCATGCCCTCGTCGAGCATATGGCGGGCCTGTTCCCGGATCGGCTCAGCGCCGTCTCCGGGCCCCGTAACCGGGTCGGGCGGATCTTCATCGACTACCTGCGCAACGGCAAGGGCGCCACCACGGTCGCGGCGTATTCGCTGCGTGCCCGCGAGGGGCTGCCGGTGTCGGTGCCGATCTGGCGCGAAGAGCTGACCCAGCTCAAAGGCGCCAACCAGTGGCACATCGGCAATCTGCAGGCGCGGCTGGCCGAGGTGGACGACCCTTGGGCGGACATGGCCAAGACCCGGCAGTCCATCACCGTGCGCATGCGCAAACAGCTGGGCATCGACTGAGGCCAAGGGGAACGTATTCATGAGCATCATCCAGGACTTCGACCTGACCAACCTCGACCGCCTGCTGCGCCGCTTCGGCGCCCGACCGCAGGCCATCGACCTCGACACCTTGCTGCCGGAGCTGCTGCAGGCCATGCAGGCCGACCACCTCGACCTGTTGCCCCTGCCCGGCCAGGGCCAGACCCTCAAGCGCTGGCAGACGCTCGCGCGGGTAGCCGGTTGCGACCTGACCCTGGCCAAGCTCTATGAAGGCCATACCGATGCCTTGGCGATCCTGGCCGAATGCGGTGCCGCCCACCACGCCCAGGACGGGATCTGGGGCGTGTGGGCCGCAGAGCCGCCGGATGCCCGTGCCCGTATCGTCGAGCGGCACGACGGGCAGGTACGTCTGCAAGGGCGCAAGGCCTGGTGCTCGGGCGCGCTGCAGATCGACCGGGCACTGATAACTGCATGGGAGAATGACCAGCCGCAGCTGGTGGCCATCGAGTTGTCGCACCCCAGCCAGCGCATCCAGGCCGACCAGTGGCAGGCGGTGGGCATGGCCACCACCACCAGCGTCAGCATCGAATTCGACGACACGCCCGGGCTGGCCGTCGGCCTGCCCGGCCAGTACCTGGCACGTCCTGGTTTCTGGCATGGCGGCGCCGGCATCGCCGCGTGCTGGTACGGCGCGGCCGAGGCACTGGCCGACTACCTGCGCGAGCATTGCCGCATGCCTCGGCCCGATCCGCACGCCGATGCCCATCTGGGAGCGGTGGATGCTGCCTTGTACGGCGCCCGCGCCGCGCTTCGCGAATGCGCCGCCTGGATCGACCAGCAGCCCCATGCCGACGCCAGCTTCGAAGTGCGCCGCGCCCGCGCCCAGGTCGAACAGGCGGTCGAGCAGGTGATCCGCCATGTCGGCAGGGCGCTGGGTGCCACGCCCTTCTGTCGCAGCAGTCATTTCGCCCGGCTCAGCGCCGACCTGCCGGTCTACCTGCGCCAGAGCCATGCCGAACGCGACCTGGCCGAACTGGGCAGGCAAGTGACCGGCATGCCGGCGGGAGCCTGGCAGCTATGAGCGAGAACCGTATCCAGGCGGCTGCCGGCACCCCTTGGCGCGACTGGCAGCAATCCGCGCACCTGGCCCGCGCCAAGTGGCTCAAGCCCGAACAGGTCTGTCCGTCCGGCCGGCGCCTGGTGTTGCTGGCCCCCCACCCGGACGATGAAATCCTCATGGCCGGCGGACTGCTGGCCGGTTTCCACGGGCGCGAGCAGGACCTGGTGCTGATTTCCGCCACCAACGGCGAAGGCAGCCATCCCCATTCCGCCCACTGGACCGAGCACCGTCTGCGCCACCAGCGCCCCCAGGAAAGCCGGCACGCCCTGCAACAGCTTGATCTGGACCTCAACCGCCTGGACTGGCGGCGCCTGAACCTCAAGGACGGCGCCCTGCCCCGCGATGAAGCGTTCCTGGCCAACTACCTGGAGCAACTGCTCGAACCGGACGACCTGCTGCTGACCACCTGGCGCGGTGACGGCCACTGCGACCACGAGGCGGCCGGCCGCGCTGCTGCCCAGGCGGCCCAGGCACGCCGGGTACAACTGGCCGAGGTCCCGGTGTGGGCGTGGCATTGGGCCACGCCCGATGACCCGCGCCTGCCCTGGCCCCAGGCCCATCGGGTACAGCTCGACGACACCCGCCTGGCGCGCAAACGCCAGGCCTTGGCCGCCCACGCCAGCCAGTTGCAGCCAGACGGGGAGCATCCTCCGGTGCTGCCCGTCACCCTGCAGACCTGCCTGTTGCAGCCTTTCGAACTGGTCTTCCTGTAATGGAGTCGCCATGAGCCTCGACGCGCAGTATTTCGCCGACCTGTATGCCGGCAACGACGATCCCTGGGCCTTTCGCACCCGCTGGTACGAACGTCGCAAGCGCGACCTGGCGATGGCCAGCCTGCCCAGCCAGTGCTACGGCCGGGTGTTCGAGCCGGCCTGCGCCAACGGCGAGCTGAGCGTGCTGCTGGCCGAGCGCTGCGCCAGCCTGCTGTGCCAGGACATCGACGCCACTGCCGTCAGGCTGGCCCGGCAACGCCTGGCAGGGGTCGATCATGCCCGCGTCGAACAGGGACACCTGCCGGGCGATTGGCCGGGCGGGCAGTTCGACCTGATCGTGCTCAGCGAGATCGGCTACTACCTCGACCCCACCGACTGGTTGCAGGTGATTGAACAGTCCGTGGCCTGCCTGGCTGGCGACGGCGGATTGCTGGCCTGCCACTGGCGCCATCCGATTGACGGCTGCCCCCAGGACGGCGGCCAAGTGCACGCCCTGCTGGCCAGGCACCTGCCGCTGTATCCGCAGTTGCGCCATGAGGAGGCGGACTTCCTGCTCGAGTACTGGTCGTGCCAGCCCCGGGTGGTCGACCTGGACGAGACTTGCCCATGATCGCGGTGATCATTCCCGCCCATAACGAGGCCCGGCGCCTCGGACACTGCCTGAAGGCCGTGGGGGTGGCAGCTGCGCGGGCCGAAGCCGCGGGCCTGGAGGTCGAGGTGCTGGTGGTGCTCGATCGCTGTACCGATGCCAGCGCGCGCATCGCCAGGCGCCATGGCGTGCACACGCTGGCGCTGGAGGCCGGCAATGTCGGCATTGCCCGGCGCCTGGGGGCGGCGTGGATGATCGAGCGCGGCGCCCAGTGGCTGGCATTCACCGATGCCGACAGCCGCGTGCCTGGCCACTGGCTGCTGTCGCAGCTGCAATGGCATGCCGACGCGGTGTGCGGCACAGTGCATATCGAGCGCTGGCAACCCTGGCAGGGTGCCGCCTTGCGCCAGCTTTACCACAGCCGCTACCAGGCAACGGAAGGCCACCGGCATATACACGGTGCCAACCTTGGGGTGTGCGCCAAGGCCTATGCCAAGGTCGGCGGTTTCCAGCCGCTGCCGGCCCACGAGGATGTGCAACTGGTACTGGCACTGGAAGCCATCGGCGCGCAGATTGTCTGGACCGCCAGGCACAGCGTGGCGACCAGCAGCCGTCGGGACAGCCGGGCGCGGCAGGGATTCGGCGATTACCTCAGCGGATTGGAAGGCCAGATCCCGTAGACCGGCGCTCGGATCACGATGCCTTGCGTGGGCGCTTGGCCGCAGGCTTCTTCGCCTTGCTCTTGCCACCCAGGCTGCGCTTGAGCAGCTCGGTAAGGTCGATGATGTCCGCGCCCTTCTCCGCCGTGGCGCCCTCGCCTTTCTCCACTGTCTCGATCTTGCCCTTGCTGGCCTTCTCCTCCACCAGGTCGAGGATGGTCTGGCGGAACGCGTCGTGGTAGTCATCGGGCTTCCACGGCCCGCTCATGTCCTCGACCAGGCGTTTGGCCATGTCCAGCTCGCGCTTGTCGACCTTGCTGTCGGTCACGCTCTTGTCCAGTTCCAGTGTCTCCAGGCCCCGCACTTCCTCCGGCCAGCGCAAGGTGATCATCACCAGCGCCTCGTCGAGCGGGCGCAGCAGCGCCAAGTGCTGGCGGGTGTGCAGCACCACCGTGGCCAGGGCCACCTTGCCGGTGCTGGCCAGAGTCTCGCGCAGCAACGCGTAGACCTTGCCGCCCCGGCGGTCCGGGCTCAGGTAATACGGCGTGTCGAACTGTTGCAGGGGGATTTCCCCGGCTTCGACGAACGAGAAGATATCGATGGTCTGGGTCGCCTCTGGCCGGGCCTTGCGGATTTCCTCCTCGCTGATCACCACGTAGCGGCCCTTCTCGTACTCCACGCCCTTGACGATGTTTTCCTTGTCGATTTCCTTGCCGGTGACCTTGTTCACCCGCTTGTAGCCAACTGGCTCCATGCTGCGCTTGTCCAGCCAGTCGAAATCCACCCGCTCGCTGCGCACCGCGGTGTTGAGGGACACCGGGATGTGCACCAGACCGAAACTGATCGCGCCTTTCCAGATCGCCCTGGCCATGGTTGGCTCCTAAGTGTTCGGGGTCAGGCCGGGCTGGCTGTAACGCAACGCACCGCAGCGTTCGCAGCAGTGGCATTGCAGCCCGGCGACTTCGTGGATCAACAGGCTGCGCCATTGGCAGCCACGCAGCAGGCAGACGAGTTTCATCAGCCACCTCCTTGGCCCACATCGACGGGGCGCTTACAAGGACTGACTGCGCGGCGCGCGGAAGGTTTATTCGGCTTTGCCCTACGGCAGCGGATTGCCCCCGGTGACGCCGAAAATCTCGCCGGTGATGTAGCTCGACTCCTGGCTGGCCAGCAGCACGTACAACGGCGCGCACTCGGCGGGCTGGCCCGGGCGTTTCATCGGCGTGTGCCCGCCGAAGTCGGGGATCTTCTCCGGTGGCTGCCCGCCACTGGGCTGCAGCACGGTCCAGATCGGCCCGGGGGCCACCGCGTTGACCCGGATGCCGCGCTCGATCACCTGCTTGGCCAGGGCCTTGGTGAAGGCGACGATGGCGGCCTTGGTGGTGGCATAGTCGAGCAGCGTGGCCGATGGCTGGTAGGACTGGATCGACGCGGTGTTGATGATGGTCGCCCCGGCCGGCATCAGCGGCACGGCGGCCTGACACAGCCAGAACAGCGCGTAGACGTTGGTCTTCAGCGTATGGTCGAACTGCTCGTGGGTGATCTGCCCGATATCCTTGCGTGCTTCCTGCTTGCCGGCGACATTCACCAGGATGTCGAGCCCGCCGAGCCGTTCGTGAGCCTGGTCGACCAGCTGGCCGCAGAAGCGCGGATCCTTCAGGTCGCCGGGCAACGCCACGGCCTTGCGCCCCTCGGCCTCGATAAGCTGCACCACTTCGCGGGCGTCGCGCTCCTCGGTCGGCAAATAATTGAGGGCGATGTCGGCGCCCTCCCGGGCGAAAGCAATGGCCACGGCCCGGCCGATACCCGAATCGGCGCCGGTGATCAGGGCGCGCCGGCCGGCCAGGCGGCCGAAGCCCTTGTAGGTGGTTTCGCCGTGGTCGGGCTTGGGTTGCATGTGCGCATCCAGGCCTGGGGCCGGTTGATGCTGGGCGGGGAATGGCGGATGCGGATACTGGGTCAGGGGGTTCTGCAAGGTGAACTGGTCCTGGGGCTTGCGGGGCATCGGCTGGACTCCTTCGGGTAATGGCTGGGTAAGGTCTGGCGCGGGGCAAGCCCGCATACAGGTGCTGTTCGTCACGTGGAAGCGGTCTGGCACCGCACGAGGACCACACAAGTTTCGAGGCAACCGGCTGATGGATGGTTTGCTCAAGCTGGGCCCGGCGCCGACAGATGGTCGTCCATCACCTGCCTGAGCACGTTGCGCATTGCCAAACGCTCATCCAGGCCTTGCTCGCGGGCCAACCCATAGGCCTGGCGCTGGCGATCGGCACTGCTGCCGTCGCGCAGAATGCGCCGGGCGTGCAGGAAAGAACGCTCGGCATCGGCAGTGTCGGCCGGGCATTGCGTCTGTAACTGCGTCAGCCAGACTTCGGCATTCACCGGCTGCTGGTCATGAACACCAATGAAGGTGGCAAGACGGCCATGACGCATGGCGCGCCAGTAGTTCTCCTGGGTGATCCAGCGCATTTCACGGCTGGCGGCGCCAGCGTGCCGCCGCAGCGCATGCTCGACGAGATGGCGAAACAGGCCGGCGATGGCCAAGGCTTCCTCCAGCCGCGGACAGCCGTCGCAGATGCGCAATTCGACGGTCGGAAAACGCCGCGAAGGTCTGATCGCCCACCAGAAGTCGCCGTCCTCGGCCAACGTGCCGCTGCGTTGCAACAGCGCGCGATAACGCTCGTAGGCGCTCCAGTCCGGCAGCGGTTCCGGCAGGCCCATGTGCGGCCACTCTCCGCACACCACGCGGCGGTAGCTCATGTAGCCGGTGTCCTGGCCGCACCAGTAGGGAGATGAGGTGCTGAGCGACAACAGCAAGGGCAGCCAGCACAGGACCCGGTTGATCACCTGCATGCGATCCAGGCCCGGTGGCACCCCGACATGCACGTGCAGGCCGTTCAACAGGCTACGCCGGGCCACCAGCCGGTAGTCGTCGAACAACTGCCGAAAGTGCGGCGTTGCGCGTGGATGCTGGCGCAGCCAGTGGGCGCTGGGGTGGCTTGCCGCACAGTACAGACCAGCCCCCTCGGCGGCCAGCGCCTGGCTCAGGCGCTGGCGTTGCTCGGTAAAGAAGGTGCGGGCCTGGTGCAGCGTCTCGAACACCGGCGAGGCCAGCTCGATCTGGCTGCGGAACATCTCTTCGGCGAAACACGGCCCCAGCACCTCACGGCACAGACGGATCAGTGCCGTCGACGGCGAGGACAGCACCCGGCCACTGTCCAGCGCCACCAGCAGGTACTCCTCCTCGATGCCGAACGTGCAGGGCCGCCCCATGCGTTCATCCGCCGCGACGGGTGACGGTCAGGGCCACGGCGGCAATGCGCTCGACCTGTTCATAGCCGGGCTCGAGCAACTGCTCGCCGAACACGTCCGGATCCAGCTCCCGGTAGTGCCAGCTCAAGTCAGGGCCGGCCAGGCGCAGGCGGACCGCTTCGAGCAACGCATCGCGCCCTTCGACGATCGCCACCCCGGTGTACAGCAGCAATGTGCCGCCCGGTGTCAGGCGCTCACAGGCCTGTTCGACGATACGCAGCGACAGGTCGGCGCCGAGCGCCCCGCCGCCGTGGCGGTAGACGCGCTGGCTGGCATCGAGCATATAGGGCGGGTTGGCGACGATCAGGTCGAAGGTGCCGGTGATGCCCGTGAGCAGGTCGCTGGGCTCGACCGACACATTGGCCAGCCCGGCCAGGGCGGCGTTGACGGCGGTGTAGCGCAGCGCCAGCGGATTGATGTCCAGCGCGCTGACCTGCGCATGGCGTGCGGCCCGGGCAATCAGCAAAGCGCCGATGCCGCTGCCGCAGCCGATATCGACGGCGTGCTGCACGCGCCGGGGGCTGCGCCGCAGGTGATCCTCGATCAACTGGGCGAAGCGGTAGCTGTCCGGCCCGAAGAACACCGCGTCGCTGCTCTCCGTCGGCCAGGCCGAATGCACCAGCAACAGGTCATCCAGGCTCGACCAGCGCACTCGGCTGCGCCACAGCTCGCCGTGCGCCTCCAGCACGCCGGCCGTGCCCAGTTGTTCCAGCTCGTCGGCACTGATCAGCGAAGCCGGGAACGGCCGGCTCCAGCCGAATACATCTCGCAGCGTGCACGCGCGCTGGGCCTGAGGTCGGGCATTGACCCGCGCCTGGGTCGCCGGGGTGACGCAGGTGAAACGGTAGCCGTCGGCATGCAGCCTGCGGCCCAGTTGCAACAAAGCCTCGTCGGCACGGATTTGCTTCTGGTCAAGTTGCATCACCGCGGCCCTCCCTGGAACAGCCCGGTGGCAGCGATGTAGTCGCGTGTGGCACGCAGGCCCGTGGGTTCTGCGTGCCGGTTACCGGCCATGGCCTCGATCAGCGTGGCGATCTCCGAGGCTTGGGCCCGGCCGGGCGCCTCCGCCTGCAGGGCCAACGCCTGCTCCCACTGCCCGGGCGGCACACGGCGAGGCCCGGCCCCTTGCCAGCTACCGGCGATCCAGTCATGCCACAGCTGTTTCTCGTAGGCGCTGAACACGCCGAACATTGCCGCGCCGGGGCCGTCGATCAGTGACCAGAAGCGGCTCTGCATCGGGTCGCTGTCACGCTTGATCCAGCCCTGGGCTTGCAGGGCCTCCAGGAACCCGGCCATCGCCCCCGGCTCGGCAAGCCACTGGTTGATGGTCCGCCCTTGCAGGCGGCAGCGATCGGAATGCATGAACTGGCCGAACACGCGCTTGCGCTCCAGCGCGGCGAGCAGTTCGCCCTGCAGGTCGAAGCTGGCGATCAGCGAAGGTGTGTCGAGACCCAGGTCGTTGAGCCGGTAGCCGTGCCTGACACGCGCATAGAAATCTTCATCGCCCGCTGGCGCCAACATCCGCAGGCTCTCCAGCGAACGCCGGGCATGGCCGCTGGCGGCATTGTCGATGGTCACGTGCAACTGGAAGTAATGGGCGTCGATACCCAGTTCGGCCAGCTCATGAGTGGTGATCAGCAGGTGCAGCGGTGGCTGCTCATATCCCAGGTTGTAGCCGATCACCTCGGGCAGGAAGCGCTCGCAGTACTGGCCGAGGGCCAATTGCACGGCGCCTTGCACGAAGCGCGAAGGCTCAAGTGGCAGCCCTTGCAAGCACCCCAGGCGGCTGAGCAGGCGCTGGTAGATCAGCACATGGTTGCAGCGTGGGTCGCCGTCGCCCAGTTCTTCGAGAAAGGTGCGGATCAACCCGTGGTAACGCGGGTCGCGCCAATGCCGCAGGGTACCGTGCAACCAGGCACCGTCGACCGCCTTGGTCGGCGCGACCTGCTGCAGGAACCACAAGGCCTGGGCGCGGGTGGCGAAATAGCGCCGGGGCGCTCCTTCACGCCGCTGCCGCAGGTAATGCGCATGGTCGTGGGCGACCTGGGCGGCATGGTGTTCGGCCCATTGGGGCAACAGGTGCGGCTCTTCCGGCAGGTCGTCTTCCCTGGTACGAACACGGCGCAGTTGTGTTTCCAGCCAGTCCTCGGCGGTGGCATCGCGTCCCGCCAGCAACGCCTGGTAGCGATGCGCTACCTCATCAGTCATGTCGTGCCTGGCTTGCGAACGCACGCCGTCACGGATCATCGCCACCATGCCGGTCACCTCGCGTTATGGATTCTGGGGCTTGGTTTCGGGGGACGGGTTGCTGGTCGGGGAATCGGGTTGCTGCATCTGCAGCGAGGGCTTGCTCGGGTCGGCGTCTTTCGCCGGATGGTCATTGTCGCGGTCGAAGCAGCCAGCCAGCAGGCCCAGGCTACCCAACAGGCAAATCAGAGGTGCGATACGCATGGGAACCTCCTGGTGGGGTGTGCGCGGTGCCAGGCGAACCCGGCACCGCGTGCCCTCACTTACGAGCGGCCGCCCTTGTGGCCGGACTCGCTCTGGCGATTGCCGCCGCCGGAGCTCTGCCCGCCCTTGCGACCGGCTTCGGACGCTTTTTCGCGGTCATTGGCGAAATTGCCTGGGTTCTTCGTTCCACCCTGGCTGCCGGTCTTGTTGGCGTCCTGCTTGTTGGTGTCCTGGCGACCGGTCATGTTGCTGTCTTTGTTGGCCATGGTTGCAAAAACCTCGTGTGGCTAAGGGTTGCACGGCGAGGTGCCGTACATGGATTGGGAGTACGGCGATAAAGAGGGATTCGGATTATTCCGAGCGGATCGGACCGGTGGCGCTAAACAAGCGGCGACGGTGTATTTGGGGCGCAAGCGGATCCCCGGTGGGCAGACATTGCGTTGACCCCCGGCAGATATCTGGCATACTTCGCCAACCTACCGGTCGGTAGGTTACTATTTTGCTTGCACGGACTTTCGCTCATGCCCGCTTCACATTTGCGCTTCGCCGCCTCCCTCGCCCTGATCGGCGCTCTTGGCCCGTCTGCCATCGATATGTACCTGGCCAGCCTGCCGGAGATGGCCCGCGACTTCGCCACCGGCTATACCCAGGTTCAGCTGACGCTGACCGTGTTCCTGCTGGCCATGGGCGCCGGGCAACTGCTGTTCGGGCCACTGGTGGATGCCTTGGGGCGGCGTCGCCCGCTGCTCGCCGGCCTGCTGGTGTTCTGCATCGCCTCCCTGGCCGCGGCGGCCGCGCCGTCGCTGGACGCGCTGCTGGTGGCGCGCCTGGTGCAGGGCCTGGCCAGCGCGCTGACGTTGGTGGTGATCATGAGCATGGTCCGCGACAGCGCCGATGGCGCACGGGCGGCACAGATCTTCGCCCTGCTGATGACCATCGAGGGCCTGGCGCCGATCCTCGCCCCGGCGCTGGGCGGGGTGATCGACGCTGCGTACGGCTGGCGGGCGATCATGCTGGTACTGGCCGGCCTCGGTCTGCTGACCTTGGTCAATTCGGCCGTGACACTCGGTGAAACCCTGCCGCCGACGCATCGAGTACGCCTGGCACCGGCAACGGTATGGCGTACTTATGGCCGCATAGCCGCCGACGGCGCTTTCCTGCGCCCGGCCCTGGCCCTGTCGGCGGTGTTCTTCTTCCTGTTCGCCTACATCGCCGGCTCGGCCTATGTGTACCAGCAGCACTTCGGCCTCTCCAGCACGCACTTCGGCCTGCTGTTCGGCGGCTGCGGCGTTGCCATCCTGCTCGGCGCGGCGCTGTCCGGCTATTGCGTCAGCCGGCACGGCGTGGCCCAGGTGGCCTGGTGGGGGGCGCTGTGCATGGGGGCCGGCGCAGCACTGGCGGTGATTGCCGGCCTGTCTGGCGCAGGCCTGCCGCTGCTGCTGGCGGGCGTGGTGCTGGCGCTGTTCGGCCTGGGGGTTTGCGAGGCCACCTTGATGGCCCTGGCGATGTCATCGCAGCAGCGCGATGTCGGCTCGACGGCGGCCCTGCTCGGCGCGCTGCAACTGGTGATCTCGTCCAGCGCCACGCCCCTGGCCGGGCACCTGGCCACCCTGGGCCCGCTGGCCTGGGCCTGGTTACTGGCGGCGGCGGCCGTGGTCATCGTCGGTTTGACCCGCGCCGCCGTGGCAAAGACAATCAGCGCCTCGCCCTGCTGCGTCAACCCGGAGTGACCGCCTTGAAAGCCCTGACCCCTTCCGCCGCGCGCATCTGCGAGCATGCCGTGGAGCATTTCGCCGAGCACGGCTACGACGGCTCGTCGCTGAACGAGATCGCCGCCCTGGCAGGCATGCGCAAGGCCTCGCTGTACGCCCACTTCGCCAACAAGGACGCGTTATTCGTGTGCGCCTTCGAACGGGCCCTGGCCGACGAAACCGCCTACGTCGAGGCGGGCTTCGGCCATGAAGCGGCAGGCCGCGAGGCGCCGGGGCACTGGCATCCGCTGCACCTGGCCGAGCGCTACGCGGCGTCGGCCAACCTGCGCTTCGTGCTGCGCAGTGCATTCCTGCCGCCGGCGCCGATCCGCTCGACTGTCACCACCGGCTTCGAGGCGTACCTGGAGCGGATCCGCCTGGGCTTCTGCCAGGCCCTGCGCGAGCGCCACGCCTGGGCCCAAAGCGATGGCAACAAGCTGGAGCTGTACGGCGATGCGTACCTGGGAATCATCGACAGCCTGCATGTAGAGCTGCTGTACGCGCCCCCGGCGGTTTATGCGCGGCGGGCAGCGTCGTTGCTGAAAATTCTCGATGATTCGCTGCAATTGGCTGGACAGTAAACCATGGGGTTGCTGTGCAACCCCTCGCCGGCAAGCCGGCTCCCACAATGTCCGCGCCAACTGCCAACCCTGTGGGAGCCGGCTTGCCGGCGATGGGCCGCACAGCGGCCCCCTTGATTTCAGGGCCTGACCTTCTTCAGCTCGTTCAACAACCCCATCAACTGCTCCAGCTTGTCCGCGCCGAACTGGCGCTGGATCTCCTGGTAGTTGCGCTCCATCTCCTCGCTCATCGCCAGGAACGCCTGCTGCCCGCGCACGGTCAGGCTGATGAAGATGCGCCGCTGGTCTTCCGGCGACTTGCGCCGCGCCACCAGGCCGTCGCGCTCCAGGCGCTTGAGCACGCCGCTCATGCTCGGCTTGAGGATGCAGGCCTGGTCGGCCAGCTGGTGGCTTTCCAGCTCGCCCTGCTGGCGCAGGATACGGATCACCCGCCATTGCTGCTCGGTCAGGTCGTGGGCATTCAGGGCCGGGCGGAAGAACGCCATGGTCGCTTCGCGGGCCTGCAGCAGGGTCAAGGTCAGGGAGGGTCTTGGTTGGGTCATCAGGATCAAGGGCTGTTTTATTAAGATATTAATAAAGTGAAATACATTTTCACCCGGGCTGTCCAGCCCTGTGAAAAGTACCAGCGCTCCTGGCAATCACCCATTCCCGCGATGCCTTCCCCGTAGCACGATCTGCCGACAGCCCACCGCCCGGACCCGTCGCCGCATGTCAACGCAACCCCGCCTGGCGCTGGCGGTACTCACCCGGCGTCATCTGCGCATGGCGCTGGAAGAAGCGGCTGAAGTACGCCGGGTCCTTGAACCCCAGGCGGTAGCAGATCTCGTTGGCCGAGCCGCCGGTGTACAGCAGCAAGCGCCGCGCCTCCTGCATCAGCCGCTCGAACACCAGGCGCTTGGACGGCAGGTCGGCCATGCGCCGGCACACGTCGTTCAGGCGCGCCTCGGTCACGCCCAGGGCTGCCGCGTAGGCCGGCAGGGTCCAGTGGTCGAGGTAGTGGCGCTCGATCAGTTCGTTGAAACGGTGGAACAGCTGCAGGTCCTCGTGCCGCGCGGGCGTGGCCTCCAGCGAATTGGCGCACAGGCGCAACAGGCTGATCATCACCAGGCGGGCCAGGTCCTGCACGGCGGTGCCCTGCCCGGCCTGGCCATGGCCCAGTTCGCCGCCCAGCAGGTCGAACAGCTGCTCCAGGCGCTGCACCTCCTCGGCCGCCGCCCCCCGCAGATGACCGAGCGCGACACATGCCGGCTGCAGGCGTGGGCCAAGCGCAAGCCCAGGCTCGGCCTGCAGCAGTTGCCAGACCAGTTGCTGGCGCACGGTCAGCACATGGCCGTCGGCATCGGGCTCGGTGACGAAAGCATGGGGAATGGTGGGTGGGGTGAGGAAGAACATCGGACCGGACTCGTGGTAACGCTGCTCGTCCAGGTACACCCGCACGCTGCCGGTCTTCACGTAGTGCACCTGGAAGAAACGGTCGTGCCGGTGCACCGGCATGTTGCGGCCGAAGAATCCGGCCAGGTTGCCCAGCCGGTCGTAATGCACCTCGCTGTCGCTGTAGCGCTGGTCGTAGACCTGACCGATGTTGATGTTGGGGATCGGCTGTCGTTCTTTCATTGTTGTTCTCGCAGCGGTGAAACGCGCCGGGGGGAATAATCCTAGCACCACCGACCAGCGGCGAATGCCTTGACGATCGTTAACATATTAAATATAACGTTAACACATTAACAAAAACACCAAGAAGCGTCCCGTCCGCTTCGCCCACCGCAGGAGAAATGCATGAGCCGTGCCTTGCACGAGGTCGCCAGCGGCAGCCTGTTCGGCGTCGCCCTGAACTACCAGGGCCTGCTGCAACAGCATCTGGCGTCCTTCCACGAAGCGCCGTACCAGCAACCGCCGGTCAAGCCGGTGCTGTTCATCAAGACGCCCAACACCCGCAACGGTCACGCCCAGCCAGTGACCTACCCCTCGGCAGTCGAACGCCTGCAAGCGGGCCCTGCACTGGGCGTGGTCATCGGCAAGGACGCCAGTCGCGTCAGCCTGGACAACGCCCTGGACCACGTGGCGGGCTACACCATCGTCAACGAGTTCAGCCTGCCCGAAGACAGTTACTACCGCCCGGCGGTCAAGGCCAAATGCCGCGACGGTTTCTGCCCGCTCGGCCCGCAACTGGTGCCGCCCACGCAGGTCGGCAACCCCGACGCGCTGGGCATTCGCCTGTGGGTCAACGGTGAGCTGCGCCAGCAGAACAACACCGCCAACTGCGTGCGCGGCGTGGCCCGGCTGATCGCCGAGATCAGCGAGTTCATGACCCTGCATGCCGGCGACGTGCTGATCACCGGCACCCCGGAAGGCCGTGTCGATGTGCTGCCCGGCGACCAGGTGACGGTCGAGATCGACGGCCTCGGCCAGCTGACCAACCCCATCGTCGCCGAACAAGGACTCGTCCCATGAAGCACGCCCGTATCCAGTTCGACGGCCAGGTCCACGCGGTCACCGTCGAAAACGACCAGCGACTGCGCCTGGCCGATGGCCGTGTGGTCGACGCCGACCAGGTCACCTGGCTGCCGCCGGCCAGCGGTAGCATGTTCGCCCTGGGCCTGAACTACGCCGACCATGCCGCCGAGCTGGCCTTCACCCCGCCCACCGAACCGCTGGCCTTCGTCAAGTCGCCCGGCACCTACACCGGGCACAACCAGGTCAGCTGGCGCCCGGACAACGTCAAGTACATGCACTACGAGTGCGAACTGGTGGCGGTGATCGGCAAGCCGGCGCGCAACGTCAAGCGTGAGGATGCCCTCGACTACCTGGCCGGCTACACGGTGTGCAACGACTACGCCATCCGCGACTACCTGGAGAACTACTACCGCCCCAACCTGCGGGTGAAAAACCGTGACGCCACCACCCCGGTGGGCCCTTGGATCGTCGACACCGCCGATGTGCCGGATCCGTCGAACCTGACCCTGCGCACCTGGATCAACGGCGAGCTGAAACAGCAAGGCACCACGGCCGACATGATCTTCGACATTCCCTACCTGATCGAATACTTCTCCAGCTTCATGACCCTGCAACCCGGCGACATGATCGCCACCGGCACCCCGGAAGGCCTGGCCGACGTGGTCCCGGGCGACGAGGTGGTGGTGGAAGTGGAAGGCGTCGGCCGCCTGGTCAACCGGATCGTCAGCGAAGCCGAGTTCTTCGCCCGCAACGCACAAGAGGCAACAGCATGATCAAGCACTGGATCGATGGCCGCGAAGTCGAGAGCCGCGACACCTTCGTCAACTACAACCCGGCCACCGGCGAGGCCATCGGCGAAGTCGCCAGCGGCGGCGCCGAGGAAGTCGCCCTGGCCGTGGCCGCGGCCAAGCAAGCCTTCCCGAAATGGGCCAATACACCGGCCAAGGAGCGCGCGCGCCTGATGCGCCGCCTGGGTGAGCTGATCGAGCAGAACGTGCCGCAGTTGGCCGAACTGGAAACCCTGGACACCGGCCTGCCGATCCACCAGACGCGCAACGTGCTGATCCCCCGCGCCTCGCACAATTTCGACTTCTTCGCCGAGGTGTGCACACGTATGGACGGCCACAGCTACCCGGTGGACGACCAGATGCTCAACTACACGCTCTACCAGCCGGTTGGAGTGTGCGCGCTGGTGTCGCCCTGGAACGTGCCGTTCATGACCTCCACCTGGAAGACCGCGCCGTGCCTGGCGCTGGGCAATACCGCGGTGCTGAAGATGAGCGAACTGTCGCCGCTGACCGCCAATGAGCTGGGGCGCCTGGCGGTCGAGGCCGGCATCCCCAATGGCGTGCTCAACGTCATCCAGGGCTACGGCGCCACCGCCGGCGATGCCCTGGTGCGTCACCCGGACGTGCGCGCCATCTCCTTCACCGGCGGCACCGCCACCGGCCGGAAGATCATGCAGACGGCCGGCCTGAAAAAGTACTCGATGGAACTGGGCGGCAAATCGCCGGTACTGATCTTCGAGGACGCCGACCTCGAGCGTGCGCTGGACGCTGCCTTGTTCACCATTTTCTCGCTCAACGGCGAGCGCTGCACCGCCGGCAGCCGCATCTTCATCCAGGAGAGCGTGTACCCGCAGTTCGTCGCCGAGTTCGCCGCCCGTGCCAAGCGCCTCATCGTCGGTGACCCGACCGACCCGAAGACCCAGGTCGGCTCGATGATCACCCAGCAGCACTACGACAAGGTCACCGGCTACATCCGCATCGGCCTGGAAGAAGGCGCGCGCCTGCTGGCCGGTGGCCTGGAACGCCCGGCCGGATTGCCGGCGCACCTGGCCAAGGGGCAGTTCATCCAGCCGACGGTGTTCGCCGATGTGAACAACAAGATGCGCATCGCCCAGGAAGAGATCTTCGGCCCGGTGGTGTGCCTGATCCCGTTCAAGGACGAGGCCGAGGCGCTGCAACTGGCCAACGACACCGAGTACGGCCTGGCCTCGTACATCTGGACCCAGGACATCGGCAAGGCCCACCGCCTGGCCCGTGGCATCGAGGCCGGGATGGTGTTCATCAACAGCCAGAACGTGCGCGACCTGCGCCAGCCGTTCGGCGGTGTCAAGGGCTCGGGCACCGGTCGCGAAGGCGGGCAATACAGCTTCGAGGTCTTCGCCGAGATAAAGAACGTGTGTATATCCATGGGTAGCCACCACATTCCGCGCTGGGGGGTGTAACGCGGGGCTGCTGAGCAGCCCATCGCCGGCAAGCCGGCTCCCACAGGGATCACCGCACACTGTAGGAGCCGGCTTGCCGGCGAAACGAGGGCGAAGCCCTCGCCATGGATACATAACAACAACTCGTTACCGGAGACTCCCATGGGCACACTCGCTCTCGCCGCCAAGATCACCCACGTGCCGTCGATGTACCTGTCCGAACTGCCGGGCCCGCGCCAGGGCTTTCGCCAGGCGGCCATCGACGGCCACCTCGAGATCGGCCGGCGCTGCCGCGAACTGGGCGTCGACACCCTCGTCGTGTTCGACACCCACTGGCTGGTCAACGCCAACTACCACATCAACTGCGCCGCGCACTTCGAAGGCCTGTACACCAGCAACGAACTGCCGCACTTCATCGCCAACATGAACTACGGCTTCCCCGGCAACCCCGAGCTGGGACGCATCCTCGCCGACGAGTGCAATCGCCTGGGCGTGGAAACCATGGCCCACGACGCCACCACGCTGGCGCCTGAGTACGGCACCCTGGTGCCGATGCGCTACATGAACACCGACCAGCACTTCAAGGTGATCTCGGTCTCGGCGCTGTGCACCTCGCACTACCTCAACGACAGCGCGCGCCTGGGCTGGGCCATGCGCAAGGCGGTCGAGGAACACTACGACGGCACCGTGGCCTTCCTGGCCAGCGGCTCGCTGTCGCACCGTTTCGCCCAGAACGGCCAGGCCCCGGACTTTGCCACCAAGGTCTGGAGCCCGTTCCTGGAAACCCTCGACCACCGCGTGGTGCGCCTGTGGCAGGACGGCGACTGGGCCGACTTCTGCGCAATGCTGCCCGAGTACGCGGTCAAGGGCCACGGCGAAGGCTTCATGCACGACACCGCCATGTTGCTCGGCGCGCTCGGCTGGTCGAAATACGACGGCAAGGCCGAGGTGGTGACGCCGTACTTCGGTTCCTCCGGCACCGGCCAGATCAACGCGATCTTCCCGGTCACCCCGCAGGATGGCAGCGCGATCCCTGCCGCCCAGGCCTCGAACCGGGCCGGCGTCACCTCCACAAGCCGCCTGTAAGGAGCATCACCATGCCCCATCTGGTCCTGCTCTACAGCCCGGATATCGAAGCCGACGCCGATATGCCAGGCCTATGCCGCGCCCTGGCCGACTGCATGCTCGCCCAGCGCGACGAACACCATCGCCAGGTGTTCCCCACCGGCGGCACCCGTGTGCTGGCCTACCCCGCCGCCCATGCGGCAATCGCCGATGGCCGCGGTGCCTACGGTTTCGTCTACGCCAACCTGCGCATGGGCGCTGGCCGCAGCGCCGCGGTGCACCAGCAGGTCGGTGACGCGCTGCTGGCGGTGTTGCGCCGGCACCTGGACGCGCTGCTGGAACGTCGCCCGGTCGGCGTGACCCTGCAGATCGACGAAAGCCAGGCCCAGGTTTACGACGCCAAGCACAGCAGCCTGCACCCTCTGTTCACCCGCCAGCCCTGAGGTCTCCATGCTCGACGCCCGCATCATCCAGCAAGCCGCCGCCCGCCTCGACCAGGCCGAACGCACCCGCGAACAGGTCGGCCAGTTTTCCCTGGAACATCCCTCGATCGGCATCGAGGACGCCTACGCCATCCAGCGTGCCTGGGTGGCGCAGAAGATCAAGGATGGCCGCAAGCTGGTCGGCCACAAGATCGGCCTCACCTCCCGGGCCATGCAGGTCTCCTCGAACATCACCGAGCCAGACTACGGCGCGCTGCTCGACGACATGCTGTTCGAGGAAGGCAGCGACATTCCCTTCGAGCGTTTCATCGTGCCCCGGGTCGAGGTGGAACTGGCGTTCATCCTCGGCAAGCCGCTCAAGGGGCCGAACGTGACCCTGTTCGAGGTGCTCGACGCCACCGAGTGGGTGATCCCGGCGCTGGAGATCATCGATGCGCGCATCCAGCAGGTCGACCCGCTCAGCGGCGCCACCCGCAAGGTCTTCGACACCATCTCCGACAACGCCGCCAACGCTGGCGTGGTGATGGGCGGGCGCGCCGTGCGCCCGGGCGATATCGACCTGCGCAAGGTCCCGGCGGTGCTGTACCGCAACGGCGTGATCGAGGAATCCGGCGTGTCGGCGGCGGTGCTCAACCACCCCGCCAAGGGCGTGGCCTGGCTGGCCAACAAGCTGGCGGCACATGACGTGAGCCTGGAAGCCAGCCAGCTCATTCTCGGCGGCTCGTTCACCCGCCCGGTGGCCGCCCGTCCCGGCGACACCTTTCACGTCGACTACGACCAGCTTGGCTCGATCGCCTGCCGTTTCGTCTGAGGAGCGCCCATGGACATGCCCATCAACACCTTCAAGCAACGCCTGCGCGACGGCCAGGCTCAGATCGGCCTGTGGCTCGGCCTGGCCGATCCATATTGCGCGGAGCTGGCGGCCAACGCCGGCTTCGACTGGCTGCTGCTCGACGGCGAGCATGCGCCCAACGACCTGCGCAGCCTGCTCGGCCAGTTGCAGGCGGTGGCGCCCTACCCGGCCCAGCCCATCGTGCGCCCGGTGATCGGCGATACCGCGCTGATCAAGCAGTTGCTCGATATCGGCGTGCAGACCCTGCTGGTGCCCATGGTCGAAAGCGCCGAGCAGGCACGTCAGCTGGTGCGGGCGATGCGCTACCCGCCCCACGGCGTGCGCGGTGTCGGCAGCGCGCTGGCGCGGGCGTCGCGCTGGAACAGCATCCCCGGCTACCTGGACCAGGCCGACGAGCAGATGTGCCTGCTGCTGCAGGTGGAAAACCGCGAAGGGCTGGCCAACCTCGACGCGATCTGTGCCGTCGAAGGTGTCGACGGCGTGTTCATCGGCCCCGCCGACCTCAGCGCCGCCATGGGCCAGCGGGGCAATCCGGGGCATCCTGAGGTCCAGGCGGCCATCGAGGATGCCATCGTGCGCATCGCGCGGGCCGGCAAGGCGGCAGGTATTCTCAGCGCCGACGCGACGCTGGCCCGACGTTACATCGAACTGGGCGCGGCGTTCGTCGCGGTGGGGGTCGACACCACGGTGCTGATGCGCGGCTTGCAGGGGCTGGCGGGCACGTTCAAGGCAGGGGCCGCCGCCATCGCCCAGGGCGGTGTCTACTAGCCTGGCCTTGTAGCGCGTAAGCTCGATGTTGGGGCGAGCCGGTGAAGCACTGCTGGCCCGCCCGGCAGCACCATGCTAGCCTCCGCGCGCCCCGCCCTGCGGGGTCGCGACAACGTCGAATCAAGGAGTCAGGCAATGGACCTGCAGTTTCTGGGCACCTCCTCCGGGGTGCCCACCAAGGCCCGCAACGTCAGCGCGACCGCGGTCATCGAGGCCACCGGCAGCGGTTGGTTCCTGGTCGATTGCGGCGAAGGCACCCAGCATCAGCTGCTGCACAGCCCGCTGTCGGTGCGCGACCTGCGCGCCATCTTCATCACCCATGTACACGGCGACCATTGCTTCGGCCTGCCGGGGCTGCTGGCCAGCGCCGGCATGTCAGGGCGCAAGGAGCCACTGGTGCTGGTCCTGCCGGCCGACCTGCACCCCTGGGTCCGGCAGAGCCTGGAGGTCAGCGACACCTACCTGCCCTTCGAGTTGCAGATGCAGGCGCTGGAGACCTTTGGTGGCTTGAGCCACGGTAACATCCAGGTCGGCGTGGTCGAGCTGTCGCACCGGGTACCCTCCTACGGCTTCGTGTTCGAGGAGCGCGACCCGCAACCGCACCTGGACACCGAGCGCCTGCGCGCCGACGGCATCCCCGCCGGGCCGCTGTGGGGGCAGATCGCCCGTGGCCGAACGGTCGAGCACGAAGGTCGCCAGATCGACCCGCAGGCCTACCTGCAACCGACGCGCCCGGCGCAACGCATCATCGTCTGTGGTGACAACGACCGCCCCGAATTGTTGAGCGAACTGGCCGCCAACGTTGACGTCCTGGTCCACGAAGCCACCTTCACCCAACCGTTGGTCGAACGCACCCAGGCCAGCTTCGGCCACAGCACCGCCGCTGCGGTGGCGCGCTTCGGCGAGATGGTGGGGGTGAAGAACCTGGTGCTGACGCACTTCAGCGCCCGCTACCAGTCGGGCGGTGGGCGCGGCGGTTCCATCGAGGAGGTACGCGATGAGGCGCTGGCGCACTTCAAGGGGCACCTGACCCTGGCCCGGGACCTGGCGCGTTACCGGGTTGACCGTGACGGGGTGCTGGTCGAGGTGGAATAGCGCCGGCCGGGGACCTATCGTGGGAGCGGGCTTGCCCCGCGATGAGGCCTTACCAGGCACCTTCATTGCCTGATCGGACGCTATCGCGGGGCAAGCCCGCTCCCACGACAGACCGCGCAACGCTGGTGATACTTGGGCCGTATCCTTGGGTTTCAATGCGCCGGATGCTGCTCCACACTGGCCGCCAGGCAGTAGCGATCACGCCCCTGCCGCTTGGCCTGGTAGAGCGCCGCGTCGGCCGCCGCCATCAGGTTTTCCGGGGTCACCGTCGCCAACGTCGGCGCACCCACCGCAATTCCGGCGCTGGCCGTGACATGGCCGAACGGACTGCCACCGTGCTCGATGGCCTGCCGGCGCAGCAACTGCAGGATCTCCTGCACGATCTGGCTGGCCCCCGCGGCATCGGTATCGGGCAGCAGCAAGGTAAACTCTTCGCCACCATAACGCACCGCCAGGTCGCCCGGGCGTTTCAGCGCCTGGCGCAACAGCTCGCCGAAGCGGCGCAGGCACTGGTCGCCGGCCGGATGCCCGTAGCGGTCGTTGTAGGACTTGAAGCAGTCCAGGTCGAGCATCACCAGGGCCAGGGCATAGCCCTGTCGCCGCGCCCGGCGTATCTCCGGTTCCAGCACCGCATCCAGCCGCCTGCGGTTGCCCAGCCCGGTCAAGCTGTCGGTCAAGGCCAGCGCCTTTAGGGTCTGGTGGGCCTGGTGCAGGGCACGCTCGATGGCGATGCGCTCGCGCAACTGGCGCAGGACGATCCAGCCGAACCCAGCCAGGCCGATCAATACCAGGACCAGCACCGCCACCGACTTGAGCATGTCGTGGCGCCACGGCGCGATGATCGACTCGCGCGACAAGCCCGCCTCCACCACCAGGGGGTAACTGCCCAGTGAACGGAAGGCATACAGGCGTGGCGTGCCGTCTACCACCGCCACCGCCTCGGCCACCCCCTCGCTGGCATAGGGCAGGTAAAGACGGAAGATCTCGCTGCTGGCCAGGCTGCGGCCGATCACCTGCTCGACGAACGGCCGACGCACGAGGATGGTGCCGTCGCGCTTGGCCAGCACCAGGGCGCCGCGCTCGTCGATCTTGAAGTCGCCGTAGTAGCGCACGAACCAGTCGACTTTGATCGTCCCCAGCAACACCCCGGCAAAGCTGCCGTCGGCATTGTCCAGGCGCCGCGAGATGGGGATGATCAGGTCGCCCGTGGAGCGGCTGCGCACCACCGTGCCGATACGCACCTGGCGGTCGGGATGGGTGCGGTGATAGATGAAATAATCTCGGTCGGCATTGTTGGCACCCGCTGGCACGTCATCCTTGTCGGTGACGATCCAGCCGCCGTCGGGGCCATAGACGAACAGGCCATGCAGTTGCGGCATGATCTGCGCCTGCTGCTTGAGCAACGCGTGCAGGCGCGGGCGGTCGACATGGGCGAAGCCATCGCCCTCCAGGCGCTCGGCCAAGGCCGCGGTGATCGCGTCCACCTGGCGGATGGCATCCTCGGCATGCTGGGCGGTGGCCCGGGCCAGGTTGCTGACCGCGTTTTCGGCATTGGTGAACACCTGCCGGTAGTCGCGCCAGATCCGCCAGCCTTCGACCAGCACGAAAACCAGCATCACCACCGCCATGAAACTGAGCATCAGGCGGAACAGCGACACGGCGCGCCCCTCGCCCGTCACCGGGAAGAGGCCGTCCTCGGTCTGTTTCCTGACTGCGCGCATTGAAGTCCCTTGTCATCGACCCTTGGCCGCCAATGACTATAGTTCAGCGCCGCTTGCGTGTGCCGAGGCTGATCCACACCGGCGCGTGGTCGCTGGCGTGCGCCTCGTTGCGCACCCAGGCGTCGACCCCGGCGTCCTTCAGGTAAGGCGCCAGGGCCGGGTTGAGCAGCAGGTGGTCGATGCGCAGCCCGGCGTTGCGCGGCCAGTGGTTACGGAAATAGTCCCAGAAGGTGTAGACCCGCTCGTGCGGGTACAACTGCCGCAACGCATCGCTCCAGCCCTGCTCCAGCAAACGCTGGTAGCATGCGCGTGACTCGGGCTGCAGCAGCGCGTCCTTGAGCCACGATTTCGGGTTGTAGATGTCCTGGTCGGTGGGCACCACGTTGAAGTCCCCCGCCAGCAACACAGGGTGATCGGCGCCGCGCAGCGTGTCGGCATGGGCGATCAGGCATTCGAACCAGCGCAACTTGTACGCAAACTTCGGGCCCGGTTGCGGGTTGCCGTTGGGCAGGTACAGGCAGGCCACCTGCACGCCGTGCACCGCCGCCTCGATATAACGGCTCTGGCCGTCATCCTCCATGCCCGGCAAGCCGCGGCGCACCTCCAGGGGCTGGCTGCCGCGGGCGAGGATGGCGACCCCGTTCCATGACGCCTGGCCGAAGTGCAGGCAGCCGTAGCCGGCAGCCTCGATGGCCTCACCGGGAAACTGCGCGTCGCTGGCCTTGAGTTCCTGCAGGCAGACGATGTCGGGCTGCTCACGCGCCAGCCAGGCCAGCAGGTTGTCGAGCCGGCTGCGGATGCCGTTGACATTGAACGTGGCTATCTTCAGCGCTTTCATGCGTCGGGGTCGTCCACGCGGGCCTGCACCGCGTCTTGCAGTGCCCCCAGGTGGGCCTGGTCGGCCAGCTCCTTGAGCTTGAGCCAGTCGTCCCAGTCGATCGCGCCATCATCGCGCAGCGCCTCGGCCGTGCGCAGCAATTCATGGTGATAGGCGTCGGGCGATTCGCGCCGATAGCTGGCATCGTCGTACTGGGCGTACCAGGCCTCGAGTTCGGGAATGCTGCGTTCGATGCTCATGGTCGGGTTCCTCTGCACCTTTGAAGGTGTGAGCCTTGCTTGTCATCATCGGTTCAAAGCGCGCAGAAAAATTAAACCTTTGCCCGCCGCCGGCCCTCAACCGTACGCGACACTGACGTCGCGCCAACGGATAAGGAGTCACAGATGAGCAATCTGTTCCTCAAGCGGGTCGGGTTTTCCATGGTGCTGGGCATGGCGTCGCTACAGGCCATGGCCGCCTCGTCGGACGACTTCGTCGACGCCGCCACCGAGGCCGGCATCGCCGAGGTGGTGACCGGCAAGCTGGCGCTGGACAAGAGCAAGGACCCGCAAATCAAGACCTTCGCCCAGCAGATGGTCACCGATCACACCCAGGCCAACCAGAAGCTCGGCGACATCGCCCGCAAACTCGACATCAGCGTGCCCGATGAAGCGGCACTGACCGACAAGGTCAAGAAGATGATCCTGGAGTGGCGTGACGAGTCGTTCGACCGCTCCTATGTCAACAACCAGGTCGAGGCCCACGAGAAAGCCGTGGAACTGTTCAGGAAGGAGGCCGCCTCGTCCGACAAGGCCGAGCTCAAGGCTTTCGCCGGCGAGACCCTGCCCAAGCTCGAAGAGCACTTGAAGCATGCCAAGGAACTACAGGCCAAGCACGGCCAGTAACCCGCCCCACTGAAAAAGCGAGGCTCCCATGAGCAATGATGCACTGCGTTCGGAAGTCCTGACCCGCCTGTTGCACGCCCACCCACAAGGGCTGGGCAAGGAAGTGCTGGACAACTACCGCGGCGAGAAAGCCGTGGCCGGCATGCTCAAGACCCTGCAGGAGCAAGGCTTGATCCATGATGGCAGCGTGAATGTCGAATCCGGACACGCGCTCAGCGTCAACTACCCGATCAAACTGTCGTCCGCCGGTGTCGAGGCCGCCAGGCAAGCCGAAGGCTGATGCTGGTCCGCCCTGTGGCAATGGTTCGGCCAACTGCCACAGGGCGGGCTAGCGCAGGCCTTCGATGATTGCCTCCATCAACGCCCGCACCCGCCGTGGCTGCACCCGCGTCGGCGCGTAGACGATCTGCAGCGCCACCTGCCCGGCGCTGAAGTCCTCCAGCACTTCGACCAATCGGCCATTGTCGAGGTCGTCGCGCACATCGCGAAGCGATTTCAGGCACAGCCCGTGCCCATCCAGCGCCCAGCGGCGCACCTGTTCGCCGCTGTTGGCAACCCGCCGGCCGCGCACGCCGACCGGGTAAGCCGCGCCGTCCAGGCGAAATGGCCAGACCCGTTCGGCGTGGATACCGAAACGCATGACGATGCAATCGTGGTGGGCCAGGTCGTCCGGGTGCAGTGGCGTGCCGTGGCGATGCAAGTAGTCGGGCGCGGCGCACACCACCCGGCGGTTGTCGCCCAGGGGCCGTGCGCGCAGGGAACTGTCGGCCAGGGTGCCGTAGCGGATGGCGAAGTCGATGCCCTGCCCCACCAGGTCGACGTAGCCATCGGTCAGGTCCAGGTCGATCGAGACTTGCGGATGCTCGGCCAGGAAACGGTCGAGCAGCGGCACGATGCAGTGCTGGCCAAGGTCCACCGGCGCGCTCAGGCGCACCAACCCGGAGATCTTCTGCTGGCCGTCTCTGAGACGGCTTTCCAGCTCGTCGGCCTCGGCCAGCAGGCGCCGTGCGCCCTCGGCGAGTTGCCGGCCGGCGTCGGTGAGGCTCAGCGAACGGGTGCTGCGGGTCAGCAGCGCCACCCCGTAGTGTGCCTCCAGCGCCGCCAGGCGCTCGGACACCGTGGCCGGTGACAACCCGCGCTCGCGGCCTGCCGCCGACAGGCTGCCTTTTTCGATGATGGTCAGGAACAACGCCAGGTTATCCAGCATGCTTTTCGATTTTTCCGAAATATGATTTTGACTTTCGCCTGATTATTGGTGATTTCCTCGCTAATTACACTGCCCGGCATCGACACCCGTACAGGAGCAACCCGATGACCAGCAGAAGAGATTTCATGAAAGGCACCCTCGCCGGCGGCATCGCCGTGGCGGCGGGCGCGGTACTGGCGAAAGAGCCAGGCGGCAGCACCGGGGCGCCGCCCGATAGCGCCGAGGGCAAGGGGTTCTGGCCCAATGGCGCGCAACTGGTGATTTCCGTGTCGTTGCAATTCGAGTCCGGTGGCCAGCCGAAACACGCCGAAAGCCCCTTCCCGCCCCTGGATTCGCGCTACCCCGACACCATCGCCCCCAGCTGGTACCGCTATGGCCCGCTGGAAGGCGTGCCGCGCCTGCTCGCGCTGTTCGACCGGCATGGCATCAAGGTCACTTCGCACATGGTCGGCAAGGCTGTGGAGGCTTACCCGGAGCTGGCGGCCGAGGTGGTCAGGCGCGGCCACGAAGCCGCCGGCCACGGCCTGCACTGGGCACCGCAGTACAGCCTGACGCCGGCAGAGGAGCGTCGCCAGTACGAGCTGGCCAGCACCATCATCGAGCGCGTCACCGGCCAACGCCCGGTAGGTTTCAACGCGTTCTGGATGCGTCACTCCCGCGAAACGTTGAACATCCTCCAGGACCTCGGCTTTCTCTACCACATCGACGACCTGGCCCGCGACGAACCCTCGATCATCCCGGTGCGCGGCAAGCCTTTCGCGGTAGTGCCCTACACCCTGCGCAACAACGACATCGGTCGTATTGCCGGGTCCACGGCGATGACCGGCGCCGCGCTGTTGCAGGAGCTCAAGGACGAGTTCGACGTGCTTTATGCCGAAGGCCGCCAACGACGCCGGCTGATGTCACTGTCGGCGCATGACCGCATCGGCGGCACACCTACCGTGGTGCGCGCGCTGGACCAGTTCTTCACCTATGCCCGCGGCCATGCCGGCGTGGCGTTCATGCGCAAGGACGAGATTGCCCGTTGGGCCTTGGCCCAGGCCGATACGCCGGTCAATCCGCCACGTGTGTTCGACTGACTGACCGGGGGCGCTTCGCGCCCTTTCGCCGGCAAGCCGGCTCCCACACCGACCGCGCAAATGTCACGCCGTGCACTGTACCTGTGGGAGCGGTCTTGCCGGCGATGGGGCCAGTTGTTCAACGCTCAACCAACCCCGCCTGCCGCATGAACGCAAGGTTGTCCTCGAGATGCCAGTCCTCGGCGATCCGGCCCTCGGCGACACGGTAGATATCCATGGCAATAAAATCGATGGCCTGGCCCTGCCCCTGGTGGTTGCCCAGCTTGCCGCTGAAGTGTCCGGTGAAACGCAGCGCCGCGGTGACCCGGTCACCTGCAACGATCATCTGCAGCACCTCGCAGCGCAGGTCCGGCACCGCTGCGCGGAATGCCCTGGAAGCGCTCAATGGCCCTTCCACGCCCTGTGGCCGTCCCGGTGGCAGGGTGTTGTCGCGAAAGTCGCTGGCCAGCGCGGCGCGGGCCATGGCCTCGTCGCCGGTGTTCCAGAAGGTGTCGTAGCGGCGGGCGGCGAGGATCTGCTGCTCCAACTGGGCCTTGGGCAGGCTCCGGTCCACGACCAGGGTGGCCGGAGTCACCAGCTCGCCGGCATTGCCCGGATTGGCCGCCGCGCTCAGCAGCAACAGGGTGATCCAGCGGCCAGCACGCAGCGCCGAAGCCTTGGGTTCGGTGTTCATCTCAGTTTCCTTCAGTGCGTTCAACGGGTGGGTATGGCGCGGCCGCGAACCATGGATAAAAGCCTAACCAGTCCCGCCCAGTCGCTCAAGAAGGCACTTTTCACTCACCTGATTACCTTGGAGTAACCCATGGCCCATTACCGCGAATGCCCCGCCTACGACGTATTCGCCCCGAATTGCCCGGCCCGCCTGGTGCTCGATCGCCTCGCCGACAAATGGGTGCTGTTGCTCATCGACCGCCTCAGCGCCGGCGAGCGGGTGCGTTTCAACCAGTTGCACAGGGATATCGTCGGCGTCTCGCAGAAGGTGCTGTCGCAAACCCTGAAGCGGCTCGAACGCGACGGCCTGGTGGAGCGCCAGGTGTATCCGACCGTGCCGCCCACCGTCGAATACGCCCTCACCGAGCTGGGCGCGACACTGGGCGGCACGGTGGAGCGGCTGGCGCAGTGGGCGGAGTCGAACATGCCGGCGATCATTCAGGCCCGGCAGCAATACGACGCCCGCCCTGGCTGACTCAACCGTCCTTCTCGATGTCCCTGGGTGGCTTCGCCGGGCCTTGCGGGTCTACCTGCGGGTCATCGAGGTCGGGCGAGTCAGGATCGAATCCCAGGTCGTCGGGGTCGTTGGCGTGCTCCGAGGAGTGCGGTCCCTGGTCGGTCGGTACGTTGTTGCGGCGAGGATGGCGTGGGTCTGACATGGTGGTTTCTCCGTCGTGTATGCAACAGAGAAACCACCAGCAACATAAAGTTTGATCCAGATGCTTGAGAGCGATTGCCCGATGACGATGTCAGCCGGGACAACGCGCTTATTTCTCCGGCAACTTGCGCACCACCAGGTTATCGAGCAGCAACAGGCTGCCTGGCTCTTCGGTATCGACGCTGAGCGTGATCACCTCCGGCCCGTCGATGATCAACTCCTGAGTCCCGTAATGCATCTCGCCCGGACCGTGTTCGGAAAGCTCGACGTACTCTTCGCCAATCGCCGTCTGCACCCCACACCAGCTATTGCAGCCCCAGGAGAAACTCACCAGACGACGCCCAGCGCCGGTCAGGACAAACTGGGTGGTGGTGTCCACTTCCAGGTGCTTGCCGCTGATCTGCCCCTTGCTGGCCTCGTGCGGTTCTTTGCTGATACCGCGGTTGTGTCGCTCTAGCGAGAACGTCACACCGTTGGAGCTGACCTCGGCAGATTGGCCCACGGCAAGGTTTTCAAAGTCGATCGAAGGCGTGGGAGTCGGATGGCCTACTGCCTGGTCCTGCGGCTCATAATCGAACGCCACGCTACCCGCCTTGTCCGCAGGAAACGCCACCCGTACCACAGGTATCAGCTGCTGGTACATCTGTGCGTAGCGGATCTGGTCGAACTGCGCCTTGGCCAATGCGTCTTGCTGGCCTTCGACATAGAAGAACGAATGCAACGGCAGCTCGCCGCCCTGGTCCCTGCGCCACACCGGCAACAGCACCTCGTTGTTCACGCGCCAGAGCGCCTCGGGCATGCCGGTACGCGCCTGGATGGCGGTCTGGAAGGACTTTGCGGCCGCGCCACGCGCATCGCGCAGATCCCATCCGCAGACCCGGAAGTTGCCCGCCTGGGGGTACTTTTCCAGCCACTGCCGGGCAGTGTCGACACCCAGGGTCTGGCAGGTGTCGGTGGTCTGCTCGTAACCCCTGATAGGGCCGCATCCCTGCAATGTTGGACGCTGGTTGGTGTTGGCATTGATGGGAAAGGTGCACAGCACGTTCAAAGCCGCGATCTTGCCTGGTGGAGCGGCCTGGGGCGGATAGAGGATGAATCCGTTCCGATTACCGAAGGGGCTGCCAAAGTTGTTGTCCCGCCGAATCCACGAGAACGCGACACTGCCGCTGTTGATCTGGCTGTCAGTCGGCTCCCAGGGCAGGAAGCCGACGCTGCTGGAGGTGGTACGTAGGGCAATGCCGCTGCACAGATAGCCGGGCTTTTGCGCGCCACCGCAGTCATCGGTGACGCTGTCGTACCAGCGCCGCAGCTCGACGACTGCCTGCTCGCCCCGGCTGTCGAGCGCCGCCGAGGCGGCACTGGGCGATAGAGGGGGGCTCGTCGGGCCGGGCACTGCCATACAGCCGGCAATGAGGGGTAGCAACAGACAAAGCAATTTTCTCATGGCACACCTCGGTTGCTTCTCCAATGGATGAATCCTGCGTGCAGAGGATTTATCCATTGGAGGAGAAACCGCGCCACTGGCAAAAATGGCAGGTCAACTACAGCGTGTACGCTTGGCCTGAGGCCCATTGCGAGAGGTTCTGCCCTGCTCTGAGCGGCAACCAAGAATGTTGCATCTGATGATTTGATGCCCTCACTGCTGCTGATACTGACTCAGGTATTTGTCCAGCACCGCCTTGTCCCCCGCCCCGTCCCCGGCCACCTGCCACAGCCGCCGCTCGATGCCCTGGGCCAGCAGGTGGCCCACCGCGGCTTCGATGGCCGACAACACGCACAGCTGCGCCGGCTCGTTGGTGGTGTAGCCGACCTCGGCTTCGAGCAGCTTCTTGAACTCGATGAACTTGAACACCCCGGCGTTCTGCCCGACCGAGTAGATGGTCTTGCTGGTCATCACGTTGGCCAGTACCTGCCCGGTGCGCACGTCCACCGCCCGCAGGTTGACCGTGACCTGGTCGACCCGGTACTCGCGGGACAGGCCGATGCCCAGGTAGCGGGCGCCCTCGCCGCCGCTGCGCACGTTGGTGTCGTAGGCGATGATGCCGCCCTCGAGCATCAGGTTGGCCGCCTGCAACGGCGGCAGTTCGCCCTGGATGTTCTCGGCGACGTCAGGCTTCTTCTGCGAGGCACGGATGATCTTGCGCTCGGTCAGCAGGTTCTGCAGGCCCTCGCGCTCGAGCACCACGAACCAGCCACTGGCGTTGAGGGCGTCCATCAGCATGCTCGCCGCCCCCTGGGTGACACTGGTGGAGAACGAGCTGGCCGGAGTCGGCTTGTACTGCCCGGTCTGGTCGCGGAAGCCGTATACCACCGCCATCAGCCGGCCACGGGGCCGGGGCATGTTGACCAGGTCGTAGTAGGTCGAGGCCCGCGGTGTCAGCGTCGGAGTCTCAGGGTCTTGTTCGGCGGGCATCGGCTCGCGCAGGCCGCAACCTTGCAGGCTAGCCAGGGCGGTGAGGATCAGCAGTGTGCTCAGCAGGCGTTTCATGGCGTTCTCTCCCCAGTAAAGACCCGTCCCTCTCAGGGGTTCAGGCCGCTGACCTCGATGATCGAGACTTCCCCGGTGGCCCGGTCGGTGACCTTGATGCTCAGCGCCCCGGAATCGTCGATCACGTCGATCAGGAAGGCGTCGGTGGACATGCTGCCGGTGTTGCCGTTGCTGATGTTGTCCAGCAACTGCCCGAGCAGGCGCGACTCGAGCTGGTTGCTGAAGCGTTCCAGGGCCGAGGTGCCGGCGAATGCCGAGCTGCGGTCCTTGAGGTCGGGATCGTCGTAGTCGTTCTGCGCCTGGGCGTTGTTCAACAGCCAGGCGCCATTGATCGGATTGCCGCCGAAGGACGGGTTGACCGGGGTGTACACCAGCTCGGTGGCCAGGGCCGGGCCACCGAGGCCGGCGGCCAGCAGGCAGGCGGCGATGCGTCGTGCTAGGTGGTTGCTCATAGCTCGTCCCTCTCCAGATCGGTTGTGTCCTGCAGCAGCCGTTGCAATTTGCGCTGGATGATCTGCTGCCTGACCAGGTCGGCGGCCGCGATGGCCTCGTCGTTCAATTGCGTGGTGTTGGGCGGCAGGAAGCGCCTGTACAGCACCTCGCGTTCGTACTCCACCGTCACCAGGCTGCCCCAGCGGGCATCCGGGCGTTCGCGCACCACCAGGTTGAAATCCAGCCGGCTGGTGGCGCGCAGCCGGTCGCTGAAGGCGTGATAGAAGTCGTGGCCGATGTGCGAGATGGTGTTGTCGACGATGAAACCCATCATCTCGTCCTCGGCCCCGGCCTGCGCCTGGCCATGCAACAGGGCCAGGCACAGGCAGACCCGCGCGGCCAGGCGTTTCATGGCGCCTCTCCCAGGCCGGCATGTGGACGGGCGCCTGCGGCGCTTTCGGCGAAGGCCTGCTCGGCGACGAACTGCCAGTCGCTGTAGTGCTCCAGCCCCTCGAAGGCACTCCACTGGGCGTCGAAACCGCTGCGCTTGAGCGGCGCGGCGTCGGAGCGGCTGTACACCCCGGTGATGCGGCCATCGACCGCGCGCAACAGGCCCCATTCTTCGCCGCCACCGACAGGGTCCGGGTAGAGCCGACGCAGGTGGCGCTGCGGCGACGGGAAACGGTTGTCTTCCACCAGCTCCCCAAGGTCCTGCGGATACTGGGCCAGGCCCGGCGAGGCGCGGTAGTAGCTGCGCAGGGCCTGGGCGTACTGGCCGCCCACCCACAGCAGCTGGCGCTCGTGCTCGCGCTGCTGGCTGGTGGCCCACAGGGTGCCGGTGGCCGCCAGGGCCATGCTGCTGACGGCGATCAGCAGCAGCACGCCCAGGTAGGTGAAGCCGGCTTCACCATTCGGCATAGAGGCTGCCATCGCGCGCCCTCCCGGTTGCTCCGCTCTTGATGTCGGCCACCGCGCCGGAAACGCCCTCGGGCGGCGGCACCAGCTGCCAGGCATCGCGCCGTTCGGTGATCGGATCGACCGGGGTGTTGCGCAGGTAGCGCTGCTCCACCAACTGGTCGATCGAATCGGGGTAGTGCCCGGTGTCGCCGTAGTAGTGATCCAGGGCCTCGCGCAGCACCGCCAGGCTCTGGCGCAAGGTGGCCTCGCGGGAGGCCTCCAGGCTGTTGAAGTAGCGCGGCATGGCGATGGTCATCAGGGTGGCGATGATCGCCATCACCACCAGCAGCTCGATGAGGGTGAAGCCTCTGCTCGCTTTCATCGCCGTCACCATTGCCCGTAGGGCACGTTGTTCAGGCCCTTGCCGCTGGCCTTGGAATACACGTCGAACACATCCTCGCCCTCACGCGGGCTGTCGGCCGCGCTGTCGTAGGCGCGCAGGCCCCAGCCACCCAGGTCGTCATCCTTGGCGGCGCGCAGCGGGTCGTGGGGGATGCGACGCAGGAAGTAGAACTTCGCACCCTTGGCACTGCGCACATCGCGCACGCCGTCCACCAGCACCTGCAGGTTCGGCGGATAACCGCTGGCGTTCAGGCGCTTCTCGATATAGCCGGCGTCGAAGGCGCGCTTGTAGGCGTCGATGGCGTCGCGGATCTGGTACAGCGCCTCGCGCAACTGCTGCTCCTTGCCCCGGCGTACCACCGTCTCGGTCAGGGGCGCGGCCATGCTGGCGAGCAAGCCGAGCAGCGCCAGGGTCAGCACCACTTCGATCAGGCTGAAACCCTGCTGGCGGCGTGTCATGGCCGTGGCCTCGCGGCGGCAGGCACCACGGCCATCTGCCCCTCTACCAGCGGCGCCGCGGCCGGCTCGTCAGCCGGGGCGTCGGCGGGCAGTGCGCTGGCCGGCGCCGGTTGCGCCAGTTGGCGCACCTGCAGGGCCGATTCTGTGCCAGTGGCGAACTCCATGTCAGACGGGCTCTGGTACGGCAGGTTGCGCACGATGCGCGGGGTGATCGCCAGCACCAGTTCGGACTTGCTCATGTCGTCCTTGTTGCTGCCGAACAGCCGGCCCAGGCCGGGAATATCGCCCAGCCCCGGGATCTTGTTGCCGCTGGCGTTGTGATCGTTGCGCACCAGGCCGGCCAGTACCTGGGTCTCGCCATCGTGCAGGCGCAGGCTGGTCTGGGCGTTGCGGGTATCGACCTGGACCGGAATGGTGCCCTGGCGCGTGGCCTCCAGGGGCGTGGCGTTGCTCACTTCCAGGGCCACCTTGATCGCCACCTCGTTGTTCAGGTGCACGGTGGGCTGCACTTCGAGCTTGAGGCCGACATCCAGGTAGGTGACGCTTTCGGTGATCACCGGGCCTTGGGTCGAGGGCACCGAGGTGGCGCTGATGATCGGCACCCGCTGACCGATGTGGATGCGCGCCTGTTCGCGGTTGCTGACCCGGATCACGGGGCTTGCCAGGGTGTTGATGTCCTTGTCCTGGGCATTGATCTTGGCCTGCGGCGCCGGCGAGATGCTGATGCGGCTGGAGTCGATGCCGCGCAGCTGGTCGAGCACGCTCACCGACTTGCCGTCGCTGGTCAGCACGCCGAAGGTGTTGGGCCATTGCAGGCCGAGGTCGAGGATGCGCGAAGTGGCCACTTCCATCACCTCCACTTCCAGCACCACCTCGGGGTTGGACTGGTCCTGGGACTGCAGCAGCTTCTCGGCCATGCGCACGGCGTCGGGGGTGTCGCGCATGGTCAGGGTGTTGAGGCGCTCGTCGACGAACACGTCGCGGGTCTTGAGCATGGTCTTGACCATGTTCAGCGCGGTGTTGGCGTCGATGCTGGTCAGGTAGAAGGTGCGCATGACCAGTTCCTGGTAGTCCTTGGTCTTCTGCGGCGAGTCCGGGTAGAGCAGCAAGGTGTTGTCGTTGACGATCTTCTGGCGCAGCTGGTTCTGCTCCAGCAGCAGGGCCACGGCATCCTCGATGCGCACCTCGCGCACGAAGATGGTGGCCTTCATGTCCGGGCGCAGGTCCTTGTCGAAGATGAAGTTGATCCCGGCGACCTGGGCCAGCACCTCGAAGATGGTCTTCAGGTCGGCATCGCGAAACTCCAGGGTGACCGGGCGCTCCAGCTTGCTGCGCAGTTGCGGGTAAGGCGTGGCGGTACGGGCCTGGACGTTCTCGATGTCGCTGCGCAGCATCTGGCCCTTCTGGTTCTGCGGGTCGAGGCGCAGCACCTCGCGCATGTAGCGCTCGGCGCCGAACAGATCACCCTGGCGCAACGCCGCCTGGCCAAGGGCGACACGGTCGTCGAGGGTGCGGATCAGCTCCAGCTGACGGATGCCCTCCTGGGCGCGGCGGTTGTTGGCCTCGATGGTCAGCACCCGACCGTAGCCCATGCGCGCGCCGGCGAAGTCGTGGCGCACGCGGTCGCTGTCGGCCTGGGTCAACAGTGCCTCGACCGCGGCCTGGCGGCCGTGGGCCAGGGCGATGTTCAGCTCGGTGTCGCGCGGATCTTCGCGCAGGGCTTCTTCCAGGCGAGCGATGCCGGCCTCGTACTGGCCTTCCTTGATCAGTTCCTGGCTGTCCTTGCGCGCGGCGCTCGAGCCGCATCCGGCGATGGCCACGCACAGGGCCAGGAGCACGAACGGCGCAGGCTTGCACAACTTCGACGGTTTCATGGTGCGCTCCCGACAGACAGGGTCTGTGGCTGATGCAGTGGCAGGTAGACCAGGCTCAGCTCGGTGGCCGAGACGCGGTCCAGACGGTAGGTGTCGTCGATCACATCGCCCTGGCGCACGACGTAGAGCTTTTCGCCGCTCTGCAGGAAGATCTGCAGGTCGTCGCGCTCCCCCATGCGACCGATGAACCGAAACGGCAGCGTCGGGGCGGTAGGTGCGGCAGGTTCCGGGGTGGTGACCACGGGTTGTTCGGTGACGGTGGCCAGGGCCTGGGGTGGGGTCCATTGCTGGCTGGGGAACAGGTCGCGTGAAGGGCTTTTGGCTTCATCGCGGGGCAAGCCCGCTGCCACGTTCGTGGGTGTCGCTTGGGGGCGGGTTTGCTCCGCGACAGGGCCTGCCAGCTCATCCTCCACCACGCCGAACCAGCGCCCCGGCGCCCAGGCCAGCGCCGCGCTCAACCCCAGGAACCCGGCCCACATCACCGCACGCTGAGTGTTCATCACGACCTCGACAGGTAAAGGGTCATGCGCACACGGCCGGTCAGTTCCCGGTCACCGATCCGCTTGCGTTGCAGTTCCAGGTCTTCCAGCACCAGCGTCGGCAACTGGCCGAGCAGCGCCTTGAGGAAGCCACGGATCTGCGGGTAGCTGCCGCGCACCGGCAGGACGATCTGGTAGCGCGCCAGTTGGGTCTTCGGGTCCACGCCCAGGGCGTACTCGCCCCGGGCCAGGCTGATGCGCTCGGCACTGGCCAGGTGGTACAGGCGCTCGATCAGCTCGCTGGCCTGGGGCTGGCCGGGCAACTGCTGGCGCAGGTCGTCCAGCGCCTGCTGCTCGGGCTTGGCCTGCACCTTGAGCTCGCCACGCGCCAGGCGCTGCACCTGGGCACTGGCATCGGCCTCGCTGGCACGCAGTTCGCGCACTGCCTGCCACTGGGGCAGCACCCCGGCCAGGGCGACCGCCAGGGCCAAGCCGCCGACCAGCACCGCAGCCAGCCCTGCCCGGCCCAGGCGCCGCAGCGCTTCATGGACGATCAGGCTACGGACGCGCATGGCCGGTCTCCCAGGTGGCGGTGAGGTTGAAGCGCACCGGATGCTCGACCTGCCCGGCCACCACCTCGTGGTTGAGCAGCGACACGTCCGACAGCTCGGCGCTGCGCTCCAGGCGCTGGTGGTACTGCAGCATGGCCTCGAGGTTGCGCGCCTCGGCACTGATGCGTACCTGGCCCTTGCGGGCATCGGGGGTCAGGCTGAGCAGCGCCACGTCTTCCTGCGGCATCGCCTCGAGCATGGCGAACAGCTGCTGCCATGGCCGCTGCAACTGCTGCGAGACGCTGCGCATCTGCGCCAGGCGCTCGGCCTGCTCGCGGATCACCGCGCTGCTCTGCCCCGCGGCGGTGGCCGGGCGTCGGCCAAGCTTGAGTTCGAGTTGGTGCACGCGGCCTTCCAGGTGCACCTGCTCGCTCACCAGTTGCTGCTGGGCCAGCACCAGCACGGCCAGCACGGCGCCGCCCAGGGCCAGCAACGACCAGGCCAGGGGGCTGCTGTGGCGGGGTTGGAATTCCAGGTCGAGGCGGCGCATGTCAGGCCACCGCCCGCCACATGGCGCACAACGGATCGGCTTCGGCGCTGGCGGCGCACAGCTGCACCGCGGCCAGTTGCGAGGCTGCCGTGCGCCCCGGTGCGTGCAGGTACACCCGAGGCAACTGCTCGCCATACAGTTCGCAGGTACGCTCGATCAGCGCCTGCAGGGCCTGGTCGTTGTCGGCGCAGCCCTGGGCGAGCACCTGCTGCCAGGCACCGCCTGAAGCCAGCAGCAGCACGCTGCGGCGCGGCTCGGCCAGCACGAAGAGGAAGTCGCCTTGGGCCAGTTGCGCCGAGCAGCGGTTGTAGGCGGCCATCAGGTACGGCTGCACCGAGCGCAGGCTCAGGCGGCTTTCCCGCCCCAGTGCCTGCAGGCCCTGGAGCAGCGCCTCGGGCAGCGCCGTGGCGATGCGCGCGGCGCCGGCCGGCTCCGGCGAAAGAACGATGCGCCAGTCGTCCAGAGGCTGCCCGTAAAGGTTCTCGAAGCAGGCCCGGGCATAGGCCTCGAGTTCGCGCGGGGTACCGATGGCATCGCTCCAGGGCACCAGGCAGAAGCGGCTGTAGCGGGCCGAGAGCAGCACGCGCAACTGCGCGCCGCGTGCCGGATGCTCACCCAGCAGCCCGGCCAGGGCCTGGAGTGCCGGGGCCCAGGTCGGCTGGGCGGCGTCGCAGGCAAACGCGCGGCTGCCCAGCCATTGATGCTGCCGGCCGTGCCATTGGCCCAGGCCGACACCCTCGGCGCCCAGCACCGCGCAATACCGATCAGGCGATAAATGTGACACGGTTGATCTCCTCGAGTGTGGTACGGCCATCGCGGACCAGGTCCACGGCCGAAGCGCGCAGCAGGCGCAGGCCGCGTTGGCAGGCCAGCTGCTTGATCTGCGAGAGCGGGCGACGTTCGACGATCATCTGCCGCAGGTCGTCGTCCAGGTGCAACAGTTCGGCAATCGCGCTGCGCCCGCGGTAGCCGCTGCCACGGCACTGGCCGCAGCCCTGGGCGCGCACGAAGCGCCAGCCGGCCACCGCATCACGGGTCAGGCCCGAGGCGGCCAGCAAGTCGTCGTCCGGGTCGCAGGCCTGCGCGCAGTGCGGGCAGGCCAGGCGCACCAGGCGCTGGGCCAGCACGGCATTGAGCGCCGAGACGAAGCTGTAGGGGTCGACCTGCATCTGGCTGAAGCGGCCGATCACGTCGAACACGTTGTTGGCGTGGATGGTGGTGAACACCAGGTGCCCGGTCAGCGCCGACTGCACGGCAATCTGCGCGGTGTCCGGGTCACGGATCTCGCCGACCAGGATCTTGTCCGGGTCGTGGCGCAGGATCGAGCGCAGGCCGCGGGCGAAGGTCAGGCCCTTCTTCTCGTTGACCGGGATCTGCAGCACGCCGGGCAGCTGGTACTCGACCGGATCCTCGATGGTGATGATCTTGTCCATGCCATGGTTGATCTCGCTGAGCATGGCGTAGAGGGTGGTGGTCTTGCCGCTGCCGGTGGGGCCGGTGACCAGGATCATGCCGTAGGGCTCGGCGGCCAGCCGGCGCAGGGCCTGCAAGGTCTGCGCCTCGAACCCCAGGGCCTGCAGCTGCACGCCGCTGACCTGGTCGGACAGGTCCTGCTTGTCCAGCACCCGCAGCACCGCGTCCTCGCCGAAGATGCTGGGCATGATCGAGACGCGGAAATCGATCTGCCGCTCGCCGATGGCCACCTTGAAGCGACCGTCCTGGGGCACGCGCTTCTCGCCGATGTCCAGCTCGGCCATTACCTTGATCCGCGAGATCACCTGCTCGGCGAAGGCGCTGCCGCTGGCCTTGCCGGCACCGTTGAGCACGCCGTCGATACGGTACTTGATGGTCAGGCCCTGGCCGGTCATCCCTAGGTGGATGTCGCTGGCGTGCAGCTTGAGCGCGTCGTACAGGGTGGAGTTGACCAGCTTGACCACACGGCTCTGGTCTTCGCTGATGCTGGTCAGCGACAGGCGCTGCAGCGGGTCGGCCTCGCTGCCGGATTCAGCCTCGTGGCCAAGGGCATCGACAGCGTGGAAGCTTTCCTCGTGGCGGGCCAGGAACGCGGCAAGGTCGGCGGCGTGGGCCAGGTACAGCGGCGCGCCCTGCAGGCAGTCGTCGATCCAGGCCAGGCGGGCGCTGTCGAAGGGGTCGGCGAACACACCGACCCGCTCGCCCTCGTGTTCGACCAGGGCGAATTCGTGTTTCAGGCACTGCGCCAGGCTGACCCGGTCGAAGGCCGGAGCGCAGGCGAACAGGGCCTCGGTGGCGAGCACCGGGTAATGCAGGGTGATGGCCAGGCGCTGGGTGAAGGTGGCCGGGGTGTCGCTGGACAGGTGTTCCAGGCAGGCCAGAAGACGCTCTTGGCCGGCTTGCTGGCGGGCCTGGGCCAGGAGTTCGCGGGGGTAGCCCCGCGATGGGTCCAGTGGGCCTTTATCGAATGCCTGGGACATGGCCTGCGACTCCGCTCAGGGGCGGCGCCGCGGGCCTGGAGGCCTTGGGCGCCGCTATTCCCCGGTGAGCAGTTGTTCGTCGTCAGGTTTGGCAGGCTTGTCGCCATTGCGTCGGCGGTCGGCCAGGACCCAGCTGCCATCGTACAACTGCAAGGGGAACGACTCGTTCCTGTTCTGGCGTCGTTCGACGTACCCTTCGGCCGGCTGGTCGGTGCTTCTGCGCTGGCGCTCGATGCCCATCAGGTCGAAGACGGCGCGGGCCAGTTCCATCAGCGGGAACGGCTTGAACAGGACATGGGTCACGCCCAGTTCGGCGGCCCGCTCACGGACCTCGGCGGTCGGGTGGGCGGTGATCAGCACGAAATGGCATTGCCTGTTCCTGCGCACGGTCTCCAGGACCTGAAACCCCTCCATGTCGGGCAAGCGGTAATCCAGCACGATCACGTCCGGTGCCTGTCTCTCGGCCTCTTCGATACCCGTGGTACCGTCGTGGGCGAGATGGACCTCCAGGCCTTGCGCCTGCAGATAGGCTTGCAGGTTCTGCGCAAGGGTCTGTTCGTCATCGACTACCAATACTCTGTTCACCAAGGTCCACTCCCATGAACTGCCCGGTCTCCCGGTCTGCGAAGTGCGGCCTTGTAGAGGCTTGAGCATGCTTCGTGCCAGGCATCAAAATTCACTGCTTACCGCTTTCAAGTCGCTGATATCGTTGAAGCTCGTCGGTCACCCCAGACCTTTGCGGCTGGCCGTTCCCCATATCCGGGGAAGATGATGGCACATTGCCCTGAAGGGTTTCCCCAACTATGGGGAAAGCCCTGCACGCCCCTCAGTCGACGCGCTCCACTGTAGCGGAATCACGCAAACGTTGGCGTACGGCTTGCCGGGCCTGGGCCTGGAGTTGCGCGACGAGCGCGTCCCTGGCCAGGCGCAGGCCGTGTTCTGGTAGGACAGAAGTATTATCACTTTGGTTCTGCATTCCTTGCAGTCTTTGCCAGTTGGCCTGATGGAAGGCCGCAACTTCGGCGCTGCTGGGTTCTTCGATCGCGCTCAGCCGGGCGAAAACCTGCTGGGCGGCCATCTCATGTCGAGTGTAGTCAGCGAAGCCTGCCCGATCGAAGCCGGCTTGCGCCAGGCGCTGCTCGAACACCGCGGGGCTGCCGAAGGCCGCCTCAACCTCGCTGACCCGCGCCGTCACCTGCGCATCGCTGATGTCTATGCCCTGGCGCTGGGCCTCCTGCCAGAGCAGTTCCTTGTCGATCAGTTCATCCAGGGCCTGCGCGCGCAGGCGCTGGTAAAGATTGGGGTTGCGGATGCTCGCCACCGCCCGCCCCTGGGCCTGGAGGTATTCGCTGAAGTAGCGCTCCAGGCGCAACACCCCGATCTCCACGCCATTGACCCGCGCCGCCGGGGTGTCGGCGTGGCTGGCCAGGGCGAGCAGCGACAACAGGCACGCAATCAGGGTGCGCATGGTGATCTTCTCCTGAATCTCAAGGGCTATCCGGCATCGCTCGGTACGGTGCCACTTCAATGAAACCAGGGCCCGGCAGGCTTACCTCCACCACATGGGCACCTGTCATGCCCTGGCGGCGTCCGGGGCCGAAACCCAGCAAAGGCGTGAGGCCGGTATCGATGTCATGCAACTGCTCCAGGGCGACCAGCAACTGCTCACGGCTGGCGTCGCGCCCGATCTGCTTCAAGGCTTCGACCAACAACTGCCAGGCGCACAGGGTAGTGACCTGCAACGATGCCTGGCGCGGCTCCAGCCCCTGGCGCAACTGCACCCCGGCAAGGGTCGCCCGGCCTTGCGCGGTCCAGTCGCCGGGTACGAAGGGATAGGCCAGCAGCACGCGCTGCGACCAGGACGGCGCCAACCCCGGCACGGCACCAGCCACCTGGCCCGACGCGGCGAACAGGTAAGGGTTGCGCCCGCTTGCTTCCAGGCTCGACGCCAGCGCGGTGAACGCCTGGGCGTGGCCGAGGAAGAGGATACCCTCGCCGTCCGGGGCCTGGCCCATGAACGCAAGGGGCGGCGCGGTAGTGACCCCCAGTTGAAGCAAACGCTGCTGCAGCACCTGCGCCGCACCGGCCTGCTCTGCGCCGGCATACACCACCCGCAAGGCAGCGGGCGCCAGGCCAAGGGCATCACGGGCATGCAGCGCCACGCTGAGCAATTGCGCGGGCACGCCCGGCAAGGGATCGAACACCTGCGCACTGCCACCGCTACGTGGCGTGGCGCCTATCAGCGGCAGGCCGGCCTGCTCCAGCTGGCGGCTGTCGAGCAGTGGTGCGAGGGGCGCGACCAGGGCGAACACCCGTTCTCGTTGCGTCAGCGTGTCCAGTGCCTGTGCGGTGCTGGCCGGGTCCTGCCCGGGGTCCAGCGTGACCAGTTGCAGGCGTCGCCCATGGATGCCTCCCTGTTGGTTCAACTGCGCGACGCCATCCTCCAGCACTGCCCGCACCGTTCGCCCGGCCTCGGCCAGCGGGCCCTGCTCGGGCAGCAAGGTGCCCAGACGCAAGGTGCCCTCCTCCACGCCGGGGTCACGGTCCTCGCCCAGGCGCTTGAGGTAGGCGGTGAGATTGCGTTGGTCGGCCAGGCTCAGGTCGAAGCGTGGCATCGCCGGGTCGAGGCGATTGCCGGCGGGGTCGGTGCCGCTGCGGATGACCCGCGCCAGGCTGGCATCGGTGTAGGCCGGGTAGCGCCGGTTGTTGGCCTCGCGGTTGCCAGGGCCAAGGGCCAGGCGCTGCCAGTCCAGGCTCGGCGGGCGCACTCCGCCTTCACTGCGGCCGCGCCCGTCGTTGCCATGGCAACCGGCGCAGGGCAGCACGCTGGCCGGCACGCGCATGCCCCCGGGGCCGACCCGGGCCAGCAACTGGGCGTCGCTGCTGGAGACGCCTTCGCGGTAGAGGCGTTTGCCGGCGAGTTCCTGCTCGCTCAGTTGCACTGCCCCGCACAGGCACCACCACAACATGAGCAGGACCCACTTGGCAGCGGCGGCCATGATGTCAGCGCCCCGCCAACGGCTGTGCCAGCAGTTGCATGCGCTGGGCGATCGCTGCAGGCGGCGCGTCCGGGCGGATCTTGCTCCAGCGCTTGCCTGCCACGTCACCGGCAATCAACTGCGTCGAGTGCTGCTCGGGGCTGGGCAGGAACTGGCCCAACCGCCCCAGCACCAGGTCGACGCTGGCCTTGTCGCCGGTCAGGAACAGCCAGTTCGGACCATCCACCCCCTGCTTCTGCGCAAACGCCTTGAGTACCTCTGGCGTGTCGTTCAGAGGATCGCTGCTCAGCGACACGAACGTCACCTGCGCCGCCAGTGCCGGGCCCATGGCCTCGCGCACCTCGCGCAATTTGCGGGTGATCAGCGGGCAGGCATCGTTGCAGTGGGTGAAGATCACGTTGAGCATCACCACCTTGTCCTTGAGCACATCGCTGTAGAAACGCAGCTCGCGGCCGTCCTGGTCCTTGAGCACGGTGTCGGTGAACCAGGTCTGCGCATCGCGGGTGCCACCGCCGCTGGTCATGGTCTGCGGCGCCGGTTGTGGCGTCGGCGCGTGGCCCTCGTGGGCGAACGCCACCGAGGCGAGGATCCACAGGCAGGCGCCGAGCACCAGCCAGTCAAGGCTGCGCATGCTGGCATGGCGGGAGGTGTGGGCGCTCATGGCTGTACCTCCTGGCCGGCGATGGCGGTGCTCTTGGCGTGCACGCGACGCGCGCTCAGGCGGTTGACCTCGCCGATCAGCACATTGGGGTCGGTGAAGCCGTAGTAGCGCGTCCAGTGCCCGCTGCGCCCATCACCCACCAGGATCAACGGCGGGTGCTCGCTGAGGTTGGCGCTGAAGCTGCCCAGCCCCTTGAGCGTTTCGCTGATGGCATAGGGTGAACCGGTCAGCCAGCTCCACCCCGGCCCGTGCTGGAATGCCCGGGCGTAACCGGCCAGGCGCCTGGAATCGTCACGCTGTGGATCGACGCTGATCGACACCAGTCGAATCTCCTCACCCACCCGCCCACCCAACTGCTGCTGGACCTTGCTCATGATCGACGACACCACCGGGCACACCGTGGTGCAGCTGGTGTAGATGAACCCCATGACCACCAGGTGATCGCCCACCAGGTCCTTCTCCAGGCGCACCGGCATGCCGTCCTGGTCGAGCAGCGCCACATCGGCGAAGCGCACGCTGGCTTTCTCCTGGTGAGCGGCCGGCGGTTGCTCGGGCGTGCCGCCGTGATCGTGGCCGGCGTGGGCCAGTGCCAGGTTGCTGGCCAGCAGCAGGCTCAGGCCCAGCAGTTTTCCACCATGCAGACGATTCATCGCACACTCCTGGGTTCCCCTTGGGAAGCGGTGGGCGCCTCGGCGGCCGGCAGGACGCGCAGGCTGGTGTAGTTTTCTTCGGTGAAGGCACGCCCGAGGCTCGGCGACTGTACGTGCAGGTACCAGGCGCCGGCCTCGGCCAGCTCCAGCGGCGCCTGGTAGAGCCCCTCGCCCACTTCGACCAGTGCCACGTTGCGTGGCAGCGACGAAGGCGCCAGGAAGTAGCGCAAGCTCAGGTCGCCAAGCCCCAGGCGCGGCTTGCCGTCCTCGCCGACAATGCGCACCCGGGCCTGGTACGGGGTGTGCTGCAGCAGCGGCTGGTCGGTGCCGATGAACTCGGCGTGGGCACGCTTGGGCACGCCCGACTGCGGCAACGCCGCGACCTCGGTGCTGAAGCAGTGGATGATCTGCGGCTGGTTGAGCAGGAACGCCACGTCGAAGGTGCCGGCGGCCGGCAGCTTGACCGTCGAGCCGTACACGCCGGGCGCCAGCTCGCGCAGACTACGGTCGATGACCCGCGCGGCGCGGGCCTGGTGGCCGCGGTTGTTGTAGCCCGACATCGGCGCGTTCATGCCCTCGGCGTAGAAGTAGGTGGTGTTGTCCACCGGGTTGACCACGAACACCGCATTGTCGTCGCGGGAAATGCTCACCCCCTGGGCCAACGGCAGGTCGCCGGCCTGGCGCGGCGCCGCCGGGCCGGCCTCGAAGCCCTGGACGATCGGTTCGCGCCCCTGCCCGAGGCTTGCCAGGTTGATCATGCTCACCTTCGGCGAAGCCAGCCCACGCACGTAGGCGTAGGCCTTGGTGAAGGTCAGCTGGTACGGCTCGGCGGCCACCGGTATCCGATGGAGCAACTGGTCGGTACTGGCATCGATCACCAGCGCCTGGTTCTCCAGGGTGTTGAGCACCACGCCATAACGACCATCCTGGCTGAAGCGCATCGGCCCCAGGCCCTGCTCGGCCTTGACCGTGTGGCGCAGGGTGTGGCTGCGGGCGTCGATCACCCGCACCGTGCCCTCCTGGCCATCGACCACGTACACTGCCTGCGACAAGGGCGAGTAAGCCACCGACAACGGATGCGGGCCGACTTCGAGGGTCTTCACCAGGCGCATCTGGGCGGTGTCGATGACGCTCAGGGTGCCGCCGTCGCGGTTGCTGACGAAGGCAAAGCGCGAATCGGCGCTGAAGGCGATCTCGTGGTGGCCGGAGCCGGTGACGAACGACTTGAGCTTGGCCCGGCTGGGCACGTCGATCACCGTCACCCCGCCCTTGGCCGGGTCATGGCTGTTGTTGCCCACCCACAGCAGGCGCTGGTCGGGTTGCAGCGCCACCCGCAGCGGCTGCTCGCCGGCCTCCAGGGTGGCCACGCGGGTGAAGGTCTCGGTGTCGATCAACGCCACCTGGTTGCGTTCGGGCATGGACACGAACACCTGCTTGTCATCGCCGGTGGCCACCCAGTCCATGGGCCGCCCCGGAAGGTCGATGCGCGCCAGCGTGCTGGTGACCCCGCCCACCGACACGGTCGGGTCGATCACTGTCAGGCTGGCGTCCTTGTTCAGCACCAGCAGGAAGTAGCTGTTCAGATCGAGCAAAGGACGAGCGCCGATGCTGCTTTTGAGAAACAACGCCACGCGCGCCTTGCAACTGCTGTCGCGGTCGCCAACCGGTGCCGACTGCGCGGGGTCGAGCCAGGCGCCGGGGGCCATGCCCGACAGCGGCTGGCCGCTGGTCTGGTCGCTGACCTTGAAGCGGATATTGGCAAAGTCGCCCTCACGCAGCTCACCGCCGCTGAGAGGGCGCGCCTCGAACTCAACGGTGACGCCATCGCGGCTGAGCGTGTGCAGGGCCTGGGGATCGGCGGCCTCCTGCAGCAGTTCGCGGGGGTCGCACCAGAGCTTTTCGTAGGCCACGCCGAGGCCGATCAGCGCGGTGCCCAGCAGCAAGCCCAGGTATGCAGGGCGCAGCTTGCGGTTCATGCCGGCACGCATGGGGTAGCGCCTTCGAGGGGAATGGTCATGCTGCACCTCCACAGGAATCACGGTTCTGTGGAGGGGGAAGCAAGCGTTATGCCATTAAACAAACGCCCTTAAATCAACGGGTTGGCCAAACAACCCGAGAATATTGGGGAGGCGGCCCCAATACCGGGGGCTGTCTGCCGGGCCCGCGCTTTATAAGAAGACCCTGCTCATTTGCCCGACCCGGCGCCATGCTTGTCCATTCCCACACTCGATCTGGTGGTGCAGGCGAGCCAACCGTTCAGTACACAAATAGTACGTATCAAGCATGAAACAATTGACTGATTCAGGCCATTTTCAGGCAGTTGCAGTACGTACCATGTAGCATCAGCCGAAGGCATTCCGCCCCCAATTCAGCGCAATGTGTCCTATCGATCTCGAGCAGTATCTGGAAACCGCCGGCAGGCTGGAGGCCAGAACGCTGGGTGTGATCCGCAAGATCGAGCAGCTCAGGAAGAAGGACGGCGACCTCAAGGCGAGCGCTGACATGACACATTTATTTTCACTATATTGATTTGTGATATGAATCATGTCATTTTCAGGCCGCACCCAACCCATGGTTCCTTTCGGGCCATGGCTGGTAACGCCCCCACCGGAGCCAACAACATGAATAAAACCGGACTTCTCGGCGCGCTGGCACTCTGTGCCTGCAGCGCCTTCGCCCAGGCCGACGATGCCAGCCTGCGCATCGGCATCGAGGCCGCCTACCCGCCCTTTTCCTACCGCACCCCAGAAGGTGAGCTCGCCGGCTTTGACTACGACATCGGCAACGCGCTGTGCGCGCAGATGCAGGTCAAGTGCCAGTGGGTGATCCAGGAGTTCGACGGCATGATCCCGTCGCTGAAGGTACGCAAGATAGACGCCGTGTTGTCGTCGATGTCGATCACCGAGGATCGCTTGAAATCGGTCGATTTCACCGACAAGTACTACCACACCCCCGGCAAGTTCGCGATGAAGGCCGGCAGCCGCCTGGACACCCCGATGGTGGACCTGAAGGGCCGCAAAGTGGGCGTGCAGCGGGCCTCGACCTATGACCGCTTCGCCACCGAACAACTGGAACCGGCGGGCGTCGAGATCGTGCGCTACGCCTCGCAGAACGAAGCCTTCCTCGACCTGGTTTCCGGGCGCCTGGACGCCACCCTCGCCGATATCGTCAACACCGAGGAAAGCTTCATCAAGACCCCGGCGGGCCAAGGCTTCGCCCTGGTCGGCCCGGACATCGGCGACCCGCACTATTTTGGCCGCGGCGCCGGGATTGCCGTGCGCAAGGGCGACACCGCCAACCTCGCGCGGCTCAACGCCGCCATCGCCGCGATCCGCGCCAACGGCATCTACCAGCAGGTGCAGGGCAAGTACTTCCCGTTCGACATCTACGGCCAGTAACGCCGGCCGACGAGGGTTTTCATCATGCTTCATGGCTATGGATCGAGCATTCTCGATGGCGCCTGGCTGAGCATCAGCCTGGCACTGCTGGCGATGGCCTTGGCCATCGGCCTGGGCCTGTTCGGTGCGGCCTGCCGGTTATCACCGTTGCGATGGCTGGCGGCACTGGGCGAGGTCTATGCCACGGTAGTACGCGGCATCCCCGACCTGGTGCTGATCCTGCTGGTGTTCTACGGCGGCCAGGACCTGGTCAACCGCCTGGCACTGGCGCTGGGCTACGAACAGTACATCGACATCAACCCGTTTGTTGCCGGGGTGTGCACCATGGGCTTCATCTTCGGCGCCTACCTCTCGGAGACCTTTCGCGGCGCCTTCCTGGCGATCCCCAAGGGCCAGGCCGAGGCTGGCGCCGCCTACGGCATGAGCGGCCTGCAAGTGTTCTGGCGGATCAGCCTGCCGCAGGTGGTGCGCCTGGCCCTGCCGGGCTTCACCAACAACTGGCTGGTGCTGACCAAGTCCACCGCGCTGATCTCGGTGATCGGCCTGCAGGACATGATGTTCAAGGCCAAGAACGCCGCCGACGCCACCCACCAGCCGTTCACCTTCTTCCTCGCCGTGGCCGCGCTGTATCTGCTGCTGACCAGCGTGTCGCTGCTGCTGTTGCGCGGTGTTGAACAACGTTACTCGGTCGGCTTCAAAGCCGCCGAACTCTAGGGGAGCTGCCCGATGACGCTCGACTATCAACTGATCTGGCAGAACCTGCCGCTGTACCTGAACGGCGTTGCCCTGACCCTCAAGGTGCTGCTGATTTCGCTGGCCTGCGGCCTGGCGCTGGCGATCCCCCTGGCGCTGATGCGCGTCTCGCGCACGTGCCTGCTGCGCTACCCCGCCTGGCTCTACACCTACGTGATCCGCGGCACGCCGATGCTGGTGCAGCTGTTCCTGGTGTACTACGGCCTGGCCCAGTTCGAGGCCGTGCGCCAGAGCCCGTTGTGGCCCTACCTCTCCAGCGCGACGTTCTGCACCTGCCTTGCCTTCGCCCTCAACACCAGCGCCTACAGCGCCGAGCTGCTGGCCGGGAGCCTGCGCTCGACGCCCCGGGGCGAGGTCGAGGCTGCCCGTGCCATGGGCATGTCACGGTTGACGCTGTACCGGCGCATCCTGCTGCCCTCGGCCTTGCGCCGCGCCCTGCCGCAGTACAGCAACGAAGTACTGATGATGCTGCAGACCACCAGCCTGGCGTCGATCGTCACCCTGGTGGACATCACCGGGGCGGCGAAGACCTTCAACGCACGCTACTACCTGCCTTTCGAGGCCTTCATCACCGCCGGGCTGATCTACCTGGCCCTGACGTTCATGCTGGTGCGCCTGTTCAAGCTGGCCGAGCGCCATTGGCTGGCCTACCTGGCACCGCGCAAGCACTAAGGAGCTTTCATGCAGCACATTGACCATACCCTGCCCTGGAGCGCCTGCGGCACCGAGCGTTCGCTGCGCGTGCTGCGCTTTGGCAGCGGCCCGCGCAAGGCCTATATCCAGGCTTCGCTGCACGCCGATGAACTGCCCGGGATGCGCGTGGCCATCGAACTCAAGCGCAGGTTGCTGGAGCTCGAGGCGCAGGGCCTGCTGGACGCGGTGATCGAACTGGTGCCCCTGGCCAACCCGATCGGTATCGGCCAGATGTTCCAAGCCACCCACCAGGGCCGCTTCGAGTTCAATAGCGGCAAGAACTTCAATCGCGATTTCCCGGCACTGACCGAAGCGCTGGCCGCGCACCTCGAAGGCCGCCTGGGCGGCGATGGCCAGGCTAACGTCACGACTATCCGCCGGGCCATGCTCGAGCTCCTTGATGAACTGCCCGCGCCACACTCGGAGCTCGATGGCCTGCGCCGCCTGCTGCTGCGCCACGCCTGCGACGCCGACCTGGTGCTGGACCTGCACTGCGATTTCGAGTCGGTGATGCTGCTGTACGCCATGCCGCACCACTGGGCGCAGTTGCGTCCGCTGGCCGCCCGCCTGGGCGCGCAAGCGGCGCTGCTGGCCGAGGGCGCCGGTGGCGACGCCTTCGACGAAGCCTGCGCCGCGCCCTGGCTGCACCTGCGCGAGTACTACCCTGATGCCGAGATCCCCCTGGCCTGCGTTGCGACCACCATCGAGTTGCGCGGCATGGCCGACACCGGGCGTGAGCAATGCCAGGCCAGCGCCGAACAGATCCTCGGCTACCTCGCCGACCAGGGCATGATCCGCGGCCCCTGGCCGGCTGCCCCGCAACACTGCTGCCAAGCCACGCCCTTCGCTGGCGCGCAATACGCCTACGCCGAGCACCCGGGCGTGGTCAGCTACCTGCAGCCGCTGGGCGCGCAGGTGCGCGTGGGTGATCCGCTGTTCGAAGTGCTCGACCCGCTCAGCGACCGCCACAGCGTGGTCAGGGCCACCACCGACGGCATCCTCTATGCCCGTGAACGCCTGCGCTTCGCCCAGCCCGGCCTGTGGCTGGCCAAGGTTGCCGGCAACACCTCCATCCGCCAAGGTCGCCTGCTCAGCGACTGAACCCTGCGAGTACCGTCTGATGAACAAACTGCATATCCACGAGTTGCACAAAAGCTACGGCAACCACCAGGTGCTCAAGGGCGTTTCGTTGCAGGCCGATGCCGGCGACGTGATCAGCATCATCGGCTCCAGCGGATCGGGCAAGAGCACTTTCCTGCGCTGCATCAACCTGCTCGAGCAACCCAACGCCGGGCAGATCCTGGTCAACGGCGAACAGCTCAAGCTGCGCGAGTGCCCCCGTGGCGGGCTGCGCGCGGCAGACCCACGCCAGTTACAGCGCCTGCGGGCGCGGTTGAGCATGGTCTTCCAGCACTTCAACCTGTGGGCGCACATGAGCGCCCTGGACAACGTCATGGAAGCCCCGGTGCACGTACTCGGCGTGAACCGCAAGGAAGCCCGCGAGAAAGCCGAGCACTACCTGGCCAAGGTCGGCGTCAGCCATCGCCGCGACGCCTACCCGGCGCACATGTCCGGTGGCGAGCAGCAACGGGTGGCCATTGCCCGGGCGCTGGCCATGGAGCCCGAGGTGATGCTGTTCGACGAACCGACCTCGGCGCTCGATCCGGAACTGGTCGGTGATGTGCTCAAGGTCATGCAGGACCTGGCGCAGGAGGGCCGGACCATGGTCGTGGTCACTCACGAGATGGGCTTTGCCCGCGAGGTGTCCAGCCAGCTGCTATTCCTCCACCAGGGCCTGGCCGAGGAACGCGGCGACCCGCGCGAGGTGCTGGCGCGGCCGCAGTCCGAGCGCCTGCGCCAGTTCCTCGCCGGCAGCCTGAAGTGACCCCCGTGGCGCGCTGTGGCAGCCCGCCGCAGAGCGCCTTGGGATACACTACCCGGCAATTCACAGGGAGCCTTGCGCCGGATGTCGAGCCATACCAAGAACACCACGGTCTACGCCGCGCCGGTCATGCGCAAGCTGTCGGAGAGCCTGGCCGAACTGCCACCGTCGTTGCGCAAGGTCGCCGAGTACATCCTGCGCCACCCGCTGAAGGCCGCGACCCTGACCATCGAGGACATGGCCCAGGCTACCGCGACCTCGCCGGCGGCGGTCAATCGCCTGGCCAAGGCCCTGGACCTGGGCGGCTACAGCGGCATGAAGGCCGAGCTGGTGAGCACCCTGCAACAGATGGTCTCGCCGGTGGACAAGCTGCGTAACGAGCTGGCCCAACGCCCGGGCGGCGACTTTGGCTTGCATGAGCAGATCCAGAGCGCCACCAGCAACCTGGCGACCACCGCCAGCAACAACCAGGCCGATGCCTTCGAGGCGTTCGTCGACAGCCTGATCGCGGCGCGCAAGGTCTACGTGCTGGGCTTCGGCAACAGCGTGTACCTGGCCGGGCTGGCCGCCTCGACCCTGGTGCCGTTCTGCAGGGACACCTGTGCAATCAGCATGGAAGGTGGCAACGAGAATGCCGCCTACCGCCTGGCGGCGATCACCGAGCAGGACGTGCTGCTGGCCATCGCCCTGCCACGCTATTCGCAGGACACCCTGCAACTGTCGCGTTTCGCCCATGAGCGCAACGCAACGGTACTGGCGATCACCGACTCACCCGCCTCGCCGCTGGCGCCCATGGCCCACCATGTGTTGTACGCGCCCGCCGATCATCCGGTGCTGACCAGCTCCAACATCGCCGTGCTGGCATTGATCGAAGGGTTGGTGGCCGGGGTCATGGCGCGCAACAAGGAGGCAGTGAAACTGGCCACGGAGCTGACCGAAAGCGTGATGTCGTATCTGCATGTGCCGGGTGACAAGCTCACCAGAAAATAAGACGCGCCGGACAACATGGTCGTCGTGCGGGAACGGATTTACCGGTGGTCGCGGCGATCCGGCTGCCCCGATGAATCCGTTCCCGCAGGTTCATGTCATGTCAATGGATCTGGGCAGCAGTGGCCGCTCAGTCCTGCAGCTTCGCCGCCAACTGCCGGACCCGCTCGAGGTCGGCCTTGGCCACCTTGGCCAGGCCGGTGCCGTAGTCCGCATCCGCCTTGTAGAAGAACGACAGCATGATGTAGCGGCTCTCCTCATCTGCGGTCGCCAGGGCCTGGCCGAGGCTGTTGATCAGGTCGGTCTGGTCCTTCTTGCCGTAGGAGCGGAACAGCTCGCCCGCCTGCTTGAAGTTCTGCTCGCGCTGAATCCTCGCCTGCTGGGTGCTGCCGTTCAGCGGGGTCTGCACATAACGGGCGTCGGCCTGCTCATCACGCAGCTGGCGACGGCTCGGCTGGTAGTTCACGCCGCTGTCGGTGTGCCCGGCGTTCATCGCGCCATCCTGGTTGACGGTGTTGACCTCGGCACGCGGGCGGTTCACCGGCAGGCTCAGGCCATTGGCGCCAACCCGGTACATCTGGGTATCGGCGTAGGCGAACAACCGTCCCTGGAGCAGGCGGTCCTCGGACGGTTCGATACCCGGTACCAGGTTCGACGGCGCCATGGCCACCTGCTCGGTCTCCTGGAAGAAGTTGTCGACGTTACGGTCGAGCACCATCTGGCCAATCTTGCGCTCCGGCACGTCGGGCCAGATCTTGGTCGCGTCCAGCGGGTCGAAGTCGAACTTGGCCAACTCCTCGGGCTTGAGCACCTGGATGTACAGGTCCCATTTCGGCAGCTTGCCCTGGTTGATCGCGCTGACCAGATCGTGGGTCATGTGGCTGTAGTCGCGGCCCTGGACCTGGGCGACCTGTTTCGGGTCGAGGTTCTTCTGCCCTTGCAGGCTCTTCCAGTGGAACTTCACGTAGTGCACCTGGCCCTTGGCGTTGACCAGCTTGTAGGCGTGCACGCTGTTGCCGTCCATCTCACGGTAACTGGCCGGCGTGCCTTCGTTGGAGTACAGCAGGGTCAGGGTGCGGGTAGCTTCCGGTACATGGGAGAAGAAATCGAAGCGACGCGAGTCGTCATCGAGGTTGCTCCGTGGGTCGGGCTTGAAGGCGTGAACCATGTCCGGGAACTTGATCGCGTCGCGGATGAAGAAGGTCGGGAAGTTGTTGCCGACCAGATCCCAGTTGCCGTCGGCGGTGTAGAACTTGGTGGCGAAGCCGCGCGGGTCACGCAGGGTTTCCGGCGAGTGATTGCCGTGCACCACCGAGGAGAAGCGCACGAACACCGGGGTCTTCTCGCCGGGGCGGAACACCTTGGCCATGCTCAGGTCGCTGATGTCGGCACTGGCGGTGAACTGGCCATGGGCGCCGGTGCCACGTGCGTGCACCACGCGCTCGGGGATGCGTTCACGGTCGAAACGCTGCAGCTTCTGCAGCAGTTGCACGTCCTGTAGCAGCACCGAGCCGTTGGGGCCGGCAGTCTGCGAGTTCTGGTTGTCGCCCACCGGCGCGCCGTTATCACGGGTCAGGGTCGCGGCCTGCACGGACAGTGACAGCAGACTGGCGGCGAGACTGCTCACCACCAGCAGGCGACCGGGTTGGAACAGCTTGAGCAAAGGGATCATGGGGTACTCCTAAAGGTTCTTTCAGGCGTCTTGATGCGCCTCGAAAAGGGTAAGTAGCCCGTGACCGATCCCTAAATTGATCCTGCTCATCAGTGCAATTGGTAATTTCAATCCTGTTTTTTATTCATGAATGCTACAGGCAGGCATAGGTGGCCTGGCCAAGCTCAGAAGTCCACCTTGCCGCGCCCCGCCTTGATCGTGCCGCGCTTGGACTTCGAGTCGAGGCGGCGGGTCTTTGAACCGAGGGTTGGCTTGGTCGGCCGGCGCTTCTTCTCGACCTTGCCGGCGCCGATGATCAGTTCGGCCAGACGCTCCAGGGCGTCGATGCGGTTCTGTTCCTGGGTGCGGAACTGCTGGGCCTTGATGATCAGCACGCCGTCAGCAGTGATGCGGCTGTCACGCAATGCCAGCAGTCGCTCCTTGTAGAAGGCGGGCAGCGACGAGGCCGCGATGTCGAAGCGCAGGTGCACGGCGCTGGAGACCTTGTTGACGTTCTGGCCGCCGGCGCCCTGCGCGCGAATATAGCTCAGCTCGATCTCGGCATCCGGTACCTGCACGTTGTTGGAGATGGTCAGCATGGTGTGCCTCTTGTGATAGCCCGGCCATTATCACATCTCCTTGGCTTCACTGCCGCGCCATGTGCCGCCGATATTGCCTGGCCCGGGCGGCGTCGCTCCATTGCTGGCGCAGCAGCGCCCACCAGGGCGCCACCTGCGGATCGGGCGCCTTGGCTTCGCTCAGCCTGCGCAACTGGAACTTGACCATCGCCATATTGCCCAGCGAGGCCAACGCCTTGTTCTTCCAGGTGATCGGGCGCAGTTCCGGCACCGCCTCCTCCCCCGCTTGCCAGTCACGGGGCAAGGCCGGCGCGATGGCCAGCGCGGTACCGATACCGACCATCTCGACCCCGCTGTGCACCACCTGCTCGGCGACCGGTCGGCGGCGGATGCCGCCGGTGACCATCACCGGCATCTTCGCCACCGTGCGGATGTCCCGGGCGAAGTCGAGGAAGTACGCCTCCCGCGCCAGCGTGCGGCCATCCCTGGCCTGGCCCTGCATCGCCGGGGCTTCGTAGCTGCCACCGGACAACTCCACCAGGTCGACCGCCAGCTCATTGAGCAGGGCCACCACCTGCCGCGCATCGTCTGCGCTGAAGCCGCCGCGCTGGAAGTCCGCCGAGTTGAGCTTGACGGCCACGGCGAAGCCGGGGGACACCACTGCACGCACCGCCTTGACCACCTCGAGCAGCAGTCGCGCGCGATTTTCCAAGGCGCCGCCCCACTGGTCGGTACGCTGGTTGCTCAGGGGCGAAAGGAACTGGCTGAGCAGGTAGCCATGGGCCGCGTGGATTTCCACCCCACTGAAACCCGCCTGCTCCCCCAGCCGCGCGGTGTTGGCAAAACGGCGGATCACATCTTCGATTACTTCGTGGGTCATCGCCCGCGGGGTGGAAAAATGCCTGGACATGCTGCCCAGGTCCAGCGCCACCGCCGACGGGCCCCAGGTTTCCTGGCCCAGGCTCGCAGGCATCTGCCGGCCGGGGTGGTTGATCTGCAACCAGAACTGCGCACCCTTCGAGCGGCCGATGGCGGCCCACTGGCGAAAACGCGCCAGGTGCCGGTCATCCTCCAGCACCACGCCGCCGGGGCCGGTCATGGCGCGTTTGTCGACCATGACGTTGCCGCTGATGAGCAGGCCGGCGCCACCCTGCGCCCAAGCCTTGTACAAGCGCATCAGTCGGTCGGAGGGCGCATGGTTGGCGTCGGCCATGTTTTCTTCCATGGCGGCCTTGGCAATGCGGTTGGGGATGACCGCGCCATTGGGCAGGGTCAGGGGGGAGAACACGTCCATCGGCAATACCTCAACAAGTAGGTGCCGCAGACGTTAGCTTTAAAGTCAACTTTAAGGTCAAGCCCTGAACCGGCAAAAATTTCGCCATTGACTCTCAAGTTGGGTTGAACGTTAGGGTGATCACGCAGCCCCGACATCATCTACCCTGGAGATACAGCACCGTGAAACTCGGAACCGCCACCGCCCTGGCCGGCGCCCTGCTGATACCCGTCACCCACGCCGCCAATGGCCTCCCTGAGCACGCCACCACAACGCAGATCGACATCGCCGGGCACCCGGTACCCGTGCTCAAGGGCGGGCTGTACGACCGTTACCGCTCCAACCCGCCGCTGCCAGTGATCCAGGCCGAGGCGCCGGACATTGACCTGAGCTGGTTCAAGGGCCTGGAGAAGACTCGGGTCGACATGGGTTTCGAGTCGTACTCGCCAAACTTCTACTACCGCAACAGCCGTGTCACCGCCGTCTACACCGCCGATCTCGAACGCCTGCGGGCGTTGATACCCGCCGCGGTGCTGGAACAGGTGCAGCCCCTGCAGGTATGGCCTGGGCGCGGCCTGGTGGCGTTCACCGCCTACACCTACGACTATTGCGACAACGACAGCTACAACGAGGTGGCCGTGTCGATCATTACCAACAGGCCCGGCAAGGCGAACCTCGGGCCCTTCTCTCTGGTCGGGCAGTCGATGGCCAAGGATTTCTGGGGCTATGTGCTCAAGCTGCCGGTCAACACCGAGCTTGCACGGGTGCGCGGCGTGGTGGGCTACAACCTGCCCAAGTGGCTGACCGGGATCGACCGGCGCGAGGACGCCCAGGCGGTAACCTACACCATCGGCGATGCGCGAAGCGGCGAGGTGGACGTGGTGTTCAGGGCCAGGAAGCTCGACGGGTTGTCCCACGAGCCAGACCTTGTGACCAACAGTTTCACCAACCTCGACCACCAGAGCCGGTTGGCCTACGGCTACGCCACCTCGCGGCAGGTCAGCCATGCATCCAGCATGAAGGCTGATTCAGTGGAACTGGTGCTGGGTGATGGCGAACTGTCGCGCTATATCCGTGATCTGCAGCTGGGGCGGATGGTCAAGTACGAGTATGTGCCCGAGTTCCAGAGCGCGCTGTATGCGCCCAAGCCATTGGCGGCGCTTGACTGAAACGATGCAGGCCCCCTGTGGCAGCGGCGCTGCTACAGGTCCGCGACCCGCGCGTGTTCCTGGGCCATTTCCTCACGCAGCCGCTCCAGCACCCGCTGCGAATTGTCCACGCACTGCATGCCTTCGGGCTTGCTCTCGATTCCTTCGATCACCAGCAACAACTGCGCCTTGTTGCGTGCCAGGCGCGCCTGCAGGCGTTCGATTTCCTCGACCTTGCGCCTGAGCCCACCGAGCAGTTCATCGTGCTGCCAGCCCTTGGCCTTGGCCGGCAGCAACTGGCGGATCTCCTCCAGCGAGAACCCGGCAGCCTGGGCGTTGGTGATCATCTCCAGCACCCATACGGCATCGGCGTCGTAGTCGCGATAGCCATTGGCCTTGCGCTCGACCGAGCTGATCAGCCCACTGGCCTCGTAGAAGCGGATACGCGACGGGGCCAGGCCCGTGAGCTTGGCCAGCTCTCCTATTCTCATGCAGCACCTTTGCAATTGCATTGACCTTGAAGTGCACTTTAATCCTAGAGTTGTCCGGTGGCCAGTGAACGCTCACTTGCCCGCCTTCACTAGCTCCTCACCCAAGAATCAGGAGACGCGAAATGGCATACGTCACAACCCCGGAAGGACTCGAGATCTTCTACAAGGACTGGGGCCCGCGGGACGCCCAGGTGATCTTCTTCCATCACGGCTGGCCGCTCAGCGCCGACGACTGGGACGCGCAACTGCTGTTCTTCGTCGCCGAAGGCTACCGCGTGGTCGCCCATGACCGCCGTGGCCATGGCCGTTCGAGCCAGGTCTGGGACGGCCACGACATGGACCACTACGCCGACGACGTGGCGGCGGTGGTCAAGCACCTGGGTGTCGAGGGGGCGATTCATGTCGGGCACTCCACCGGCGGTGGCGAGGTGATCCACTACATGGCCCGCCATCCCGAGGACAAGGTGCCCAAGGCCGCCATTATCGCCGCCGTGCCGCCGCTGATGGTGCAGACCGCCAGCAACCCCGGTGGCCTGCCCAAGTCGCTGTTCGACGACCTTCAGGCCCAGCTCAAGGCCAACCGCGCGCAGTTCTACCACGATATCCCGGCGGGGCCGTTCTACGGCTACAACCGTCCCGGCGCCAAGGCGGACCAGGGCGTGATCCTCAACTGGTGGCGCCAGGGCATGATGGGCGGCGCCCAGGCGCACTACGACGGCATCGTCGCGTTCTCCCAGACTGATTTCACCGAGTCCCTTAAAAAGGTGACGGTGCCGGTGCTGGTCATGCATGGCGACGACGACCAGATCGTGCCTTACGACAATTCGGGGCCACTGTCGGCCAAGTTGCTGCCCAAGGGCACCCTGAAGACCTACAAGGGCTACCCCCATGGCATGCCCACCACCCACGCCGATGTGATCAACCAGGACCTGCTCACCTTCTTCCGTAGCTGACAGGCCGGGCCGGCGCTCAGCCCTGGCGCCGGCCCTTGCCGCGCGCGGCCTTCTGCGCCGTCGAGTCATGCCGGGTGCCGGTGGAGCCGTCTGGCCGATGGGCGTCGTTGTCGCGCTCGGCTTCGCCCGCAGGTACGCGCGGGCGACGATCATCCTGCTGTTTCATGCGTTTCTCCTAGCCTTTGCTGTGTTCGGGTGAAGTCGGTCCCGTGCCACGCTTGATGCCTCGGCCCGGCGACACCCCAGATGGCCAGCCCGACCACGGGGAACACCACCAGCAGCAGCGACCACAAGACCTTCACGCCATCGGACTTGTCGCTGCGAAACACGCTGACGATCGCCCACAGGTCGACCAGCAAGATGATCGCCAACACGGCGATCCAGAAGTACGTCACGGGGTCACTCATGACCTACCCTCCTCTTCCAGGCGCCTGTCCGAGATGGACACGACAACCTTGAACAGAGGAAGCCCCGGACGTCGGCAAAGTTCAGCGCGGATCCTGTGCACGGGATGAACGGGCGCCGCGCAGTGGCGCTGAACCATACCACAGGCGCGAGCGTCCATCGCTCAACAGACCCGTGAGTTGACTACGATGCGACAGGACCCGGTGCGCGCCGCCCTCGACTACCTCAAGCAGCATCACCTGTTGCTGACCACCGCTGAGTCCTGCACCGCCGGTGCCATGGTCGCGTTGCTGGCCGAGGAGCCCGGCACCGGCGAGGTGCTGGAGAGCGGCTACGTGGTCTACTCTCCCGAGGCCAAGCAGCGGCTGCTCGGGGTCGATCCGCAGACCATCGAACGATTCGGCTTGACCAGCGAGGCAGTGGCCTGGGAAATGGCTCGCGGCGCCCTGCGCGATAGCCAGGCCAGTGTCGCCATCGCCACCACCGGAGTCGCCGGCCCCTCCCCCGAAGCCGGCGTATCCCCGGGCACTCTGTGTTTCGCCTGGGCCTTCGCCGGCGAACCGCTGGCGGTGTTCACCTGCACCCAGCGCTTCTTTGGCGAACGCCCCGAGGTGATGCGCCAGGCCGCGCTGTTCGGCCTTGCCCGGCTGGCCCATTACCACCAACGCTGGCTGCGCGGCGAGCGCGCCTGAGATGACTTTTCGTTTACCAACGCCATGCTGGTAATCGCCACGCTCATCGTGCTCGACGTCGGTCTGTCACTGGCCAAGCTCAACTCGCGGCGCCTGGCCAGGCTGCTCGACGGTCACGCGACCCTGGTTGTCGAGCATGGTCGCTTCCTCCATGGCCGCATGCGTCGGGCGCGCCTGACCGAAGACGACATCCTCGAATCGGCCAGGGACAGCCAAGGCATCGAACGGGTCGAGCAGATCAAGTTTGCCATCGTCGAGCGCAACGGCAAGGTCTCGATCATCCGTCAGGAGTGAACCCTGCCGCCGGCTGACGCCGCTTCAGGCCGCGGATTGCGCGGCCCCGAGCAGCTTCTTCTGCGCCTGCATGGCTTGCCCCATGTCTTCCAGCGCCTGTTTACCGAGCAATTTCCTCGCGGTCGGGAACAGCTCGCCCTCCTCTTCCTCGATATGGTGCTCGAGCAATTCCTTCATCACCTTGACCCGCCCTGCGAACTCGACGGTGTCGGTGGCGGTACCCAGCAGGTCGGGCAGGACCAGCGAATCGACCGTGCGGTGCTCCTCCTTGGCCTCGTGGTACATCTTTGCCTCCTCTCGGCCCCCGGCCTGCTTGATGGCCGGATAGAGGATGCGCTCTTCGAGCTCGGTGTGGATCTTCAGCTCCTGCTCGATACGCGCCAGCAACTCGCCACGTTTCTTTACCGCGCGCTCGGTGGTGGCCGCCAGCTCGTCGAGCAGCTTCTTCACGTGCTTGTGGTCTTGCTCCAGCAATTCGATGGCATTCATGGCAGACCTCGTCGGTTATCGAGAATGGGCATTGCCTCCGGTTGAGCCACGCCCGCCCGAGGTGTTCGACAGAGACGATGAACGGTGGCAGCACGTGCATTGCCTGCAACGAACTATGAACCTGATGCGCCTGCCGACGCTCTGAGCTGTTAACCCCCAGGCCAAGGTGAGCCATGGAGCTGATCGTCGCGCGCCCCGAAGGGCTGTATTGCCCACCCGGTGATTTCTACATCGACCCCTGGCGGCCGGTCGATCGGGCAGTGATCACCCACGCTCACGGTGACCATGCCCGGCGCGGCAATCGCCACTACCTCGCCGCGGCGCCCGGCGCCGGGATACTGCGCGCGCGGCTGGGCGAGGACATCGACCTGCAGACCCTGCCCTATGGCACGCCGCTTGCGCACCACGGCGTGACCCTGAGCTTTCACCCCGCCGGCCATGTGCTCGGCTCGGCCCAGGTGCGCCTGGCATACCGCGGCGAGGTGTGGGTCGCCTCTGGCGACTACAAGGTCGAGCCGGACGGCACCTGCGAAGCCTTCGAACCGGTGCACTGCCACACCTTCATCAGCGAATCGACCTTCGGCCTGCCAATCTACCGTTGGCAAGCCCAGGCCTGCATTTTCGCCGACATCGACGCATGGTGGCGCGCCAATGCCGCCGCCGGGCGTCCGAGCGTGCTGTTCGCCTACGCCTTCGGCAAGGCCCAGCGGATTCTCCACGGCATCAATGCCAACATTGGCCCGGTGCTGGTGCACGGCGCGGTGGAGCCGCTGAACGAGGTCTACCGCGCCGCCGGTGTGCGCCTGCCGGAAACTCTGCCCGCCACGGCGACCAGCAAGGGCGACCCATTGCTGCGCCAGGCGCTGGTCCTCGCCCCGCCCTCGGCGGGGGGCAGCACCTGGATGCGCCGCTTCGGCGACTACAGCGATGCCTTTGCCAGCGGCTGGATGCTGCTGCGCGGGGCGCGCCGTCGGCGCGGCGTCGACCGGGGCTTCGTGCTCTCCGACCACGCCGACTGGCCTGGCCTGCTCTGGGCCATCGAGCAGAGCGGCGCCGAGCGGGTGATGGTCACTCACGGCCAGGTCAACGTGCTGGTTCGCTACCTGACCGAGCGCGGCCTGGATGCCCGAGCCTTCCAGACCGAGTACGGCGAGGAAGACGACAGCCTGGAGCCGACTACCTGATGAGAGCCTTCGCCGAACTCTACGCCCGGCTCGACGCCACTACCTCGAGCAATGCCAAGCTCGCCGCGCTGCAAGACTACCTGGCTGCCGCGCCACCTGCCGATGCCGCGTGGGCGGTGTACTTCCTCGCTGGCGGGCGCCCCCGCCAGGTGGTGCCGACCCGTGTGCTGCGCGACCTGGCGATTCGCCTGTGCGGCCTGCCCGAGTGGTTGTTCGAGGAGAGCTACCAGGCCGTCGGCGACTTCGCCGAAACCCTTTCGCTGTTGCTGCCAGAGTCCACCCAGGTCGCGGATGAAAGTTTGCAGTGGTGGCTGGAGCAACTGCTGCCGCTGCGCGGCCTGCCCCCCGAGGAACTCGCGCCGCGCTTGCAGGCGCTGTGGGCGCGGCTCGACCGGCAAAGCCTGATGGTCAGTCTCAAGCTGCTCACCGGTGGCTTTCGCGTCGGCGTCTCGAAACTGCTGGTGACCCGCGCCCTGGCCGCGTTGGCCGGGGTCGACGCCAAGCGTGTCGCGCAGCGCATGGTCGGCTACACCGACCTTGCGCACCAGCCGACGCCCCAGCGCTACCTGGCGTTGATCGCCCAGGAGTCCGCCGAGGAACATGCCCAGCGCGGTGGCCAGCCCTACCCGTTTTTCTTGGCGCACCCGCTACAGGAGCCGCTCGAGCGTTTCGACGCGGTGCTCGGCCCGCCCCAGGAGTGGCTGGTGGAATGGAAGTGGGACGGCATCCGCGCCCAACTGGTGAAACGCGATGGGCGTGCCTGGCTGTGGTCGCGGGGCGAGGAGCTGATCACCGAGCGCTTCCCAGAGCTCGCCCGCCTGGCCGCCGCCCTGCCAGACGGCACCGTGCTCGATGGTGAGCTGGTGATCTGGAAGGCGCCATCCGACAGCGGCGAACAGACATTCGGCGTCCAGCCGTTCGCCCTGCTGCAACAACGCATCGGGCGCAAGACCTTGGGCAAGAGGCTGCTGGACGAGTTGCCGGCGGCGCTGCTGGCCTACGACCTGCTGGAGTGGCAAGGCGAAGACTGGCGCAGCCGCAGCCAGGACCAGCGTCGGGAACAGCTCGAGGCGCTGGTCGATAGCATCGGCGATGCCCGCCTGCGCCTGTCGCCGCGCGTGACCGGCGACGACTGGCAGGCGCTCGCCCGCCAGCGCGAGGCCTCGCGCCAGCTGGGTGTCGAGGGCATGATGCTCAAGCGCCGCGACTCGCTGTACGGCGTGGGCCGTACCCGTGACCTGGGCCTGTGGTGGAAATGGAAGATCGACCCGTTCAGCATCGATGCGGTGCTGATCTATGCCCAGCGCGGCCATGGCCGGCGCGCCAGCCTGTACAGCGACTACACCTTCGCGGTATGGGACGACAGCGCGCCGGGCGAACGGGTGCTGGTGCCCTTCGCCAAGGCCTACTCTGGCCTCACCGACGAAGAGATGCGCAAGGTCGACGCCATCGTGCGCAGGACCACGGTGGACAAGTTCGGCCCGGTACGCAGCGTCACGCCGACCCTGGTGTTCGAACTGGGCTTCGAAGGCATCGCCCTGTCCAAGCGCCACAAGAGCGGCATCGCGGTGCGTTTCCCACGCATGTTGCGCTGGCGCACCGACAAGACCATCGAACAGGCTGACACGCTGGCCACCTTGCAGGGGCTGCTGTGATGGTCAAGCGCCGCCAGCCTTCCAGCCGCTGGTTCGCCGAGCGCGGCTGGAAGCCGTTCAGCTTCCAGAAGGCCGTCTGGCAAGCCGTGGCCGACGGCGAGTCGGGGCTGCTGCACGCCGCCACCGGCGCCGGCAAGACCTATGCGGTGTGGTTCGCCGCGCTGGATCGTTTCGCCGGGCAGTGTACCTCCCTGCCCTCGTCAGCAGGTCGCGGCAAGCCTGCCATGGCGCCGCTGACCGTGCTGTGGATCACCCCCATGCGTGCCCTGGCCACCGATACGGCCAGGGCGCTGCAGGCCCCCCTGGATGACCTGGGGATCGCCTGGAGCATCGGCCTGCGCACCGGTGACACCGGCAGCGCCGAACGCGCCCGCCAGGCACGGCGCCTGCCCAGCGCCCTGGTCACCACACCGGAAAGCCTGACCCTGTTGTTGACCCAGGCCAATGCACGCGAGGCGTTCGCCGGCCTGCGCATGCTGGTGGTGGACGAATGGCACGAGTTGCTCGGCAACAAACGGGGCGTGCAGTTGCAACTGGCCCTCGCCCGCCTGCGCTGCTGGCAGCCGTCGCTTATGGTCTGGGCGCTTTCGGCCACGCTGGGCAACCTGGAGCATGCCCGGCAAGTGCTGATGCCGGCGGGCCGCCTGGTGCAGGGGCATGACGCCAAGGACCTGCGCATCGACACCTTGCTGCCGGCCGCCATCGAACGCTTCCCTTGGGCCGGACACCTGGGCCTGCGCATGCTCGGGCAAGTCGTCGACCAACTGGAGGGCAGCGCCACCACGCTGGTGTTCACCAACACCCGCTCGCAGGCGGAGACCTGGTACCAGGCACTGCTGCAGGCGCGGCCCGACTGGGCCGGGCTGCTGGCACTGCACCATGGCTCGCTGTCACGTGAGGTGCGCGACTGGGTGGAGCTGACCTTGAGGAAAGGCCAGCTGAAGGCGGTGGTGTGCACCTCAAGCCTGGACCTTGGCGTGGACTTCCTGCCCGTGGAGCGCGTGCTGCAGGTCGGTTCGGCCAAGGGGGTGGCACGCCTGATGCAGCGCGCCGGGCGCTCCGGCCACGCCCCGGGCCGGCCCTCGCGTGCCACGCTGGTACCGACTCACAGCCTGGAGCTGCTGGAGGCGGCGGCGGCACGCAGGGCGGTGGCCCAGGGCAAGGTCGAGGCGCGCCAGGCCCCCGAGCGGCCACTGGATGTGCTGGTCCAGCACTTGGTGAGCATGGCCCTCGGCGATGGCTTTGAGGCCCAGGACATGCTCGCCGAAGTGCGCAGCGCCTGGTCGTACCGCGACCTGAGCGACACGCAATGGGCATGGGCCCTGGCGTTCATCCGCCACGGCGGTCTCTCGCTCACGGCCTACCCCGATTTCCGCCGCGCCGAGCCGGACGCCGAAGGCCGCTGGCGGGTGCCCGACGCACGCCTGGCACGCCGTCACCGCATGAGCATCGGCACCCTGGTCAGCGATGCCAGCCTGACCGTGAAGTTCTGGGCCCGCGGCGGCAGCGGATCGCTGGGCAGCGTCGAGGAAGGCTTCATCGCCCGCCTGCGCCCAGGCGACCACTTCCTGTTCGCTGGCCGCACGCTTGAGCTGGTGGAAGTGCGCGACATGACCGTCTACGTGCGCCGCGCCAGCGACCGCAAGGCCGCCATCCCGCGCTGGAACGGCGGGCGCATGCCGCTCTCGGGCGAACTGGCCGAGGCGATGCTGGCCGAACTGGACGCGGCGGACCAGGGTGTCTTCCAAGGCCCGGAAATGCGCCTGCTGCGCCCGTTGCTGGAGGTGCAGAAAGCCTGGTCGGCGCTGCCTGGCAAAAATGTCCTGCTGGCCGAGACCCTGAAGTCCCGCGAGGGCTGGCACCTGTTTCTCTATCCCTTCGCCGGGCGCTCGGTGCACCTGGGCCTGGCCAGCCTGCTGGCTTGGCGCCTGGCCCGGGATACACCGCTGAGTTTCTCCATCGCGGTCAACGACTACGGCCTGGAGCTGCTATGCGCCAGCGCCATCGACTATGCCGGCGCCCTGACCCCGGCGCTGTTCGACAGCCATGACTTGCTACCCGAGGTGCTTGCCAGCCTCAATGCCGGCGAACTGGCGCGCCGGCGCTTTCGCGAGATCGCCCGGATCGCCGGGCTGGTGTTCACGGGCTACCCCGGTGCACCGAAGAGCGCGCGCCAGTTGCAGGCCTCCAGCGGGCTGTACTTCGATGTGTTCAGGCAGCACGACCCGGACAACCTGCTGCTGACCCAGGCCCGCCAGGAGGTGCTGAGCCAGGAACTGGATGTGCAACGCCTGCGCCAGACCCTGCAGCGCTTGCAGCCTCTGCCGCTGCAACTGCGGACCATCAGGCGCGCCACACCGTTCGCCTTTCCGCTGATGGTCGAGCGCTTTCGCGAGAGCCTCAGCTCGGAAAAACTCGCCGACCGGATCCGGCGCATGGTCAGCGACCTGGAGCAGGCCGCAGGTGCCGGGGCACAGGAGCCTGCGGCGTTGACCACGCTGATGGTCGAGGATGACACGCGTGAACCTGACCGCGCGCGCAAGGCCAGGCGCAGCAAGGACGGCCGGCCACGCCCGGCCAGGCAGCGGTCCTGAGGCCATGGCCAGCACCCTTCCTTCGCACATCAGCGTAAAGGTGGCCGGCACCGAACTCTGCCTGCTGGCGGAAAAAGCCCTGTGGTGGCCAGAGCGGCGGACCCTGCTGATCGCCGACCTGCATCTGGGCAAGGCCGCCGGCTACCGGGCACTGGGCCAGCCGGTGCCCAGTGGCACCACCGCCTGCAACCTGCAACGCCTGGATGCCCTGCTGCAGCGCTTTGCCTGCCAGCACCTGGTATTTCTCGGCGACTTCCTGCACAGCGCCAAAGGCAGGACCCCGCGAACCCTGGCAGCGCTTGCCGAGTGGCGCGCCCGCCATGCGGCGCTGCCCATCACCCTGGTGCGTGGCAACCATGACCGACAGGCCGGTGATCCGCCGGCTGGGCTGGGCATCGAGGTGGTGGCCGAGCCGCTGCCGCTCGGCCCGTTCGCCCTGCACCACGAGCCCTGCGCGCACCCGCAGCGGCATGTACTGGCGGGCCATGTGCATCCGGCGTACCGCCTGCGCGGCCGTGGCCGCCAACAGGTGCGCCTGCCCTGTTTCATGGTCGGCGAGCACCTGACCTTGTTGCCGTCGTTCGGCAGCTTCACCGGCGCGATGACGCTGCAGCCGGAAGCGGATCAGCGGGTCTATGTCATCGGTGATGGAGGGATCTGGGAAGTGCCCGAACAATTGAAGTGATAAAAAAATTAACCGTGTGCAATTTAAATATATTTACACATTCGATACAGCTGCTTACACCTGCTCATAGCCCATTAAAATTGTTTCACCAAAAACCTGCATAACTGCGCCAACAGTTAATTGAAATAACCATCGCCCCGCCAGACAATGGCTAGCCGCCCTGCTCTTCGCCGCTATCTGCCTGCGCGGTGCAGGGCCATGATTCCCAAACGACGCGCTTACCGAGGTGATATCGGCTCGCGCCATGTTTATCAAAAACCCAATAGCTCCGGACTTGAATTAGTCGCACGAGCAAACTTTTCACGTAACTTTCCCACCCATTCCAAAGAATGAAGCACTGGCAAATTACTTGCCGAGGAAACCTATGAACACCCCCGCCATTCATACGCCCACCCTCCCGTGTCCAGCCCAGGAGCGTATTCTGCTGACCGGTGCCACAGGTTTTCTCGGTGGCGCCGTCGCCGCCCAGATGATCGCCGAAGGGCATGCCGAGGCCCTGTGCTTCCTCGTTCGCGCCGAGAACCCGGCGCAGGGCCTGCAACGCCTGCGCCACAACCTGCGCCAGCACGGTGTAGACGACAGCCAGGGCCAGGCCCTGAGCGAAGCGCAGATCCTCTGCGGCGACTTCCTCGACACCGCCTGGCTGGCTCGCGAGACCCCGCGCCTGATGCAGGTCGACCGGGTGATCAACTGCGCCGCCGTGGCCTCGTTCTCGAAGAACCCCAATATCTGGCCGGTAAACGTCGAGGGCACCTACGCCTTTGCCCAGGTGCTGAGCCGCTCAAGCCGTCTCAAGCGTTTCCTCCACGTCGGCACCGCCATGTGCTGCGGCCCGCAGCGCGAGTCACCGATCAGCGAATCGTGGGAGTTCCCCGAGGCCGCGCAGCAACTGGTGGACTACACCGCCTCGAAGGCGGAGATCGAACGGCGCATGCGTGAAGAGCTGCCCAGCCTGCCGCTGGTGGTGGCGCGGCCATCCATCGTGGTCGGCCACCGCAGCCTCGGCTGCCAGGCCTCGGGCAGCATCTTCTGGGTGTTCCGCATGGGCTTCGCCCTGGAAAGCTTCACCTGCGGCCTGGACGAGCAGATCGACGTGATCCCGGTGGACTATTGCGCCGAGGCGTTGATCGGCCTGGTGCTCAAGCCCCGCCTGGGCCATGACCTCTACCATATCTCCGCCGGCCATCATTCGGCCTGCACCTTCGCCGAGATCGACCAGGCCTTCGCCTTGGCCAATGGCGCGGAGCCGGTGGGCGAGCGCTATCGCAAGGTCGAGGCGGACGACCTCAAATCGCTCGCCAGCCATTTCGAAACCCGTATCGGCCCGGCCAACCCACGGCTGGTGCTGCGTGCCTTGCGCCTGTACAGCGGCTTTGCCGACCTGAACTACCTGTTCGACAACAGCCGCCTGCTGGAAGAAGGCATTGCCATGCCGCCACGCTTTACCGACTACCTGGACGTTTGTGTCAGGTCGTCCAGCGGTGTGAGCATCGCCACGCAGATGCAGTGGGATTTCAAGTAAGCGCCCTGTGCCGCGCCTAAAGGAAAGCAACCACAGAAGGTCATTTACTTAACATATTCATGAGATGCATGATCACCACTTCCCCTGTGGAGGTCATGCTGCCGCCGTATGCCTACGGTGTTGGACTCGATGGACAACGTGGCAGCCTGAAGCAAAACCCTGGCAGTCCCAGGCAAGACACCTACCTATCGTTAGGTGCTCAATACCTGTAACCGCCAGCGCTTGTGCAAGCCCTGCTTTCCAACAATTCCAACTGTCCAGGCTGCGCCATGATCAACATCGAAACGCCGACGTACTACACCGCCACCAAGAAGTACAACCTCAGCTTCCCCACCCTGGAAAGCGACATCGAAGCCGATGTCGTAGTGATCGGCGGCGGCTTCTCGGGCATCAACACCGCCCTGGAACTGGCCGAGCAAGGTATCACCAATGTCGTCGTGCTCGAGGCCCGCTACCTGGGCTTCGGCGGCACCGGACGCAACGGCGGGCAGATCATGGCCGGCATCGGCCACGACCTGGAGAAGATCAAGAGCAGCGTGGGCGACAAAGGCCTGCGCGAGATCTTCGAGATCAGCGAGCTGGGCGCCGGCATCATCAAGGCGCGCATCGCCCGCTACCAGATCGACGCCGACTTCTGCCACGGCTACGGCTACATGGGCTTCAACGCCCGCCAGGAAAAGACCCTGCGCGCCTGGGAGAAGGACTTCAAGGCCATCAACGGCAGGGACGAGGTCCGCTTCCTCGGCGGTTCGGAGGTCAGGCAGATCATCGGCTCCGATGCCTACAGCAGCGCCTTGCTGCACATGGGCGGGGGCCACGTGCACTCACTAAACCTACTGCTTGGCGAGGCCCAGGCCCTGGTCGGCCATGGTGCCCGGATCTTCGAGCACAGCCCGGCCCTGGAAGTGCACTACGGCGAGCGCATCACCGTGCGCACCGGGCGCGGCTCGGTCAAGGCCAGCAAGCTGCTGTGGGCCTGCGACAGCTTCCTCAACAAGCTCGAACCCGAACTGCATGCGCGCACCGTCAACACCTATGCCTTCCAGTTGATGACCGAGCCACTATCGGACGAGCTCATCCAGCGCATCAGCCCGATCCGCGGCGCCTACAGCGATATCCGCCCGGTGATCGACTACTACCGCGTCACTCGCGAGAACCGCCTGCTGTTCGGTGCCGCCACGCCGTTCGTGGAGCATATTCCCAAGGACCTCAAGGCCTGGAACCGCAACCTGATGCTGAAGATCTTCCCCTACCTCAAGGACGTGCGCATCGACCTGGCCTGGGGCGGACCGATGGCCACCAGCGCCAACTTGTTCCCGCAGATCGGCACACTGAGCAACCGCCCCAACGCCTTCTACGTGCAGGGCTACTCGGGATTCGGCGTCACCCCTAGCCACATCATCTGCAAGATCCTCGCCGAAGGCATGAGCGAAGGCTCGGCCCGCTACGACCTGATCAGTTCGGTCAAGCATGCGCGCATCCTCGGCAAGGACCATATCCGCCCACTGCTGCTGACCGCCGGCAAGACCGTGCATCAGCTGTCGGGCTTCTTCAACGGCCGCCGTTGATTCTTTTTGAACAAAAACCAGGAGAACCACCATGACCCTCACCGCCGTCCGCCAGGGTGTGCAGCTGTCCGAACTCGACGCCTGGGGCACCGTTGCCGACCTCGGCTCGACCATCCTCGAAGGCGAGGTCAAGTGCTACGGCAAGATGACCCACGGCGCCCCGACCGACCCGGTCAGCAGCGCCTACTTCGGCACCACCCAGGGCAAGTTCCGCATGGTCTATCCGTTCAGCGAGCAGGCGGTGATCGTGACCGGCGAGATTCAGCTGACCGATGAATCCACCGGGCAGGTGACGCGCTACAAAGCGGGTGATGCCTGGTTCGTGACCAAGGGCACGCCGGTGCTGTGGGAGGTGCTGAGTGAGACCTTTGTGAAGCATTACCTTGCGCTAGCCTGATTACATCCTCGCGACCGCTTCGCCGGCAAGCCGGCTTCCACAGAGGACGCATAGCCCTGTGGAAGCCGGCTTGCCGGCGATGCTTTTAGCGCCCTGCCGTCAACGCCATGGCCCTGAAATCCTTCGGCGACTGCTCGAACTGCTTCTTGAACGCCCGGCTGAAATGCGCCGAGTCGGTGAAGCCCCACTTGTAGGCGATCGAGGTAATCGACTCGCGCTTGAGGAACGGGTTGGACAGATCATCGGCGCTGCGCTTGAGCCGCGAGCGCTGGATGTAGCGGCACACGCTGTCACCCTCCTCCTCGAACAACCGGTACAGGTGGCGTACCGAAATGCTCAGGCGCTCGGCCAGGTTTGCCGGGGTCAACCCCGGCTGGCCCAGCGACTCGTCGATGACCTTCTGCACATAGCCCCGCAGGCTGACGCCGCCGAGCCCGGCCACCGAGCCGGGGTTGTCATCACCGCGCTCGAAGCCCGGCTCCAGCAGAGCGATGAACGCCGCCTGCAGCGCCTCACCCTGGGTTGCCCCGGCCTCGTCGCCTTCACGGCACAGCTGGTCCATCAGCAGGTGCAGCATGCGCCCGCAGGCGTTGGTCGAGGAGATCTTGCCGAAGGTCGCGCCCTGCTTCGCAAGATGCTTGCGCACCTGCTCGCGGGACAGTGACAGCGAAACATGCTCGATCAGGCCGAACGGAGTGATCTCGCACGGGCCCACCGAATCCATCAACAGCAGCTCGCCTGGCGAAAGCTGGATACTCGCGCCGCCCTGGGTGATTTGCGAGTAGCCCATGCGCTGGCTGACCAGAAAGCAATGCTGGTCGTCGTCGCGGTCGGGGTTGTCGCCCAGGCGGCGGATATTGCCGGCATTGGTGCGCAGATTGGCCAGGGCCAGGCCGGCGCGGTTGTAGGTCGATATCTCGCCGATGAACAGCGAGCGGTTGAAGGCAAGTTCGGTCTGGAACTGGCCGCAGACTTTCTGCATGGCCGTCGTCCAGCGCTCCAGGCCGTCCTGGGCCGGGCTTGGGCTGTGCACTGAAACGGGCTGGGGCATGGGCATTGCGACCTCCACAGCAACGGTTGTTGTTATGGAGGTAATTGTTAACATGTTATCAATAAAGGTACAACCGTCTTCTCTTGTAGGAGCGGCTTCAGCCGCGATGCAGGTATCGCGGTGCCTGGCACTCGCTTTGCGGGTGATCGCGGCTAAAGCCGCTCCTACAGAGATGAGTTGGAGTCAGAGGTCGCGCAGGGCGCACGCCAGCGCGTCGAACGCCAGCCAGAGATGGTGGCGCTGTTCGGTTGAGAGGGGGATGTAGCGACGCAAGGCCGGCATCCGGTTGACCACTTCGCTGGCGCCCATGTGCTCCAGGATCACCTGCCACTGGCCGTCGCGGCATTCGATGGCCAGGCGCTGGAAGTCCAGGGGCATCAGGCTGGCCTGCAGCGTTGCGAGGCGCGCCTCGAGCGCCTCGAACAATAGCGGGTCGCCGCCCCGCAGGCGGCAGCCCAGTCCGCTGCGCCGCAGCATACCGGTGTGGTGCAGTTCGGCGCGAAGCGTGCCCTGGCCACTGGCTGGCACGCGCAGGATGAACTCGCACATGACCAGATGCATCAACAGGTGGCTTTCGGTGCGCTCACGCACCTCGATACGCGGACCATCCTTGCGGTAGGCGAAGGATGCCGCGGCTGGCAAATCCGCCAATCCGAGATTGCGCCCCAGACGCGCCAGGGTAGCCCCGGGCCGATACCCGGCCGGAGCACGTGGCCCGCTCAGGCGCTCAAGCCAGCTTGCCGACATGGCGCACCTGCTCGCTATGAGGTTGACCAGGCTCGGCGGCGAACTCCTTCTCCAGCACATCCTCGACCCTGGCCGGCCGGAACGGGTTGACCTTCTGCACGCACAACGTCCAGAACAGCGCGTAGACGGCGGCGGCGCCAAGCATCACGGCGAACGGCACATAGACATCGGCCGGGTTCATGCCCGGCGGGGTGATGAACCACATGCCCAGCAGGATGCCGATGCTGGAGACGATCTGCGGCAGCGGGAACAGCGGCGAGCGATAGGCCCGCGGCAGGTCCGGGCGACGGATGCGCAGGATCACCACCGACAGGGTCACCAGCAGGTACGCGGTACTCCAGGCGCATACCGCCGCCAGCACCAGGTGCAGGATGTTGTCGGTGTTGCCGCCCAGGTACCAGGCATGCAGGCACGGGATCAGCGCCACCACCAGGATGCACAGCAGCGGGGTCTTGAAGCGCGGGTGCAGGTAGGTGAACACCTTGGGCAATGCCCCATCCACGGCCATGCCGTAGAGAATCCGCGGCACCCCGGCCATCAGCGTGTTGATGGTGGCGGCGCCGGCGAAGAGGAAGCCGATGCCCAGCCACACCGGGCCGATATCGCCCATCACCTGCTCGGCGAAACGCGGGATGGCCATGGGGGTGTCCAGCAGGTGCACGCCGCTTGCTGCATCGAGCACCACGTTTTCCACCTGCCGCTTCATCGCCGCGCCGTAGATGAACATGCAACTGGCCACGCCGAACAACCCCAGCGCCATGGCCTTGGGCATTACCCAGGCCGACCGGCGCAGCTCCGGGGCCAAGGGAGTGACGAATTCGCAACCGACGAACATGAACATGGCCATGCCCACCAGCGACAGGATGGTCATCAGGTCGGTGCCGACCAGCGACACGCCGAACGGCCCTTCCAGCTCGACGGCGGGCGCTGCGATCAGGCCGAGCACGCCGAACACCATCAGCGTGGTCCACATGCCGAAGGTCAGCACCACCTCGGCGCGGCCGAAGGCGCTTACGCCAAAGGCGTTGAGCACGCCGAACACCAGCACGAAGCCCACCCCCAGCAGCCAGGAACCACCGGCCGATTCGGCCAGGGTATTGAGGTGTTCGAAGTTCACCAGGGCCATGACCCCGGAAAGGATGGTCTCGGCGGTGCCAGCGAACACATGCACGATCAGGTACGCCGACAGGGTACCGGTGATGGCGAAAAATCGGCCCAGGCCGCAGTTGATGTAGTCGTAGACGGAGCCGGTGGTGGGCAGGATCGCCGCCGCCTCGGCGAAGGTGGTCGATTGCGCCAGCATCATCACTGCGGCGATCAGCATGGCCACGGCGAAGGCGCTGCCGCCGATACCGAAGCCCATGGTCGCGGTGAGGATCACCGGGCTGGCCATGATCAGGCCGACGGTGCTGGCAAGCGCGGTGGGGAAGCCGACGCTGCCGCGGTTCAGGTGCTCGGTGAGCTTATTATTGGTTGTCATGGGTGGGCCCTGGGTGGACGAGAGAAAGATGACCGCTTACCCGGCGCGCCGCAAGTGCTGGCATGCACCGGGACTTCCCCACCACTTTGCGGCCTCCACCCAGGCAGGTCTTGCCACTGCCTGCCGCCGACCTTGATCCGTGTTGCCAGGTGCCAGACGATAGCCTTGCAGCGCTCTTGAGATCGAGCGCCGCGCGGGCGGCGCTCGATCTCACAGGCACTGCAACACTGGCGTCGAACACCTCGACGCAGTTACCCCTGCGCGCATCGATCCATCAGCTCATGCGGCAGGACCCTGGAATAGGCGCCTTGGTGATAGAGCAGCGGCGCCCCCCCGAGGTCGTCGAAGGCTAGCACCCGGCCAATGAGAATCCAGTGATCACCGCCGTCGATCTGCTGGAACTTCTCGCAGCGAAAACGCGCCGCGCAGCCTGGCAGCAAGGGCGCGCCGCCTTCGCCGGTCTCGTGCTCGATACCGGCGAAGCGGTCTTCGCTGGGGCGGGCGAAGGTGTTGGACAGGTCGACCTGGTCGGCCGCCAGCACATTCACGGCAAAGTGCCCGGCGGCCTCGAACACCGCATGGCTGCTGGAACGCTTGTCGATGCTCCAGAGCACCAGCGGCGGCTCGAGAGACACCGAGTTGAAGCTGTTGGCGGTGACCCCGACCTTGCGCCCCGAAGGGTCGGTGGCAGTGATCACGGTAACGCCGGTGGCGAAGTTGCCCAGGGCGCGGCGGAAGGCGCGGCTATCGAAGGGAATGGACATGCAAGGCTCCATCATTGTTATGGGCTGGCTGGGTCGCTCTCACAGTGCTCCAGCCATGTTCATCGGTTGCAGCTCAGGTCATCGCCGGATCCGGCTCCAGCCCCATCAGCTCCCGCCCCAGGATCTGCGCGCAGACGTCATAGTCGGTATAGGCATGCGCCCCGGTCATGTGCGCATCGCGGAACAGCCGCTGCAGCTCGTTGCCGTCGAACCAGGCGCCACCGCCGGCCGCCTCCATCAGCCGATCCACGGCCTGGATGCACAGCTTGACCGCATAGCCCTGGTTGGTGCGCCAGTAGGCCAGCTCCGTGCGGGTCGGGTACTGGTGGCGGGCGCTGTACTCGGCGATCTGCTCCCAGCTCTTTTCCAGCAGCGCGCGCGCCGCAGCGACCTGGTGGGTGGACTCGGCCAGGCGCATCAGCGCCGGGGTGGCCGCGCCGACGGCGGCGCCGGTGTAGGCGCGCACGCGGTTGCGGGTCTTGTCCCTGAAGACCTCGAGCGTGCGCTCGGCGATGCCCAGGCTGACCGTGGAGAAGCCGCTGGCAAAGTACGGCCGGTACGGGTTGAAGTAGATCGTGCTGTCCGGATACAGCCCGAAGCCCGCCGACTGCCCCTCCATCATGTCCCGGGCCTTCTGGATGCGGTGTTCGGGCACGAAGGCGCGCTCGACGATCAACGTGCGGCTGCCACTGGCGCGCATGCCGGCGGCGAACCAGTCGTCGCGGATCTGGTAGTCGCTGCGCGGCAGCACAGCGAAGCAGTAGTCCTGGTCGCCTTCGGGGTTGCTCCGGCGAAAGCCCATGATCGCCCACTCGGCATGATCGCAGCCGCTGCTCCAGCCCATCTCGCCACTGAACAGCACGCCGCCCTCGACCTCTTCGGTACGCCCGAACGGGGCGATGCTGCTACTGGCGGTGGCGTCCGGATCGTGGCCCCAGATCTCGTCCTGCAGGCGTGCCGGGAACATCGCCAGCTGGTGGCTGTGGGTGCACAGCAGGCTCATCGCCCAGGCGGTGCTGGCACAGGCGCCGGCCAGCGCGGCGATGCATTCGGCGAACTGCGGCAGGCTGATTTCCAGGCCGCCGTAATGTTTGGGCAGGAATGCCTTGTGCAGGCCGATGGCCTTGAGCGCGGCGATGTTTTCGGCGGGCACGCTGCGCTCGCGCTCGGCCTGGTCGGCGCGGGCGGCGATGGCCGGCAACAGGGGCTTGAGGTCTTCGAGCAGGGAGTTTGGCTTTTTCATAGTCTGGCTCATTGTTATTGGACCCTGGCGAACAGTGCCTGGAAGCGGGCGTTCGCTGATGAATGCCGGGTCAGTATGGGAGCCGTGGGCAGGCCGGAAAATGCAACTTCCGCACCTCGGATTGCACTTTTCATGGGCCTGGCAGGCTAGGTCATGGTGGCTGGCATGGGCAGACAAGAACGCCGGTTTGCCGCGCTCTAACCTGCGCAAATCGGGCCGCTGTGGCCCATCCGGAGTCCTGTCATGAGCGATATCCCCCTCCTCCCCAGCGTCAGCGCCTTCCTCGCCCGTGACCACGGCCTGTACATCCACGGCGAAACGGTGCCCAGCCAATCCAGCGCCCGCATCACCGTGCACAACCCGGCCAACGGCGAAGCCATCACCCAGGTCGCCGACGCCAACCTGGCCGATGTCGAGTGCGCCGTCGAATCGTCCCGTCAGGGGTTTGCCAACTGGTCGCGCACCAGCCCCGCCACCCGCGCCGCGGTGCTGTTGCGCCTGGCCGACCTGCTGGAGGCCAACCGCGAGGAGTTGGCGCAACTGGAAACCCTGCAATCGGGCAAGCTGATCGGCATCGCCCGCGCCTTCGAGGTGGAGCAGGCCGCGCACTTCCTGCGCTATTACGCTGGATGGGCCACCAAGATCACCGGCCAGACCATCACCCCGTCGCTGCCCTCCTTCGCCGGCGAGCGCTACAGCGCCTTTACCCTGCGCGAGCCGGTGGGGGTGGTGGTGGGCATCGTGCCGTGGAACTTCGCCACCATGATCGCCCTGTGGAAGCTGGCCTCGGCCCTGACCACCGGCTGCAGCATCGTACTCAAGCCCAGCGAATTCACCCCGCTGACCCTGCTGCGCATCGCCGAACTGGCCAGCGAGGCCGGCCTGCCACCGGGCGCCCTCAACGTGCTGACCGGTGGTGGCCTGGTGGGCAAGGCGCTGGTCGAACACCCCGGCACCGACAAGGTGTCGTTCACCGGCTCCGTGCCCACCGGCATCGCCGTCGGCCAGGCGGCCATGGGCGCCCGGCTGACCCGGGCGACCCTGGAACTGGGCGGCAAGAACGCCGTGGCGTTCCTGCCCGATGTCGCCGTCGACAAGGCGGTGGACGGCATCATCGAGGCCGGTTTCCTGCATTCCGGGCAGATCTGCGCCGCCGGCGAGCGCTTCTACGTGCATCGCTCACGCCTTGACCCGTTGCTCGACGCGCTGTCCCAGCGCCTGGGCCAACTGAAGATAGGCTCGCCCCTGGACGAAGCCACCCAGTTCGGCCCTGTAGCCAACAAGCCGCACCAGCAGAAGCTCGGCGAGCTGTTCGCCACCGCCCGCTCCGAGGGTAACCGCATCGTCCATGGCGGCCGCATCGGCGAAGGCCCGGGATGCTTCGTCGAGCCCACTGTCATTCTCGCCAACAGCGCGGGCGACACTCTGCTCAACCAGGAAACCTTCGGCCCGGTGGCGACCTTTCTGCCCTATGACCACGAGGACGAACTGATCCACCTGATGAACGCCTCGCCCTACGGCCTGAGCGCGAGCCTGTGGACCAACGACCTGGGCAAGGCCATGCGCCTGATCCCGGAAATCCAGGCCGGCACCCTGTGGGTCAACATGCACACCCTGCTCGACCCGGCGGTGCCGTTCGGCGGCATCAAGGCCTCGGGTATCGGCCGCGAGTTCGGCTCGGCCTTCATCGACGACTTCACCGAACTGAAGTCGGTGATGATCCGCTACTGACCATGACCAGCGCCAACCACGACCTGGGCCACTACTGCCTGCAGGCCTTCAGTCAGCAGGTGCCGGCGTCGCTGGCGGCGTTCTACCGCGTAAATGCCGGGCAGCATCCCAACACAGGAGTCAACGACATGCCGAAGCAAACCGACTGGATCACCGTGGGCGCCCTTGCCGAAGGCTTCGCACCTGAGGCCTTCATCCTGCCGCAACTGGCCGATCTGTCCGGGCGCTCGCTCACCCTGCACTTCGCCAATGGCTGGATCATCGAGCACCGCTTCGATAGCGAGCGCCTGCACTGGCACGCGGCGGACGGCCACAGCAGCGGCAGCGCCGACTACCGAGCCACTTCGGTGCGCCCCGGTATCTACCTGGTCGACTTCATCAAGCACGAGGCCGGCCAGGCCTGGTCGGTGTCACTGGTGCTCGACACCTTGGCGCAGGCCTTCACCGCCGTGCTCGGCCGCCTGCCCGACCAGGCCCGCACCCAGCGCGGCCTGTACACCCTGGCCCTGGCCGGCGAAGCACTGACCGGCGTCGAAGCCAGCTTCCTGCACGGCAGCCTCGACCACCCCTGGCAGGCCGGTGCCTGCCCCCACGCGCCGACCACCGAACTGGTGGGCCTGCGCAACCACTACCGCTACAGCCCCACCGAGGAATACGAGCACGTCTACCTGAATGCCGACTACTACAGCTGGCAATGCCTGAAGGGTGTCGAGCAAGGCCTGTGCGACACCGACCGGGCGTACTACTACAAGATCGCCGAGCAGCTGTACCTGTTCGTCTGGTGCGAGAAGATCGTGCCCACCCTGGGCCTGGTGATGATCGACCTGACGCGGCACCGCAGCGACGGCAAGATCTTCGGCTACCAGGGCGGCGGCTTCGATGCGCTGGCCAACTTCCCGGTGTCATCCCATTGCCGAGTGCTCAACCGCACGGAGCATGCGCAGTGAACCGCAGCGTGCTGGTCACCGGGGCCGGCAGCGGCATCGGAGAAGCCTGCGCCCTGCGCCTGGCCCGCCAGGGCTGGCAGGTGGCACTGGTGGGCCGCCGCCGTGAGGCGCTGGAGCGCGTCGCGCGGCAGTGCGATGGCCTGGTGCTGGCCGGCGATGCCGCGGACAGTGCCAACTGGACGGGGTTCATCGAGCAGGTACGCGCGCGCTTCGACGGCCTCGACGCGGTTATTGCCTGCGCCGGCGGCCACGGCCTGGGCGCCTCCGAGCAGACCAGCGACAGCGCCTGGCGCGAGGCTCTGCGCAGCAACCTCGACAGCGCCTTCCACACCGCCCGGGCGTGCCTGCCGTTGCTGCGCGAGCGGCGTGGCAGCCTGGTGCTGCGGTCCTGGGTCACGAAATGCGGGAGGAAACGCTGGACCTGGCCGACCCCGTTGCGATCGACACCTTGCTAGCCAAGCTGGAACGCCTGGATGTGCTGGTGCACAACGCCGCGTACTTCCCGCTTACCACGTTCGCCGAGATCGACCCGGCGCTGCTGCAACGGACCCTGGCGGTGAACCTGGGGGCGTTGTTCTGGCTCACCCAAGGCGCCTTGCCGCTGTTCCGCCGCCAAGGTGGCGGCTGCGTGCTGGCCACCTCCTCGGTGACCGGCCCGCGGGTGGCCTATCCGGGCCTGAGCCATTACGCCGCGTCCAAGGCCGGGGTCAACGGCTTCATCCGCAACGCCGCACTGGAACTGGCGCAGTTCAATGCAACGGCGTGGAACCGGGGATGGTGCGCACCCCGGCCATGGGCAACCTCGGCGATACCGGGCTGAACGCCCGGATCGCCGCCGGCGTGCCCTTGGGACGACTGGGAGAACCCACCGATATCGCTGCCGCGATGCTGTTCCTGGCCTCCGACGCCGCCCGCTACATCACCGGCCAGACCCTTGTGGTCGACGGCGGTGCCACCCTGCCGGAGACCGCCGCGAGCCTGTGATGGCGGCGACATGCAAGAGCGCTGGCAGCCACGGGCAAGACCACCGCCAGCGTTCCACGCGCTAATAGCCCGTCGCCTTCCGACACTGCCTCCACAACAACGCGGCACTCAAGACCGCACACAAAAAACGAGGATCGATCCATGCGTCTCACTCCACGTCGCACCGCAATGGCCACGGCACTGACCCTGCTGGTCCATGGCCAGGCCAGCCCGGCCTACGAGCTGTACGCTGACGACGACAGCCACCTGAACGCCGATCTGCTCGCGGTCTGGGGCATGTTCAACAGCCGCCACAACTACGACGGCACCCCCGGTGGCTCGACCTGGCGCGAAGGTTTCATCAAGTACGGCCTCAGCGGCGACCAGGGCCTGGCCGGCAACGGCAGCCTGTATGGCGCCCTCAACTGGGTCAGCTCAGGCGCCTGGGGCGACGGCGACGCCGGCGGCAACCAGGACGGCTCCGAACGCACCACCAAGATCGAGGACGCCTACCTGGGCTGGCGCTCGGGCGACCTGTTCCCGTTGCTGGGCAAGGATGGCGTGGACCTGTCCGGCGGCCGCCAGGTGATCCGCCTGGGCAGCGGCTTCCTGATCAACGACGACGGTCCCAACCTCGGCAAGGGCCCGGCCGACGGCCAGCTCAACCGTGGCGGCGGCTTCTATCTGGGCGCGCGCCACGCCTTCGACCGCACTGCGGTGCTGCGCCTGGGCGGCCAGGAGGGGCTGCATGGCAGGGTGCTGTGGCTCAAGTCCGACAACCGCGCCCAGGCCGAAACCGAGCTGGCGGCCGGCACCCTGGACTACACCCACGACCTGGGTACCCTGGGCCTGACCTATATCCACGGCATCGACGTGGCCGACCAGTGGGCCAGCGAGTTCCAGAAGGCCCGCGAAGGCATGGATGTATACAGCGTGCGGGGCGAAGGCAGTGCGGGCCTGGCAAACACTCGGCTGGCCTTCGAATATGCCTGGCAGGACAAGCGCGGGGGGAATGAGACGGCCTGGTACGGCGAAGCGGCCTACACCTTCGCCGACACCCCTTGGGCGCCGCAGCTGACCTACCGCTACACCCGCTACTCCGCAGGCTGGGACCTGCTGTTCACAGGGCTTTCCAGCGGCTATGGCACCTGGATCCAGGGCGAGGTCGCCGGCAACTACGCCGGGCCATTCAACACCAACAGCGGCATCCACCATGTCGGCCTGAAGGCCACGCCACGGGACAATCTGACCCTCGGCGCGCTGTTCTTCGACTTCGACACGGTGCGTAGCCGCGACACCTTGAACCTCGATGCGCAGGAGCTGGACCTGTATGTGGAATGGGCGGTCAACGAGCACCTGATCGTCACCCCGCTGCTGGGGTTGTTCAAGCCGCGCAAGGATGAAAGCAATGGCGGCAACCAGGTGGGCAGCGGGACCAACGTCTACAGCCAACTGACGGTGGCGGTGCCGTTCTGAGTCATCGCGGGGCAAGCCCACGCCGACGGGCATCAGGCCCGAGGCGTGGAAGCAGGCTTGCCCCGCGATGAGGGCCTGTCAGCCCAGCAACAGGCGCAGGTCTGCGCCCTGCTCACCCAGCGGCGGGCACCAGTAATAGCCGCCGCTCAGCGGCCGGCTGAAGCGGTACAGGCCATCGACCACGCCATCCTCCAGCCCGCTCATGCGCCGCAGCTGCACCTCGAAGGCGTCCAGCGAGAAGCCCAGGGCGACGAACGCCAGGCCCGCGCCACGTTCATCGGTCCAGGCCACCGAGCGCCGCACCACGAACGCCTCGGGCGCGAAGCTCTCCTGGGCGGTGCGCTTGACGTGGGCCGACTCGGGCGCGTCGTCGAGCTCTTCGTTGTCGCTCAGGCGGCGACCGATGATGTTGTCCTGCTCGGCCTGGGGCAGCGACTTGAAGTAGCCCAGGTCGTGCTTCCACAGCTGGAAGGCGGCGAAGCTCGAACCCGACAGGCCGGGGATGTCGCCCGGCACGATGGCGGCGGCGACGGCGTCTGCGTCCACCGGGTTCTCGGTGCCGTCTTCGTAGCCGGTCAGGTCATGGCCGCCGCGGTGCAGGAAGCCGTCGACGCTGTCGACCAGGCGCAGGGCCGGCGCCAGCGCCTGCTGCAAGGCCTGGGCGCGCAGGAACAGCTCGCCGCGCTCGGCACCGCGCAGCCACAGCCACAGGGCGTGCTGGGTCGCCGGGTTCTCCACCACCGCGTCCAGTTGCGGGAAACTGCGCAAGCCCGGCACCTCACGGCCCAGGGCCTTGGCCAGCGGAGCGCCGACGGCCAGGATCAGGCTGTGGCCATCGACCTGCGGCAACAGCTGGTCCAGTGCAGCGGGCAGCGCCTCCAGGGAATCGAGGGCAAAGAACAGGTGACGGGCGTGGGCCGGCACCGGGGTGGCAAGCAGACCTTGCTGGAACGGCATGACGGGCTAATCCTCGGCAAAAGCGCGAATGCTACTGCCACAGGCCCGGCATCGCAACGCGACATGGCGTCACCAGGCCAGTAACAAACGGTTACCAAGATCGTCCAGACACGATAGCTATCATTGCGCACCCACCTATACTCCTCGGGATCCTTCGCCCGAGAGACCGCCGATGACCGCCTCCCCCTTGCTCACCGCCCTCCTGCCGCTGGCCCTGGGCATCATCATGCTCGGCCTGGGCCTGTCGCTGACCCTCGCCGACTTCGCCCGGGTGGTGAAGTACCCCAAGCCGGTGGTGATCGGCCTGGCCTGCCAGATCCTGCTGCTGCCGCTGGTGTGCTTCCTGATCGCCAACGGCCTTGGCCTCGAGTCGGCGCTGGCGGTGGGCCTGATGCTGCTGGCCGCCTCGCCCGGCGGCACCACGGCCAACCTGTTCAGCCACCTGGCCCACGGCGATGTGGCGCTGAACATCACCCTCACCGCGGTCAACTCGCTGATCGCCATCCTCACCATGCCGCTGCTGGTGAACCTGTCGCTGATGTGGTTCATGGCATCGGACCAGGCCATCCCCCTGCAATTCGCCAAGGTCATGCAGGTGTTCGCCATCGTCCTGCTGCCGGTGGCCCTGGGCATGCTGATCCGTCACTGGGCGCCGCGCTTCGCCGCGCGCATGCAGAAGCCGATGAAGATCGTCGCGGCGCTGTTCCTGGCCTTCACCATCGTCCTGGCCCTGGCCAAGGACTGGCAGACCGTGGTCGAGTACGCGCCGATCGTCGGTGGCGCCGCGTTGCTGTTCAACCTGCTCAGCCTTGGCGTGGGTTACTGGGTGCCACGCCTGTTGAACATCCCGAAACGCCAGGCGATCGCCATCGGCATGGAGATCGGCATCCACAACGGCACCCTGGCCATCGCGCTGGCCCTGAGCCCGTCGCTGCTGAACAACGCGACCATGGCGGTGCCGGCGGCGATCTACAGCCTGATCATGTTCTTCACCGCGGCTGGGTTCGGCTGGTGGGTCAGCCGCGGGCAAGCACTGGAGAACGTGGCAGAGCAGCCATCGTGAGATAGACGAATCCCAGGGACATGGCCAGAGCCTCGATCGTTATTGTTCAAGCCGGGTCAGGTTATGTCCCTGGGTGGAGGTATCCGAATCGTGCAGGGTGCTATCCGTTTTACGCAGGCAGGTTCAATCAGCCTCTCTCACTTGTTGTCCAAGCCCTGCGATCAAGATCAGCGCAGTCCTTGTTGAGGCGTGTGGGTGAACCGCCACAGGCGCCTCCCGCACTTGATCTGGAGGGCCTTCGGACATCGGAGCTGAGGGTAAGTAGTTCGAGATAATCGATACCAACGAGGCTCGCCGCACAAACTCGCTCACGGGGGGAGCAGAAGGTACGTGCTCCGATTCCTGTGAAGCGCTCGAACCACGCCTGACAAATTCAGCTACCGGCGGCGCGCTGAGTGTGTAGTCGGATGCAATTAATGTTTGCGAGCCGCGCCAACTTGAATCATCCATGACAGGAGCGCTAGGTATCGCAAGTACCCCGGCAGAGAATGCGGGCCGTCGCTCGCCCTCCTCCAACAGGCGTCGAAAGCCTGAAAGGGTCGGTTTGCCATTGTCTGCTTTCTGTCTGAACAGTTTGTTAACCGCTGACTTGGTGCGCCCCACATGTCCGGATGGGTCTGAGCGATTAACTGGGTCGCCAGCGCAGTATGTGTAAGCGTTCAATCCACCGGGACCAAATGGGCAGTAGCTGTCCGGCGAGTTGAAACGCATGAGCACCGGATGGTATCCCCGGTAGCCTTTTCCCAGCAGATAGTAACCAAAAGCCAATTCAAGGCATTGGCCGTTGAACCTCAAGTAAGGTGCGCGAATCAAAGATGCGGCATCCAGGCCGTAGACGCTATATGCCAGGCCCACATCGCCTGAGTTGGTGTGGGCGTAGGTGACAGTACCGCTGTAGTCCACCTGTAATAAACAAGTTTCTGCCATCATTGGTCCTCTCCCTGTCTCCGGAAAGGATGACCGGCCTGCAAGAAGGACGAAACTGGTAAAAATAACAGGCCAATCCCATCAATGAACGTCCCCAGCCAAGCGTGCTAGGAGCTCTCCCTGACCATCAGCTCGAAGCCCAAGTCCTGCTGACCGGTAGCCACCCGCTTGCCATCGAGCAACGCCAGCAGCGCCTGCGCTGCGCCGCGCCCGACCGCCGCGCGCGGGGTGCGGATCGAGGTCAGACGCGGAACCATGTGCGCCGAGGCCGGCAGGTCGTTGAAACCGACCATCGCCACCCGGCGCGGCACTTCGATGCCTTCACGCAGGGCCTGCAGCACCGCGCCCTGGGCCAGGTCGTCGTTGCAGAAGAAGATGCCGTCGACATCCGGCGCCTTGGCCAGCAGGCGGCTGAACAGCGTGCCGCCCAGGCCGATGGACGAAGGTTGTGGGTCGAGCACTTCAAGCTCGGGGGCTTGCAGACCGGCCTCGGCGAGGGCCTGACGGAAACCTTCGGCGCGCTGCATCACCCGAGGGTCGAGCTGCGCGGCGATGAACCCCAGGCGTCGGCGGCCACGCTCGATCAGGTGCCGCGCCGCGGCGCGCCCGGCCGCGTGCTGGGAGAACCCTACCGACAAGGCATCGCCCTCGCCGCCCAGCTCCATCATGTGCACGCACGGCACCTGGCTCGCGGCCAGCATCTGCCGCGAGGCCTCGCTGCGCTCGAAGCCGGTGAGCAGCACGCCGCACGGCTGGTAGGCCAGGTAGTTGCGGATGAGGTTCTCTTCCTCGGCGACATCGTAGTGATAGTTGCCAATGAGCACTTCCAGGCCACGGGGGCGCATCACCTCGTGAATGGCCTCGAGGGTGTCGATGAACAGTTGGTTGGACAATGAGGGGATCAACACCACCACCGACTGGCTGCGCGCCGACGCCAAGGCACGGGCGGCCGGGTTGGCGACATAGCCGAGGCTCGACGCCGCGGCCATGACCTTCTGCGCCAGCTCCGGCGCGACCGTGCTGACGCCCCGCAGGGCGCGGGAGGCGGTGATCGGGGAAACCCCGGAAAGCCTGGCGACTTCCGCCAGGGTGGGACGACCGGTAGTACGCGAGCCAGTACGGGACATGAGTATTGTAATTTTACTACTTGCAGGAATGGGGAACGGTCACTAAGGTAGCGCTGTCTCTGGATGCAGGCAATGCAATCTTGGTAGCAGGCATGCGTTCAGCGTCCATACTGCCAAAGACAAGATCAATAACACCCGGGAGGGTGGTGCATGGTGTTCGGCTCGTCCCGACCGAGACAGCGCTATCTCACCCAGCAGGAGGTACAGATGAACCCTTCCCTGTCCGCGATCGTGGTCATGGGCGTGGCCGGCTGCGGTAAAAGCAGCGTCGGCGCTGCCATTGCCACCCGCAGCGGCGGCCGCCTGATCGAAGGCGATGCCTTCCACCCCGCCGCCAACATCGCCAAGATGAGCGCCGGCATTCCCCTGAACGACGACGACCGTGCCGGTTGGCTGGTGCGCCTGGGCGAAGAGCTGCAGGCCACCCTCGCCGCCGGTGAACGCCCGATCCTCACTTGCTCGGCCCTCAAGCGCCGCTATCGGGACACCCTGCGCCTGGCCGTGCCCGAGTTGTGCTTCGTGTTCCTCGAGCTGACCCCGCAGGAAGCCGAGAAACGCGTACTGGCCCGCCCCGGTCACTTCATGCCGGCCAGCCTGATCGACAGCCAGTTCGCAGCGCTCGAGCCGCCGCACGCAGAGCCCCTGACCCTGGCCCTGGACGCCACCCGCCCGCTGCCCACGCTGGCCGAGGACGTGCATCAGTGGCTAAAGCCTTGCGGTGAGCAGGCGCTGGCGCGGACTGCCTGACCCGGCGGTTTTTCCGGCTCACCAAAGACAGCGCTGTCTCCAGGCCTCTCAAGGCTGATTACCGCAAGACACGCGATACCAAAACAACAACGAAAAGACCGAGGTTCACGAACCATGTTCGGACTGGCTACCGATACCTTCCTGCTACTCGACGCGCTGGTCACCATCGTCGGGCTCATCCTGCTGATCACCCATTTCAAGGTCCATCCCTTCGTCGCCCTCACCATAGCCGCGGGCTTTCTCGGCCTGACCTCCGGCATGCCGGTGGCCAAGGTGATGAAGTCGTTCCAGGACGGCTTCGGCGGCGTGCTCGGCTTCGTCGGCATCGTCCTGGCCCTGGGCACCATGCTCGGCAAGCTGATGGCCGACTCCGGCGGCGCGGACCAGATCGCCCAGACCCTGATCCGCGCCTTCGGCAAGCAGAAGGTGCACTGGGCGATGATGTTCGCGGCCTTCCTGGTGGGCATCCCGCTGTTCTTCGAGATCGGCTTCGTGCTGCTGATCCCGCTGGTGTTCATCGTCGCCCGCCGCTCCGGCGTGTCGCTGGTGAAGATCGGCATCCCGCTGCTGGCGGGCCTTTCGGTGGTGCACGGCCTGGTACCGCCGCACCCGGGCCCGCTGCTGGCGATCGGCATTTTCCACGCTGACATCGGCAAGACCATCTTCTATGGCCTGCTGGTGGCCCTGCCCACGGCGGTGATTGCCGGCCCCCTGTTCGGTAATTTCATTTCGCGCTACATCCCGGGCAACCCCTCCCAGGAGCTGATGGACCAGATCGCCCGCGAGTCGAACCAGCAGAACCTGCCCAGCTTCAGCGTGACCCTGATCACCGTGCTGCTGCCGGTGGTGCTGATGCTGCTCAAGACCTTCGCCGACGTGGTGCTACCGGCCGAGCACATCGTGCGTCAGTGGATGGACCTGATCGGCCACCCGATCACCGCCCTGCTCGCCGCACTGCTGCTGGCCTTCTACACCTTCGGTTCGGCCCGTGGCTTCAACCGCCAGCAGATCATGAAGATGCTCGACCAGAGCCTGGCCCCCACCGCCGCCATCGTGCTGATCGTCGGTGCTGGCGGTGGCTTCAAGCAGATGCTGGTCGACACCGGCGTGGGCAACGTGATCGGGCAGATGGCGGTGCAGGCCGAGATTTCGCCGATCATGCTGGCCTGGCTGGTGGCAGCGGTGATCCGCATCGCCACCGGCTCCGCCACGGTGGCCACCATCACCGGCGCCGGCATCGTCGCCCCGGTGATCGACCTGGTGCCGGGCGTCAACCGCGAACTGCTGGTGCTGGCCACCGGCGCCGGCTCGCTGATCCTGTCCCACGTCAACGACGCCGGCTTCTGGCTGGTCAAGCAGTACTTCAACATGACCGTGGCCGAGACGTTCAAGACCTGGAGCATGATGGAAACCATCCTCTCGGTGGTCGGCATCATCTTCATCATGCTGCTGTCGATGGTGGTGTGACCGTTGGTCGCCGTGATGGCACCTTGCTGATGGGGCCATGGCCCATATGAGAACGAGGCCCTGCGCAGGCGGGGCCGACTTCTTGTCATCGCAAAGGAGCTTGCCCGCATGAACCGTTCCTTCCTGCTTGCCGCCCTGCTCGCCTCGCCCCTGGCCTTCGCCGCCGGTACCGGCGCCACCTACCCTGACGACCCGCACAATCCGGCGCCCAAGCCCGGCGTGGACAGCACCCTCAACCCGATCGAAAAGCCCATGCCACGGGATACCGACCCGCGGATCAAAGGCAATGACCCGGACAGCCCGCCAGCCGAGCAGAACGATGATCGTGATCTGCCGGGGATGGGGGACAGCGGCTCGGAGGGGATGGGGCGTGATGGCGCAGGGTCAGGCAACGGCGGCAAGCCCTGAGCTTTGTGGAAGCGGGCTTTACTCAGCGCTGTAGCAAAATCCTGGCCTGGCAGCCAGTCAAGCCCATCGTCGGTTTGCCGGCGATGGGCTGCATGGCAGCCCCAAAGACGCGAAACTGACAGGCCATTAGCATGCCCGCTCACCACTGCCGCTTGTCCGGCCGGATCAACCCGAGTTTCTCGATCTTGTAGCGCAGCATGTCCCTCGACAATCCCAGCAACCGTGCCGACTTGGTAACGTTCCAGTCGGTGCGGTCCAGGGTACGACAGACCATATCGCGCTCCATGTCCGGCAAGCTTGCCGCTGCCGGGGGCTCGTGGCGCGGCGCCTCGAATGCCAGCACCTGCGCCGGCTGTGCCAGCGGTTCGTCGACCAGGGTCATGCACAGGTTCAGCTGGTGGGCGCCGATCACTTCGCTGGGCGCCAGCAACACCGTCTGCTCGAGCATGTTGCGCAGTTCGCGCACATTGCCCGGCCAGCTGTAACCCAGCATCAGCGCCTCGGCCTCGGCCGAGAAGCGCAGGTTGGGCTTGCCATAGCGCCGCCCGTGGTGGGCCAGGAAGTGCCGGGCCAGGCGCAGGATGTCCTGGCCACGGGCAAACAGGCGCGGCACCTTGAGGGCGATGATGCGCAGGCGGAAGAACAGGTCGCGGCGGAACTTGCCCTGCTGGACCATCCGCTCCAGGTTGCAGTTGGTGGCGCTGATCACCCGCAGGTCGACCTTGCGCTCCTTGACCGCGCCGATGCGGCGGATGGTGCGGTCCTCCAGCAGTTTGAGCAGCTTGGCCTGCAGCACCAGGTCCATCTCGCCGATCTCGTCGAGGAACAGGGTGCCGCCGTCAGCCGCCTCGACCAGGCCCACGCGACGCTCCTTGGCATCGGTGAACGCGCCTTTTTCGTGGCCGAACAGTTCGGCCTCCAGCAGGTGGGCGGGAATCGAGGCGCAGTTGAACTCGATGAACGGCCCCTTGGCCCGGCTGCCGTCGAAATGCAGGGCGCGCGCCACCAGCTCCTTGCCGGTACCGGTCTCGCCCTCGACCAACACCGGCGGCAGGTCGCCGCTGGCCATGCGCCGTTCGGCATCGAGCAGCTGCTGCAAGGTGTGCTTGAGCTCTAGCATGGCCGGCGACTCGCCGATCAATGCCTGCAAACCGGACTTCTGCGCCTCCCGTTCCTGGTAGAACGACAGCGTGCGCTCCATGCGTTCGGCGGCCAGGGCCTTGTCCAGCATCAGCTTGAGCTCGGCCAGCACTACCGGCTTGGTGAGGTAGTGGAACGCGCCCTCCTTCATGGCCAGCACGGCGTCTTCGACGTTGCCGTAGCCGGTCATCATGATCACTTTGAGCTCCGGCGCCTGGGCTACCAGCGAGCGCAACAGGTCGTGGCCGCTCATGCCGGGCAGCGAATTGTCGGTCAGCACGGCGTCAGGCCGGGCGCGCTTGATCTGCTCCAGCGCCAGTTCCGCGCTGTGGCACACCGTGACCTCGAACCCTTTGAGGCTCAGGTAGGTGCGAATGTTGTCGGCAAGGATTTCATCATCCTCGACCACCAGGATGCTGTGCTCCATGGTCCTCTCCCGCTGCAATATTGAAAGTCAGGCTGACGCGGGTTCCTTCCTCTTCGCGGCTGGTCAGTTCGACCGCGCCGCCAAAGCGTTCCATGATCCTTTTGACCAGGGCCAGGCCAACACCCAGGCCGCCTTGTTTGGTGGTGAAGAACGGCTTGAACACCATGCGCCGCTGCTGCTCGCTCATGCCCTTCCCGGTATCGCTGAGCTGCAGTTGCGCCTGCTGCCCCTCCAGCTGGCGCACCTCGGCGCGCAGCTCGCCGCCTTGGGGCATGGCCTCCAGGGCGTTGGCAAACAGGCTGTTTAGGATCTGCGTCAGTTGCAACGGTTGGCTGGCCACCCATTGCGTCGCAGGCCCGACGAAGGCGAAGCGCACGTTGTTGCGCTCGATCTGCGGAGCGAAGGCCTGCCGCGCATCCTCGACGGCCGCCACCAGGTCGACCGACTCGGCTTCGTCGCTGGTCGGGCGCAGCGATACCAGCAAGTCGCGGACCCAGCGCGACATGCGATCGACCTGGGTGATGATGTCACCGATGTTCTTCTGCGCCGCCGGGCTGGCGATGTCCTGGGCCAGTTCTGCGCTGGAGCGGATATTGGCCAATGGGTTGCGCAAACTGTGAGCCACCGCCGAGGACATCTCGCCCAGGGCCACATAGGTCTCGCTGGCCACCAGGCGGTCTTGCTGGTGATGCAGCAGGCTGGCGGCGCGGCGCACGATCCAGAACAGGCCGAAGTAGATCAACGCCCCTCCGACCAGGGTGGAAGCCCAGATCAGCACATAACCGCGATGGATGCGCCGCACCAGGTCATGCGGCTCCTTGTAGATCTCGACCATCGCCAGCACCTGCTCGCCCTGGCTGTCGAACAGCGGGATGTAGTTCTCGATGAACAGGTGCCGGGGCTCGCGCTGGAACTTCTGCTCTTCGCGGTCCTCGTCGGCCTTGTGATAGCTGGCCGACACCGACTTGCGCGAGCGGAAGGCGCGTTCCAGATCGTCATCTTCATCGATGCGCTTGCCGATCAGGTGCGGGTTGGTCGACCACACCACCGTGCGGTCGCGGGCATAGACATTGGCCAGCAAGGTGTCGGGCAGGTGCTCGACGTGGTCGAGGAACTCCACCCGGGTCGACTCGGCCAACTGCGGAGTGAACTGCAGGTGCTGCTGGTCGAGGCGCGGATCGAGCAACTCGCCCATGGTGATGCCCGGCGGCAGCTGCGAGTGCCGCACCTCGGCCTGGGCCATGGCCTGGATGAACTGGGCGGTGAGCATGGCATCGCGCTCGACGCTGTCGCGCACCACGAAACGTGTCGACACATAGCCCAATCCACCGGCCACCGAGGCGATGATCAGCAGGCTGACCAGCGAGAACCAGCGCAGCAGGTTGAACTCGTGCAGCGGCGTTGCCAACCCGCTGGCGGGAGGCGCGGCCTTGTCGGGGGCACCGTTTTCGAGCGTCTGCATCGCGTCGTTCCCACCTGAACGCCGATGAGGTTCACCGGCATGCTGCTCTGCTACCGGTGGTAGCAAAGTGATTCCATCGAACCTTTGCTGAAGGTGTCAGCGCAGGCTTGCGAGAGGTCTAGCAAAAAACCAGCCAGCAACTTGAATTTATGATTTTTCTTTATAAATCATTATGTTGAAGATCATTATTAATCTTGCTTGTTGGATAATTCCCCACTTTTGGGTAACGGTCACCCATTTTTGATAATTTCCTTATAAATCAGTGTATTGGACTCAATATCTATAGCTTAAGGTTAAGTTGATGCCACCCGAAAATTCAGCAGTACCCGGGTCCCTGCCCCCTCACGACTGCTCAACCGCACCGAGCCGCCGAAGCGCTCCATGATCCTTTTCACCAGCATCAGCCCCACGCCCACGCCGCCTTGCTTGGTAGTGAAGAATGGCCGGAAGGCCATGCGCTGCTGTTGCTCGTTCATGCCCTTGCCGGTATCCGAGAGCCGCAGGCTCAGATTACGCCGATCATTGCGCACCACTTCAACACGCAGCTCGCCACCGGCCTCCATCGACTCCAGGGCGTTGGCGATCAGGCTGCTGAAGATTTGCCCGAGCAGCGCCGGCTGGCCCAGCACCTGCACGCTTGGCAGCTCAGGCAGCAGCAACCGCACGCCGCCGCGCTCCAGCGCGTGGGCAAACGCCTGCAAGCTGTCGCGCAGGCTCTGGGCTACATCCACCGCCACGGCTTCATCGCCAAGCGGGCGCAGCGATTGCAGCAGCTCACGCACCCACTGCGACATGCGGTCGACCTGGCTGATGATGTCGCTGATGTTCTTCTGCGCCGGGCCATCGTCGAAGGCCTGGGCCAGCTCGGCGCTGGAGCGGATGCTGGCCAGCGGGTTGCGCAGGCTGTGGGCCACCGCCGACGACACCTCGCCCAGGGCCACGAAGGTTTCGTTGCCGATCAGCCGCTTCTGCTGCACCGCCACCAGCCGGGCGGCGCGGCGCATGATGCCGTACAGACCGACATACACCAGGCCGGCACCCGCGGCGATGGCCAGCCAGATCAGCAGCAGGCCGTGCTCGATACGCACGATCAGATCATGGGGTTCCTTGTAGATCTCGACCATCGCCATGACGTTTTCGCCGTCGGCGTCGAACAAGGGGATGTAGTTCTCGATGAATAGCTGCTCGGGCGGGGTGACGAACTTCTGCTCGCTGCGCGCCTGCTCGAAGTTGTGGTAGCTGGCCGACACCCGCATCTTGTACTCGAATGCCCGGTCGAGGTCGTCGTCCGATTCGATCAGCTTGCCGATCAGCGCCGGGTTGCTCGACCAGATCACCGTGCGATCAGGGGCGTAGATGTTGGCCAGGAGCATGTCCGGCAGGTGCGCGATATGGTCGAGGAACTCGCCACGGGCCCGGCGCCTGGCCTCAGGGTCGACATCGGGCAAGGCATGGTCGGTGCGCGGATCAAGCAGCTCACCCATGGTCCGCACGTTGGGAATCGAGACATGGCGCACTTCGGCGTCGGCGATGGAGGTGATGAACTGGGCGGTGAGCAAGGCATCGCGCTCGACGCTCTCGTCAATGATGAAGCGGCTTGAGATCAGGCCCAGGCCAACCCCCACCGACAGGATGATCGCCAGGCTGACCCAGGCGTACCAGCGCAGCAGGTCGAACGGCTTGCGCGCCTGGCCGATTTCGGCGGGCAGCAATGTGTCGGGACGGGGGGCGAGGTCCATGGCGGGCTCCGCGGCTGGGCACCTCTACAGGTTATAGCCCAGAGTTGGGGAAAGCATGGGTGAGGTGAGGCTATTGAGCGCGTGAGGGCCGCCAGGTGCTCACCGCAACCCTTACAGGCGCTGCAAGGATCACGGAGAACACCTCGCCGCTCAAAGCGGCGCATCCCCAGCCAGCCCGCGCAGCAGGCGATAGTCGCGCAACACATTCGGCACGTAGCGCAGGGTCTCGGCGAACGGCGGCACCACCCGTCCACGGCTGAGAACCGCCTCAGGCCCCGCGTTGTAGGCCGCCACGGCCAACGTGATGTCGTTGTCGAACAGCGTGAGCATGCGCTTGAGGTAGCGCGCCCCTCCCTGCACGTTGGCCTGTGGATCGAGTACATCCTTGACGCCCATCTCTTTCGCCGTGTCCGGCATCAGTTGCATCAACCCCGCCGCGCCCTTGGCCGAGCGCGCCTTGGGGTTGTAGCCGGACTCGGCCTTGATCAACGCGTGCAGCAACGCCGGGGGCACACCGTGGGCCAACGCCGCGGCCGCCACCAGGTCGGCGTAGGGTCGCCCGGTGATCAGTTGCGCATTGACCGGCCCGCCCGCTGTCGGGCGTTCGCTGATGACCCGGTCGTAATGCCGGCCCGGCCGGTGCACGTTGGACAGCACGAAGCCGCCCTTGCCATCGCTCGAGACATAGATGTCGGCCTGGGCGGCGAATGCCATCAGCCCCGCCACCAACCCCAGGATCAGTCCTCGCATGTCGTTCGCCTCCCGCCGCAAATAACCCAAGCGTGGCCCCCGATGTGGGGGAGATGCCCCGTTAACCCGGGCTTTTCGACTGCGACGCAAGCCGCGTGCCGCCTGCTGCGGCCCATGGCGCAAGGGCCCGAAGCAGACGTGCACGGCTGTTGCATGGCAGGGGTAAATGCACCGGAGGGTTTCACCATGCAACGCAGCATCCGTACCCAACGCGGCTTCACCCTGCTCGAACTGTTGGTGGTGCTGGTGGTGCTGGGCCTGTTGGCCGGCATCGTCGCGCCCAAGTACTTCAGCCAGCTGGGCCGCTCCGAGGCCAAGGTGGCCCGGGCGCAGATCGAGGGGCTGGGCAAGGCACTGGACCTCTATCGCCTGGAGGTAGGCCACTACCCCAGCAGCGAGCAGGGCCTGCAGGCCCTGGTGGTCGCGCCAGGTGGCGAAGCGCGCTGGTCGGGCCCCTACCTGCAGAAGGCCGTGCCACAGGACCCTTGGGGCCGCCCCTACATCTACAAGCAGCCCGGCGAGAACGGCGGCGAGTACGACCTGCTGTCGATGGGCAAGGACGGCCAACCCGGTGGTGACGGCGAAAACGCCGAGATCACCAGTTGGCAATGAGGGCCCCGGCCATGCGCTATCAGCTCAAGGCCCTGGGAAGCCAGGGCGTGGTGCAATTGCAGGTGGAGGCCGAGGACAGCGACCAGGCCCGGCGCCAGGCCGAGGACCAGGGGCTGCGCGTGCTCAGCGTGCGCAGCCAGGGCCTGGCCCTGCGACGACGCGTGGCGGCGTTCGATCTGATGCTGTTCAGCCAGGAGCTGACCACCTTGCTCGGCGCCGGCCTGCCGCTGATCGACGCCCTCGAGAGCCTGGCCGAGAAAGCCCCGGGCGGCGCCACGCGCAAGACCTTGGAGCAACTGGTGCGCCAACTCTATGAGGGGCGCTCGCTGTCCCAGGCCCTGGCCCTGCAGCCGCGGGTGTTCCCCACCCTGTACGTGGCCCTGGTGCAGTCCAGCGAACGCACCGGCGCATTGGGCGACGCCCTCACCCGCTACATCAGCTATCGCCAGCGGTTGGATCTGGTCCGCCAGAAGCTGGTCGGTGCCTCGGTCTACCCGCTGCTGCTGTTGCTGGTGGGCGGCGGCGTGGTGCTGTTCCTGCTGGGGTACGTGGTGCCCCGCTTCAGCCTGGTGTTCGAGGGCATGGGCAGCGAACTGCCGTGGCTGTCGCGGGTGCTGATGCAGATCGGTCTGTTCCTGCATGCCCAGCAACTACCCCTGGGGCTGGGCACGTTTGTCGGCGTCGGCACCCTGGTCGCCCTGCGTCGCCACCCGGCCGTGCGCCGTGGCGCCGGCCGCCTGCTGCGCCGACTGCCCGCGCTGCACCAGCGCCTGATGATGTATGAGCTGGCGCGCTTCTACCGGTCACTGGGGATTTTGCTGCAAGGGGGCATCCCCATCCTCACCGCACTGGGCATGGCCCGCGGCCTGCTGGGCAGCACCGCGGCCGAGGGCCTGGAGCAGGCCAGTCAACGGGTCGCCGAGGGCCTGCCGTTATCCGATGCGCTGCAGGCCGGCCAGCTGGTGACCCCCGTCTCGCTACGCCTGCTGCGCGCCGGCGAACAATCGGGCAACCTGGGTGAGATGCTTGAGCGTTGTGCCGACTTCCACGACCAGGAGATCGGGCGCTGGGTAGAGTGGTTCGTGAAATTGTTCGAGCCGTTGTTGATGACCTTTATCGGCCTGCTGATCGGGCTGATCGTGATTCTGATGTACATGCCAATTTTCGAGCTGGCATCGAGCATTCACTGATGCTCGCAAGAAAATGCAGCGGTTCAGTAGTCGAACCGCTCCACCGCCCTGCGCCGCTCGTTGTCGTCCCGTCGGTCATACCCGGCCGTGGTCTGGATATTGGCGTGGTGCGCCAGCTTCTGCGCGATCGACAGGTCGTGCTCCTCGATCACCCGGGTGATGAATGCCCGGCGAAAATCATGCGGCATGATCTTCGCCCCCACCTGCGCCCCGCGCTGGCGGGCGATGTAGTAGATCGCGTGCTTGGTGATGCGCGCGCGGGTGATGTGGCTGCCACGGCGGATGCGATTGAACAGGAAACTGTCGTCGCGCTCGCCGGCCGGCAGGTGCTGGCGGCGCAGGTCGAGCCAGGCCTGCAGCTTGTCGAAGGCCCAGGCCGGGGCGTACTTGACCAGCTGACGGTTGCCCTTGGCCAGCACTTGCACGCTGCGCTCCTGGAAATCCACCTGGTCAAGGTTCACATCGACCGATTCCGATTTGCGCATCCCGGTGCCGTAGAGCAACGCCAGGATGGCCGCGTCACGCACACCCTGAGGACGCGGGTCGGCGGCGCACACGTCCATCAGCTCGCGGATCAGGCTGCGCCGCAGGTTGCGTCCCGGCGGCAGGCGGCTACCGCCCGCTGGCTTGACCTCGCGGATCATCAACAACTGTTCGTGCTCGATCAAACCCTGGCGCCAGGCCTCGTTCATCACTCCACGCACGGCATTGACGTACAACGACGACGTGTTGGGCGCATAGCCATCGGCGCGCAGCGCAGCGACCAGGGCGATCACATGGCCGGGTTCCAGGCGGTGCCAGGGCACCTCGGCGATATCGCAGTCGGCAAACCCCAGGCGGTCGGCGGCGTCCTGCAGGATGTAGCGCATGGTCAGCTGGCTGGACGGGGCCAACCGGGCGAGGTACTGCAGCAGCGGATTGCGCAGGAGGTCGGTCACAACGGGGATCCTGTAGCAAGCCGCCCTGGCGATCGAGGCAAGGCGGCGCAAAGCGAGTCATTTCAACCATGACAAAGGTCAAAATGACAACATAGAAATGGGGTCATAATGACTTCAAAAGTGCCATCACCTTGATATTCAAGGCTTTTGAACGCTGGCATGGTTCGTGATGGTACCCCATTCAACCGTTTCGATCGAACCAAGGTCCTCGCCATGCTCGTCCAGCCGATCACCACCCGCCCCCGTCAGGCCCTCTGGGCCCTGGGTTTTCGACCCTTCTTCCTCGGCGGCAGTCTGTTCGCCCTGGTTGCCCTGCTGCTGTGGGCCGGCGTGCTGGTCGGCGCTTACGCGCTCGAGCCGGCCGGCGGCATGCTCGCCTGGCACCGCCACGAAATGCTGTTTGGCTTCGCTGTGGCCATCGTTGCTGGCTTCCTGCTCACGGCGGTGCAGAACTGGAGTGGCATCCCGGGTCTCAGTGGCCGACCGCTGCAGGGGCTGTTCCTGCTCTGGCTGCTGGGCCGGGCAAGTTGGTTCCTGCCCTTGCCCGCCTGGCTACTGGTGCTGATAGAGGGCGCGTTCCTGCCCCTGGTGGCGCTGGCCCTGGCGCGGCCGATCATCCAGCGTCGGCTGCGCAACAACTACCCCATCATCGGCCTGGTATTGCTCATCGCGGCTTGCCAGTGGCTGACCCTTGCAGGCTGGCTGCGCGACGACCCGCTGTGGCAACGGCGAGGCGTGCTGGCCGGGCTGTGGCTGGTGGCGGCGATGATGAGCGTGATCGGCGGCCGGGTCATCCCGTTCTTCACCCGCCGCGGCCTGGGCAACATGAGCCCGGCACCGGCCCGGCCCTGGCTGGACCGCGCCTGCCTGCTGGGCAGCGTGGCGCTGCCGCTGACCTATGTGCTGGGGCTCAACGATGCATCACACCCCCTGATGGCCGTGCTGTTCGCCGCCCTGGCCGTGCTGCATGGTATACGCCTGGTACTGTGGCACGACCGTGGTCTGTGGCATGTGCCGTTACTGTGGTCGCTGCACCTGGCCTATGCCTGGCTGATTCCCGCCTGCCTGGGGTTGGCGCTGTGGCATGCCGGGGTGCCGATCAACCCTAGCCTGGCCGCCCATGCGCTGACGGTCGGCGCCATGACCGGGCTGATCGTGGCGATGATGGCGCGGGTCAGCCTGGGGCATACCGGGCGCCCTCTTCAGGTACCCCGCAGCATGAGTTGGGCATTCGCGCTGATCCAGCTGGCGGCACTGGCCCGCGTGATCGTGGCGCCGTTCACGCCGCTGGGGCTGGGGTTGTCGGTATTGTTCGGCAGCGCGGCGCTGCTGCTGTTCCTCTGGCACTACCTGCCGATCCTGTTGCGTGCGCGGGTGGACGGCATGCCGGGCTAGCGGGCTTGCCCCGCGACAGGGCCGCATCTGGTCTACAGTTGAAGTCACGTTCAACCGCCAAGGGACCGCATGGCCTTCCACCACCTCACCCGCACTCACCCACGCCTGAGTATCGCCACCCTGGCCGGCCTGCTCGGCGGCTGGCTGATCCCCGCCGGCGATACCGTGCAGCATATCCTCGTCGGCTGGAACATCGGCGTCTGGCTTTACCTGGCCATGGTCCTGTGGCTGAGCCTGCGGGCCAATGCCGAGCGGGTGCGCAAGGTCGCCCGCATCGAAGATGAAAACGCCGGCCTGGTACTGATCACCGTGTGCGTCTCGGCCATCGCCAGCCTGGCGGCTGTCACCCTGCAACTGGTGTCCAGCCGCGGCCTGGAAGGCAGTGCCCTGGCCTTGCACTACCTGTACACCGGGCTGACGGTGGCTGGTTCCTGGTTGTTGATCGGCTGCATCTTCAGCCTGCACTATGCCCGGCTGTTCTACACCGGTGACCGCCATGAGCCCCCGCTGCGCTTTGCCGATGGCGAGCGCAACCCGGACTACTGGGACTTTCACTACTTCTCGTTCACCATCAATGTCGCCGTGCAGACCTCCGACATCGGCGTCGGCGGACGGGCCATGCGTCGGGTGGTGCTGGCCCATTCACTGGTAGGCTTCGTGTTCAATACGGCGATCCTGGGCTTCACCATCAATATCGCGGCCGGGCTGCTCGGCCAGGGCGCGTGAAGCACAGTTGCGGATGCGCTGGCATACCTGTGCCAGCACCTGCGCCTCGAGCACCAATCCCAGCCGCACATGCCCTGCTGCGCTGGGCCCGAAACCATCACCCGGCAACAGTGCCACGCCCTCTTCGCTCAACAGACGCTGGGCGAACGCCTGGGCGCTGAGCCCGGTGCCACGTATATCGAGCATCACGAACATGCCCCCGGCAGGCTGATGCGCATGGATGCCGGGGCAATCCTCAAGCGAAGCGCACACCCGGTCGCGCCGCGCCCGGTACACCTCGCGCATGCGCCGCACCTCATCTCCAGCCTGATCCAGAGCCACGCAGGCCGCCTGCATGACGAACTCCGGCAGGCCGAACAGCATGCTCATCACCAGGTTGCCGAGGTGCCGGGCGAACTGCGGCGGCCCGATCACCCAGCCGACGCGCCAGCCACTCATGGCGTGGGACTTGGACAGGCTGCCGATCGACACGCAGCGCTCGGCCATGCCCGGCAAGCCCAGCGGATTCGATGCCTCGCCGTCGTACAGCAGTGACTGGTAGACATCGTCGCAGATCAGCCACAGGTCGTGTTCCTGGCACAAGCGCGCCAAGCACTTCAGATCGGTCAGGCCGATTGCCGCCCCCGTGGGGTTGTGCGGGCTGTTGAGCAGAAGCCCGCGAGTACGCGGCGTGATCGCCCGGGCCACGGCCGATGGGTCCAGGCGGAACCCCTGCTCCGGCCGCACCGGCACCTGCACGGCGCGCGCGGCGCAGGCACCGAATACCGTGTGGTAGGTGACGTACATGGGCTCGGCGACGATCACCTCGTCATCGGCCTCGAACAGGCACTGGAAGGTCGCGAACAGCCCGCACTGAGCCCCGGCGGTCACCACCACCCGCTCGGCGTCAATGGCCTGCTGGCTGTGGCGCGCCACCGCCTGGCGCAGGGCGAGGCTGCCGCGCACATCGCTGTAATGGGTTTCGCCCCGACGCAGGCTGGCAATGGCGGCCTCGACCACCGGGGCTGGCGTGTCGAAGTCTGGATCGCCCACCGACAGCAGGAAGATCTCGCGCCCCTGGCGGCGCTGCTCAAGGGCCTGGTAGTGAATATCCCAGGCCGCGGCTGCGTGACCGGCGATGCGTTGGGTGAGCGTGGAATACCGCATGACTGTCTCCCTGTCTGCCGGCCGGCACCGCTGGTCCGAAAAGCGCTGACGGTAAACATAGCAGAGCGCTGCTGGCTGCCAGGCGCAGGCCCGCGGGGAAAACGTTTGCCTGGCCCTACGCGCCCACCGTTCATCGTGACAGGACTGTGACCGCCGTCATGCATTAGTACATCTGCCATATTTTCCAGCGAATACTGCCATGGCAGGTGCTAAGGTTAGAGTCCTGACGGCCAGGACGGCCCAGGCTGTTACCGCTTTGCAATCACCACGTTCACGAACAAGGAGGCTGGCATGAACAAGATGACGTTCCCCAACGCCTGCCAGGTGATGCGTTGGCATTTTCATCCGTTGGGTTTCGAAGCCAGCATGGATGCCCCGCGCAGCATGGTCGCCCGGCTGTTCGACCGTGCCACCGGCGAAACCCTGCTGGCCATTGCCGGCATCCCCTGCGCAACCATCATGCACGCCGCCGATGTCGAGCGCATCATCGAGGCCGTGGAGGCCGAGATGGAAACCTTCGACCTGCTTGCCAGCCCTTTGCGCAGCGTGGTCTAGCCTACCTGGGCCTGGCGTGCCTTGAGCGCCTGGAGCCCTGCCATGAACTGCTCCGGCGGCACCGGCTGGCCGAGCAGATAACCCTGCAGCGAATCGCAACCCAGGCGGGTGAGGAAGTCCTGCTGGCGGTCGGTTTCCACGCCTTCGGCGACAATGCGCAGACCCAGTGCCTGGCCCAGGGCGACGATGGCCGAGACGATCGCCGCATCATCGCTGTCCTGCTCCAGGTCCCGCACAAAACCACGGTCGATCTTCAGTTCGTTGGCCGGCAGGCGCTTGAGGTACATCAGGCTTGAGTAGCCGGTGCCGAAATCATCAATGGACAGGTCCACGCCCATGTCCGACAGGCGCTGCAGTACGTGCAGGCTGGCGTCGGCGTCGCGCATGGCGGTGGTCTCGGTGATTTCCAGGGTCAGGCGATTGGCTGGCAGGTCATTTACATCCAGCGCCCTCGCCACACTGTCGACCAGCCCGGCGTGGCAGAACTGAATGGCCGACAGGTTGACCGCGATCCGCCACCCTTCATTACCTTGATCCAGCCACTGGCGCATCTGCCGGCAGGCTTCACCCAGCACCCACTCGCCGATCGGGATGATCAGCCCGGTCTTTTCCGCCAGGCCGATGAAACGGTCCGGCAGCATCAACCCATGTTGCGGGTGCTCCCAGCGCAGCAAGGCCTCGGCACCAATGGGCAGGCGCTGCACGGCGTCGAACTTGGGCTGGTAGTGCAGGCGGAACTGGCCGTGCTCCAGGGCCGTGCGCAGGTCCTGCAGCAGTTGCAGCTGCTGGCGCGCGTTACTGTTCATGGACGCATCGAAGAAGCTGTAGCCGTTCTTGCCGGCGCTCTTGGCGTGGTACATGGCGGCGTCGGCGTTGCGCAGCAGTTCGTGCTGGTCCAGGCCATTGCCGGGATACAGCACGATGCCCAAGCTCGCCGACAGCTGCAGGTCGTGTTCGGCCACACGGAACGGCCTGGCCATCAGGTTGACCTGCTTGGCCGCGACATTCATGGCGTCGTCCGGCTCGTCCAGCTCCACCAGCAGCACGAATTCGTCGCCGCCGATGCGCGCCAGGGTGTCCTGGCTGTGCAGGTGGCCGCGCAAACGCGCCGCCACTGCCTTGAGCAGCAGGTCGCCAACATGGTGGCCGAAGGCATCGTTGACGGGCTTGAAGCCGTCGAGGTCGATAAACATCAGCGCGAAGCAGCCGCCCTGCTCCGCCACGCGGCCGACGGCCTGGTCGATACGGTCGGCCAGCAGCGTGCGGTTGGGCAGCCCGGTCAGGGTGTCATGCAGGGCCAGCTGGGTCAGTTCCTGGTTGGCCAGGGTCAGCGAGCGCGCCAATTCCGCCGTGCGCGCCTCCAGCCGAGCGTCAAGCACCGAAGTCAGCAAGGCCACCGCCAGCACTGCCAGGGTGGTGATCAGCACCAGGTAATCCAGGCCGTCGCCCGCGAGCCCCGTGGCCAGTGCGCCGCAGAAGCTGCCCGCCGGGAAGTTGGCCGCCGCCATGCCGGTGTAGTGCATGCCGACGATGGCGACCCCCATCACCACCGCCGCCACGCCACGGATCTGCCGTACGTAGGGCGTGTGCTGGCGCAGACGGAAGGCTATCCATAGCGCCGCCGCAGAAGCGCCCACCGCAATGGCCAGGGAGGCGCTGAACAGCGTCGGGTCGTAGTCGATGCCCGGCTGCATGCGCAGTGCGGCCATGCCCATGTAGTGCATGCAGGCGATGCCGGTGCCCATGATCAAGGCACCGAAGGCCAGTTGCAGCCACGGTAGTTTAGGCTGGCTCACCAGCCACAGGGCGAAGCCCGACGAAGCCACCGCGATCAACAGCGACAGGCCAGTCAGCGCAGTGTCGTAACCCAGCTCGATGGGCAGGCTGAACGCCAGCATGCCGATGAAGTGCATCGACCAGATGCCAATCCCCATGGCCAATGCCCCGCCGCCCATCCACAGGTACACCGCCCTGCCCTTGGCCGTGGCGATACGCCCGGTCAGGTCCAGGGCCGTGTAAGAGGCAAGGATGGCCACGCACAGCGAGATCAATACCAGCGAGGAGGAGTAGCTACCGATCAGCATTCGCACGTCCAGGAACGAACCGGGGAGGCCCGGGAAAAGCCGATGATTGTACTCAAGCTTTGCTGAAACGCACGGGGTTTTCGCGCTTCTCGATGGATCCAAAAGCCGCTCGCAAACCCCGCAGTGAAGGGGTTAGAGCCTTTGCGCGAGTAGCTGAAGGCATATTGCCACTTGTCGTTTGCTTCTGCTCATGGCGTTGATCGCGGGCAAACCCATTGATCAGGCATCTCCTGCAGATCCCTGACCATGAGAAACACCAAGCCAAGCGAAGCGACTCCGGCTAAGCTCAACACACCACCACGCCGTTCCCGGAGCCTGCAATGGCCACCCTGCCCAGGCATGCAGTGCCGCTCGCCCTGCTCGCCATCACCCTGTCCTTTTCGACCGGTTGTTCGAACAAGCACGCTAGCACCCGCTACGCCGCCCAAGGCTCCAACTGCTATGCCAAGGCGCTGCCCAGCAGCGGCGAAGGTGGCCTGGCATTCGGTCCGACACTGGCCATGGCGAGCAGGAAGTCGCTGGACAGTTGCATGCGCTATGCCGGCAGGTCCGGGGGCACGCCTCGGACCTGCCAGGTCGTCGTGGCCAAGTGCAAGAGCTGAACTACCCTAACGCTTCTTCGATCAGCGCGGCCACCTCACCTGCCCGCGAAGCCAGTGACGCGTGGCTGGCATCCAAGGTAATGACTTTGCGCGCCTGCAGGCGCGCGGCCATCATTTGCTGATTGAGCGGGGCGATCATGTGGTCCTGGCTGGAAATCTGATACCACGAGGGCCTGTGCTTCCAGGCCGGGTCGCTGATGGTGTCACCGAAGGTACTCGCCAGCGGCGCCTTCTGCGTCACCGCCATGACCCATGCCTCATCCACCGACAGATCCTGGCAAAAGCTTTCGTGGAACTTGTCGGCCTTGATCCACAGATAGCCATCGCTGTCCGGCGCAAGGTTCGCTACCGCGATGGGTGGATGCTGCTGTGTCAGCCCACCAGGGCTTTCACCCGCGTCTGGGGCAAAGGCCGCGATAAAGACCAGGCCCTTCACGTTCGCGGCGTTGCCGGCCTCGGTGATTACCGCCCCACCGTAAGAGTGCCCTACCAGCAGCACCTCGCCTGGCGCCTGCGCCACCATCTTGCGGGTGCGCTCGGCATCGTCGGCCAAGGACGTCAGAGGCAGCTCCACGGCGCGCACGTCTTTGATGCCCTTGCGCGCCAGCTCGACGATCACCTTTCCCCAGTGGGCGGCCCCGCCCCAAAAACCGTGTACAAGCACGACAGTAGGCTGGCTCATGAGAATACCTTCGCGAGAAAACAAGGATGGGGTTTCGCCACAACAGCATAGGCCCAAGAGAACGTGGCCTTAGATCAAAGGCATCGGACAGGGTGCCGACTAATGACGCAATCGCTTCACTTGCCGGCCTGCTGACGCTGCCAGCGCTCCAGGTTCTCGGCCACCAGTTGCTCGGGCAAGGGCCCCGCCACCAGCTCCCGCATCTTGCGCGCCAGCGCTTCGCGCAGCGCCGGCTGGTTGCAACCCGACTTGTGCGATAGCGCCAGGTACAGCCCTTCGCTGGACACCGGCGGCTCAAGTACCTCCAGTTCCTTTTCCTTGCCCAGCGCGCGCGCCAGGGCCATGCCGGGGTACTGCTCGAAGATCACGTAGTCGCTGCGCTTGAGCAGCAGCTTCTGGAAGGCCTGGGTAACGCTGGGCACCGCTTCGAGGTCGAGCTGCGCCCGGGCGTAGTCGTCGAATGCCTGGCCATGGCTGTTGTTGACCAGCGTCCCGCCACGTCGCCCTTTCAGGTCGGACCAGTCGCTGTAGGCGAAGCCTTCACCCTTGCGCACCCAGACCACGCTGGAATTGAACAGGAATGGCGGGCTGATGAAGTCGGTCAGCAGTTCGCGCGCCTGGGTGCGAAAGTAGCCGGCCAGCATGTCGATGCGCCCGCTGCTCACTTCTTCCTGCGCCCTGGACCACGGCCCGACATACATCACATCCACCACCAGGCCGAGGTCCTTGGCCACCTGCTTCAGCAAGTCGGCATTGGCGCCGATCAGTTGCGCGGGGTTATGCGGGTCGCGCCAGAGATAAGGTGGGTACTCCGGGTTGCCGGTGGCGGTGAGGTGCTGGCAGTTGTCCGCGGCAAAGCCGCGCAGTGGAACCACGGCCAGCAGGCACGACAACCACACAGACAGGCCCAGACAACGTCCGCTCATGGCGCTCCTCGTGCAATGGATTACGCCACCGACGATGTGGCCTTACACAGTTTGCACGAGAAATGGCCGAACGCCACGTGCCATGTGGCGAACTGTGATGCGGTACAGCGTCACGGGCAAAGTCGCCAACAGCAGGTCACTGCTCGGCCAACTCCGTCCGGGCATCCCAGCCACCGCCCAGCGCCGCGATCAACTGCACGCTCGCCACCAGCCGCCCCTGCAACAGCGTCAACACGCTGCGTTCACTGCTCAGCGCCGTGGTCTGCACGTTCACCACGTCCAGGTAACCGATCAACCCGGCCTTGTACTGGTTCTCGGTCAAGCGCAACGACTCCCGCGCCGCCTCGAGCGCTTCCTGCCGGACAACGGCTTCGTCGCCGTACACCTTGAGCTGCACCAGGTAGTTCTCCACCTCCTTGAAGCCATCCAGCACCGTCTGCCGGTACTGCGCCACGGTCTGGTCGTACACCGCCACGGTGCGGTCCACCTCGGCGCTGCGCTTGCCGGCATCGAACAGCGTCAACGCCAACTGCGGGCCGACGGACCAGTAGCGGTTGGGCAGCTCGATCCAGTTGTTGAAACTGCTACTGGAGTACCCGCCGTTCATGCTCAGGGACAGGTCGGGGAAGTACGCTGCCCGGGAGACGCCGATATTGGAGTTGGCCGCCATGACCTTGCGCTCGGCCGAGGCGATGTCGGGCCTGCGCTCGAGCAACTGCGACGGTAGCGACACCGGCACCTGCGGCAACGCCGGAATGTCGCGGGTCGCCGCCAGGGCGAAGTCGGCCGGTGCCTTGCCCATCAACACGGCAATGGCGTTCTCGTACTGCGCGCGCTGCCAGGCCAGGTCGATCAGGTCGGCCTGGGTGCTCTTGAGCTGGGTACGCGCCTGGGCTACGGCATCCGGCCCGGCAACCCCGGCGCGGTACTGGTTCTCGTTCATCTTCAACGACCGCTCATAGGCCGCTACCGTGGCCTCGAGCAAGCGTTTCTGCGCGTCGATCACCCGCAGTTGCAGGTAGTTCTGCACCAGTTCGGACTGCTGGCTCAGGCGAATGGCCGCCATATCGGCGAGGCTGGCCTCGGCACTGGCCTCGTTGGCGTTCATGGCTTCACGCAGCTTGCCCCACAGGTCGATCTCCCAGCTCACGCCGAGTTGCGCGTTGTAGGTGTTGCGGATGCCGCTGCTGTTGTTCGACAGGCTCGAGCTGGAGCTCCCGGTGCCCTGGGCCGAACGGTTCTTGCCAGCGGTGAGGTTCAATGAGGGGAACAGCGCGGCGCGGCTGCTGCGCACCAGTGCCTGGGCCTGGCGGTACTGCGCCTCGTACTGCGCCACCGTCTGGTTGCTGCGGTTGAGCTCTTCCACCAGGGCATCGAGCTGTTTGTCGCCATACAGCTCCCACCACGCCCCGCGGGCGATGGCATCGGACGGGTTGGCCTGGGTCCAGCCCTGGGCCTGCTTGAACTGCGCCGGGGTGCTGATCTCCGGGCGGTGATAGTCCGGGCTCAAGGTACAGGCGCTGAGCATGGCCACGCACAACCCGGCGCTGACCAGGCGCGAGCCACGCCCTTGGGTCAGCAGCCTGAGGGCACGATGGATTCGGGTGTGGGCAAAGTTCATAGCGGGGTATCCAGGGCAGCGTCGGTGCGCACGCCGCGCCAGCGGTTGAACCGGTGGCGCAGGCGATCGAGGTACAGGTAGACCACAGGCGTGGTGTAGAGGGTGAGGATCTGGCTGAAGACCAGGCCGCCGATGATGGTCAGGCCCAGCGGCTGGCGCATCTCGGCGCCCTCGGCGCGGCTGAGCAGCAGCGGCAGCGCGCCGAGGATCGCGGCCAGGGTGGTCATCAGGATCGGCCGCAGGCGCAGCAGGCAGGCACGGCGGATCGACTCCTCCGGCGACAGGCCTTCATGGCGCTCCAACTGCAGGGCCAGGTCGATCATCAGGATGGCGTTCTTCTTCACCACGCCGATCAGCAGAAATAGCCCCAGCAGCGAGATCAGGCTGAATTCGCCACCGGTCAGGTACAGCGCCAGCAAGGCGCCGACCCCGGCCGAGGGCAGTGTGGAAAGGATCGTCAGCGGGTGGATGTAGCTCTCGTAGAGGATGCCCAGCACCAGGTACACCAGCACCAGGGCACCGAGGATCATGAACGGTTGGCCTTCGGCGGTCTTGGTGAAGGCGTCGGCATCGCCACCGAGCTTGGCGATCACCGATTCGGGCAGGCCAAGCTTGGCCACCGCCCGCTCCAGCGCGGCCAGGGCCTGGTCGGGGCTGTAGCCTTCGGCGACATCGAACGAGATATCTTCGGAGGCGAACTGCCCTTCGTGGCTGACGCGGTCGTTGGCCAGGCTGTTCTCGTAGCGGGCGAAGGTGGACAGCGGCACCCGGGCGCCGTCGGCGGTGATCACCTGCACCTGCTCCAGGGTGCTCGGGTCCCAGGCGTATTTCGGGTTGATCTCCAGCACCACCTGGTACTGGTTGAGGCTGTCGTAGATGGTCGAGATCTGCCGCTGGCTGTAGGCGTTGTTGAGCACCGCGGTGACCATGTCCATGTCGATGCCCAGGCGCTTGGCCTGGTCACGGTCGACCACCAGGGTCACCTGCTGGGTGCCGGCGCCGTCGTGGGCGTCGATGGCGGTCAGCTCGGGCAACTTGCGCAGTTCGGCGGTGACCTTGGGGAACCACTCGCGCAAAGCAGCCAGGTCGCCGCTCTGCAGGGTGTAGAGGTACTGCGAGGTGGTCTGGTCGCGGCCGCCGCCACCGAGTTGCAGGTCCTGGTCGGCCATCAGGTACAGGCGCCCGCCGGGGATCTTCGGCAGGTCCTTGCGCAGACGATCGATGACCTTCTGCGCGTTTTCCTTGCGCTCGGCGATCGGCTTCAGGCGCACCAGCACGAAGGCGTTGTTGGTACCGCTGTTGCCGCCGATGAAGCCGGCGACACTTTCCACCGCCGGGTCCGCGAGCAGGGCGCGGCGGTAGATTTCCATCTTCGGCTGCATCACCGTGAACGACAGGCCGTCGTCGCCACGAATGAAGCCTTGCAGCTGGCCGGTGTCCTGCTGCGGCATCAGGGTCTTGGGTACCACCACGTACAACGCGATGTTGAGCACGATGGTGGCCAGCAGGCTGAGCAGGGTCAGGCGCCTGTGGCGCAGCGCCCAGCCCAGGCTCTTGTCGTAGCCGGCGACCATGCGCTGGTGGATACGGTCGCTCCAGCGTTGCAGGCGGGTCTGCTGATGCGGGCCATGGACCTTGAGCCAGCGCGAGCAGAGCATCGGCGTCAGCGTCAGCGACACCACCAGCGAGACGATGATCGCCGCCGCCAGGGTGATCGAGAACTCCTTGAACAACCCGCGCACGATCCCGCCCATGAACAGGATGGAGACGAACACCGCCACCAGCGAGACGTTCATCGACAGCAGGGTGAAACCGACCTCCTGCGCGCCCTTGTAGGCGGCCCGCATCGGGCTCTCGCCCTTCTCGATATGCCGGGAGATGTTCTCCAGCACCACGATGGCATCGTCCACCACCAGGCCGGTGGCAAGGATCAGCGCCATCAGCGACAGGTTGTTCAGCGAGAATCCGCACAGGTACATGACCGCGAAGGTGCCCACCAGCGACACTGGCACCGCCAGGCTCGGAATCAGCGAGGCGCGGAAGTTGCCGAGGAACAGGTAGACCACCAGGATCACCAGCACCACGGCGATCAGCAAGGTGTGCTCGGCCTCCTTCAGGGTGGCCTTGATCACCGGCGAGCGGTCCATGGCCACGTTGAGCTTGACGCTGGCCGGCAGCAGCGACTGCAACGCCGGCAGCTCGGCCTTGATCTGCTCGACGGTCTGGATGATGTTGGCGTTGGTCTGGCGGTTGACCACCAGCAGCACCGCGCTCTCGTCGTTGAAGAAGCCGCTGTTGTAGCGGTTCTCCACGCCATCGCTGACCTTGGCCACGTCCGACAGGCGCAGGATCGAGCCATTCTGCTGGCGGATGACGATGGGTTTGTAGTCCTCGGCCTGCTCCAGCTGGTCGTTGGCGCGTACCTGCCAGTTACGTTCGCTGTCCTCGACGAAGCCCATGGGCCGGCGCTGGTTGGCATTGGCCACGGCGGTGCGCACATCGTCCAGGGACAGGCCGTACTGGTTGAGCAACTGCGGCTCGAGCTCGATGCGCACCGCCGGCAGCGAACTGCCGCCGATCTGCACTTCCCCAACCCCGCTGACCTGCGACAGGCTCTGGGACAGGATGGTGTCGGCCAGGTCGTACAGCTTGCCCTTGGACAGCACCTGCGAGGTCAGTGACAGCACCATGATCGGCGCCTGGGACGGGTTGATCTTCTTGTAGGTGGGCATGCTGCGCATGCCGCTGGGCAGCAGGTTGCGAGTGGCGTTGATCGCTGCCTGCACCTCGCGTGCCGCGCCATCGATGTCGCGGCCCAGCTCGAAGCCGATGATCACCCGGGTCGAGCCCTGGTTGGAACTGCTGGTCAGGGTAGTGACGCCGGCAATGGCGCCGAGCTTGCGCTCCAGCGGCGTGGCCACGGTGGACGCCATGACCTCGGGGCTGGCCCCAGGCAGGCTGGCCTGCACCACGATCACCGGGAAATCCATCTGCGGCAGTGGCGACACCGGCAGCAGGCCGAAACTCACTCCGCCCAGCAGCATGATCGCCAGGCTCAGCAGCATGGTGGCCACTGGCCGGCGGATGAAGGGTCCTGACAGGTTCATGCTTCGGCCTGCCGCGCATCGTCAACCGGGCGCCAGCGACGTGCCAGGCGGTCAAAGTACAAGTAGATGACCGGCGTGGTGAATAGGGTCAGCACCTGACTCACCAACAGGCCGCCGACCATCACCAGACCTAGCGGCTGGCGCAGCTCGGCGCCGGAACCAGTGGCGAGCATCAGCGGCACCGCGCCGAACAGCGCAGCCAGGGTGGTCATCAGGATCGGCCGGAAGCGCAGCAGCGCAGCCTGGTAGATCGCATCATTCGGGCTCATGCCCTGATGACGCTCGGCCTCGAGGGCGAAGTCGATCATCATGATCGCGTTCTTCTTGACGATGCCGATCAGCAGGATGATGCCGATAATGGCGATCATGCCCAGGTCGTTGCCGCTCAGCAGCAGCGCAAGCAACGCCCCTACCGCCGCCGAAGGCAACGTCGAGAGGATGGTCACCGGGTGGATGTAGCTCTCGTAGAGCACGCCGAGCACGATGTACATGGTCACCACGGCGGCAAGGATCAGCAGCAAGGTACTCGAAAGCGAAGCCTGGAACGCCTCGGCGGCGCCCTGGAAACGGGTCTGCACGCCGATCGGCATGCCGATGTCCTGCTGCACCTGCTCGATCACCTTGACCGCCTCGCCCAGGGACGCGCCATGGGCCAGGTTGAACGACATCATCACCGCCGGGAACTGGCCGATGTGCGAGATGGCCAGCTGGGCCTGGCGCTGCTCGATGCGCGCCAGGGCCGACAGGCGCACCTGGCCGCCGTCGGCGGCCTTGACGTGGACCGCTTCCAGGGCCTGCGGGCCGAGGCTGGCCGCGGTCTGCGACTGCAGCACCACGCGGTACTGGCTGGCCTGGGTGTAGATGGTCGAGATCTGCCGCTGGCCGAAGGCGTCGTACAGGGCGTTGGTGATCTGCGCCACGGTGATGCCGAGGCGGCTGGCCATGTCGCGGTCGATCACCAGGTACACCTGCAGGCCCTTGTCCTGCAGATCGCTGGCCACGTCCTGCAGCTCCGGGCGGTCCTTCAGTGCCTGCACCAGCTTGCCGCTCCACTCGGCGAGCATGTCGGCATCCGGGGAGCTGAGGCTGAACTGGTACTGGGTGCGGCTGACCCGATCTTCGATGCTCAGGTCCTGCACCGGCTGCATGAACAGGCGGATGCCGACCAGTTTGTCGAGCTGCGGCTGCAACCTGCTGATCACCTCGGCTGCCGTCACGTCGCGCTCGCCATGGGGCTTGAGGTTGATCAGCAAACGGCCGCTGTTGAGGGTGGCGTTGTCACCATCCACACCGATGTACGAAGACAGGCTCTGCACCGCCGGGTCCTGCAGGATCACCTCGGTCAGGGCCTGCTGGCGTTGACTCATGGCGGCGAACGAGGTCGACTGCGGCGCCTCGGAAATCCCCTGGATGACCCCGGTGTCCTGGGCCGGGAAGAAGCCCTTGGGCACCATCAGGTAGAGCACAACGGTCAGCGCCAGGGTTGCCACGGCCACCAGCAGCGTCAACGGCTGGCGCTTGAGTACCCAGGTCAGGGCACTGGCGTAGTGCTTGATCAGCCAGTCGATCCAGGCGCCGCTGGCACGGTAGAAGCGGCCCTGCTCCTCCTCCTCGGGCTCGCGCTTGAGCAGCCGGGCGCACATCATCGGCGTCAAGGTCAGTGACACCACCAGGGAAATCAGGATGGCCACCGCCAGGGTGATGGCGAACTCGCGGAACAGCCGCCCGACCACGTCGGCCATGAACAGCAGCGGAATCAGTACCGCGATCAGCGAGAAGGTCAGCGAGATCAGGGTGAAACCGATCTGTTTCGCGCCCTTGAGCGCGGCCTGCAGCGGTGTCTCGCCCTCTTCTATGTGCCGGGAGATGTTCTCCAGCATGACAATGGCATCGTCCACCACGAAACCGGTGGCGATGGTCAGGGCCATCAGCGTGAGATTATTGACCGAGAAGCCGGCCAGGTACATCACCCCGAAGGTGCCGATCAGCGACAGCGGCACGGCGATCGACGGGATGATCGTGGCCGAGACCCGGCGCAGGAACAGGAAGGTCACCATCACCACCAGGGCAATGGCGAACAGCAACTCGTGCTGCACGTCGCGCACGGCGGCGCGGATGGTCTGGGTACGGTCGGTGAGGACGCTGACGTCCAGGCCCGCCGGCAGGTTGTCGGTGATCGACGGCAGCAGTTCCTTGATCCGGTCGACTACCTCGATGACGTTGGCGCCGGGCTGGCGCTGGATGTTCAGCAGCACCGCCTCGTTCTGGTTGGCCCAGGCGGCCAGGCGCTCGTTCTCGGCGCCGTCGACGATCTCGGCGACGTCCTTCAGGCGCAGCGGCGCGCCATTGTTGTACTTGAGGATGAGATTGGCGTATTCGGCCGGCGAGCGCAGCTGGTCGTTGGCGTCGAGCATCGACACCCGGGTCGGGCCGTCGAAGTTGCCCTTGGGCTGGTTGACGTTGGAGGCGCCGATCAGGGTGCGCACGTCGTCCAGGTTGAGGCCGTTGGCGGCCAGCGCGTCGACGTTGACCTTGATCCGCACGGCCTGGCGCTGGCCACCGGCGATACTGACCATGCCGACGCCGCTGATCTGCGCGATCTTCTGCGCCACGCGGGTATCGACCAGGTCGTTGAGCTTGGGCAGTGGCATGGTCTTGGAGGAAATGGCCAGGGTCAGTACCGGTGTGTCGGCCGGGTTGACCTTGTTGTACACCGGCGGCGCCGGCAGGTCGCTGGGCAGCAGGTTGCTGGCGGCGTTGATCGCGGCCTGTACCTGCTGTTCGGCGACATCCATGTTCATGTCGAGGTTGAAGCGCAGGGTCAGCACCGAGGCGCCGCCGGAGCTGGTCGAGGCCATCTGCTCGAGGCCCGGCATCTGCCCGAACTGACGCTCCAGAGGTGCGGTGACGGCGCTGGTCATGACCTGGGGGCTGGCGCCGGGGTACAGGGTCATGACGCGGATGGTCGGGTAATCGACCTGGGGCAAGGCCGCCACCGGCAGCAGTTTGTAGGCGATCAGGCCGGCCAGGACGATGGCCAGCATGCTCAGCGTGGTGGCGACCGGCCGCAGGATGAACAGGCGCGAGAGGTTCATGCGCCCGCCTTGGAGCCTGGTTCACCGGCCTGCGCCGAGCCCTTGGCGCCCTGCCCCTGCAGATGCTGGCCGGGGGTGGTCGGCACTTGCGAGCTGTCTTCGACCACCTCGACCTTGGAGCCTTCGCGCAGGCGGTCGGTGCCTTCCAGCACCAGGCGGTCACCGGCGGCCAGGCCCTCGACGATCACACTGTTCTCACCATCGCTGGCACCGACCTTGAGCGGGCGGATGTTGATCGTGCTCTCGGCGTTGACCACATAGGCGAAGGTGCCGTCATTGCCGAACTGGATGGCCGCGGCCGGGGCCAGTACCACCTGCTTCAGGGTGTCGGCCAGCAGGCGCACATTGACGAACTGGTTGGGGAACAGGGCATGGTCGGCGTTCTGGAAGGTGCCCTTGAACTTCAGGGTGCCGGTGGCGGTGTCGATCTGGTTGTCGAGGCTGCCCAGCACGCCGGTGGACTGCAGCTTCTGATCGCCACGATCCCAGGCTTCCACCGGCAGGCTGGCGCCACTGCGGTAGCGGGCGAGCACGGTGTCGAGCTGGGTTTCCGGCAACGTGAAGGCGACACTGATCGGCTCGGTCTGGGTGATGACCACCAGCGCCGTGGTGTCGTTGGCGGCGACCAGGTTGCCCACGTCCAGCTGGCGCAGGCCCAGGCGACCGCTGATCGGCGCACGGATCTGGGTGAACTCCAGGTTCAGGCGCGCGTCGTTGACCTGCGCCTGGTTGGTCTTGACCAGCCCTTGGAATTGCCCGACCTGTGCCTCGGCGGTGTCCAGGGTCTGCTTGGCGATGCTGTCTTCGGCATACAGGCCTTTATAACGAGCCAGGTCGACCTGGGCGTTCTTCAGTTGAGCCTGGTTCTGCGCCAAGGTGCCTTCGGCCTGCTGCAGGGCGATACGGTAGCTGCGCGGGTCGATCTCGGCGAGCAGGTCGCCGGCCTTGACCTGCTGGCCCTCCTTGAAATGAATCTTCACCAGCTCGCCAGCCACCCGGCTGCGCACATTGACCGTGTTGGTCGCGGTCACGGTGCCAAGGGCCTTGTAGTACAGCGGGAAGTCACCCACCCGCGCAGGCTCGACGCGCACCGGCACCGCTTCGGTGGAGGCGCCGAAACCCGGCCGCCCACCCATGCCTTTGCCCGGGCGATGCCCTTCACCCTCTTTATGGGCGGTCGTTGCGGGCCACAGCCACCAGGCCAGCAGGGCCACCAGCAGCAGGATCAGCAGGCCGAACAGCCAGCGACGAGGGGAACGGGAATTGGAGGCTTGCATGGGTCGAACGAACCTTGTTCAGAGAATGACGGCGTGGAGAGCGTGAACGATAAGCACTGGCATCGTTTTAGCAAAGGGGCTTTACCAGTGCTTTACCTTCGGCTGACGTTGGCAAAGGCGTGAACTTTAAATGAAAACGGCCTGGAACAGGGTCCAGGCCGTTACCGGGTGTTACCTGGTTCGCCGGCAAGCCGGCGAACACTTACTTCAAGACAGCCAGCGCCGCCTCGTAGTTCGGCTCGTCGGCGATTTCGCCCACCAGCTCGCTGTGCAGCACCTTGTCGTTTTCGTCAAGCACCACCACGGCGCGGGCGGCCAGGCCGGCCAGCGGACCATCGGCGATGGCCACGCCGTAGTTTTCCAGGAACTCGCGGCCACGCAGGGTCGACAGGTTCTTCACGTTCTCCAGGCCTTCAGCACCGCAGAAGCGCGCCTGGGCGAACGGCAGGTCGGCGGAGATGCACAGCACCACGGTGTTGGCCACGTCATTGGCCTGGGCGTTGAACTTGCGCACCGAGGTGGCGCAGGTCGGGGTGTCGACGCTTGGGAAGATATTCAACACCTTGCGCTTGCCGGCAAAGTCGGCAAGCGACTTGTTCGACAGATCGCCAGCGACCAGGGAGAAGGCAGGTGCCGCGGCGCCTTGCTTCGGCAGTTCACCGCTGACCTGAACCGGGTTGCCTTTGAGAGTCACTTGAGCCATGGCGGAAATCCTTATGCGGGGGTTTGAAAAGGATCCAGAGTTAACCATGAAGCAGCGCAAGTGCCTATGGGCAAAGATGAAATTGTCCTACGTTCGGGCGATTCCTGTAGACAAACGCCCGGGCGACTGGCGTCGGCCCGGGCGCTTTTCCTACATGGCGAGCATTCAGGCCAGCAGGCCGTACACCACCGAGGTCAAGGCCACCAGGCCGACCACCACCACGAACACGTTGGACAGCGCACCACTGTACTTGCGCATCGACGGCACGCGGCGGATGGCGTACATCGGCATCAGGAACAGCAGTACTGCAATGATCGGACCGCCGAGGGATTCGATCATGCCCAGGATGCTCGGGTTGAGCGTGGCGACGATCCAGCACACCACCAGCATCAGCGCGGCGACGATGCGGTCCAGAGCCTTGGCGCCCGGGCGCATGCCGGTCTTGACGATCATGCCCTTGAGGCCTTCGCTGGCACCGATGTAGTGGCCCAGGAACGACTTGGCGATGGCGATGAAGGCGATCAGCGGCGCGGCGAAGGCGATGGCCGGCTGCTCGAAGTGGTTGGCCAGGTAGGACAGGATCGACAGGTTCTGCGCCTTGGCTTCAGCCAACTGGGCGCTGCTCAAGGTCAGCACGCAGCTGAACACGAAGAACAGCACCATCAGTACCATCAGCAGATGGGCACCGCGCAGGATCTGGCCGCTGCGCTCGTCGGCGTGCTCGGCGTAGCGGCGCTTCTGATCAACGGCAAAGGCCGAGATGATCGGCGAATGGTTGAACGAGAACACCATCACCGGAATGGCCAGCCACACGGTGTGCAGGAAGGCCGAGCCGGACGGCACCTGGGTGGCGGTGTCGAGGATACCGCCGGTCCAGTGCGGCACCAGGTACAGGGCCAGCAGCGCCAGGGCGACGATGAACGGATACACCAGCAGGCTCATGACCTTGACCGTGGCCTGTTCGCCGCAACGCACGATGGCCAGCAGGCCGAGGATCAGCACGAACGACAGGATCGCCCGCGGCGGCGGCGCGATATGCAGCTGGTGCTCCATGAAGCTGCTGACGGTGTTGGTCAGCGCCACGCTGTAGATCAGCAGGATCGGGAAGATGGCGAAGAAGTACAGGACGGTGATCAGCGCGCCGGCGGTGATGCCGAAATGCTCCTCGACCACGTCGGTGATATCGCCGCCCTTGCTGCCCGAGAGTACGAAACGGGTCAGCCCGCGGTGGGCGAAGTAGGTCATGGGGAAGGCCAGCAAGGCCAGGACCAGTAGCGGCCAGAAACCGCCAAGGCCGGCGTTGATGGGCAGGAACAGGGTTCCGGCGCCGATGGCCGTGCCGAACAGGCCCAGCATCCAGGTGGTGTCTTGACGCGACCAACTGCCAAGGGTGGCGGGGGTCGATTCTACAAAGCGTTGTTCAACGCTTGGGGCCTGCTCATTCATTCCGGGTGACGCTCCACTCGCAAGACTGCAACAGGCTGAGAATGGCGAAATAGACGATTCGCCCAACTCAACCGGGGAAGAGGGGCGCGATTGTGCATGCAAAGGTTGCACTTGGGGAAGCCCCGCCCGAGGGACGGTTGCACTTGTCTTTACAAGCAGGTTGTGCTGGATGGGGCTACGCAGCTCTTTCGCCGCGGTTTGTCGCCACCGCAAGCCGGCCCTCAGAGGGGCTCAAAGAGGCAATGCAGGCGATAAGGGTGGGAGCCGGCACCGGCGAAAGGGCCGCAAAGCGGCCCCAGGCAGGTTACCGCTGAACGGCGGCAAACGCCTCGGCCACCTGGCGCAGGTTGGCCGGGCGCAGGCCGGACATGCACACCCGGCCGCTGTCGATCAGGTAGACGCCGAATTCGTCACGCAGACGGCGCACCTGTTCGACGCTGAAGCCGGTATAGCTGAACATGCCGCGCTGGCGCAGGAAGAACTGGAAGTCCTGACCTGGCAGCAGCTCGCCGAGCAGGTCGACCAGGCCCTGGCGCATATCGAGGATACGCTTGCGCATCACCTCCACTTCCGCAGCCCATTGCGCATTGAGCGCAGCGTCACCCAGCACGCCGGCCACCAGCTGGGCGCCGAAAGCGGGTGGGCTGGAGTAGTTGCGGCGCACGGTGGCCTTGAGCTGCCCAAGCACGCTGGAAGCGGTGGCGGCATCGTCGCAGACCACCGACAAGCCTCCTACCCGCTCGCCGTACAGCGAGAAGATCTTCGAGAACGAGTTGCTGACCAGGCAAGGTACGCCGGCACGGGCCATTTCGCGGATCGCATAGGCGTCTTCGACCAGCCCTTCGCCAAAGCCCTGGTAGGCGATATCGAGGAACGGGATCAACTGGCGCGCCTTGACCACTTCGACCACCTGTTGCCACTGCTGCTGGTCCAGGTCAACGCCGGTGGGGTTGTGGCAGCACGGATGCAGCAGGACCACGCTGTTCTGCGGCAAGGCCTGCAGGCTGGCCAGCATGCCGGCGAAGTCGACTCCACGGGTGTCCGGGTCGAAGTACGGGTAGGTGTGCACCTTGAAGCCTGCACCTTCGAAGATTGCCCGGTGGTTGTCCCAGGTCGGGTTGCTCACCCATACCTCGGAGCCTGGGAAGTAGCGCTTGAGGAAGTCGGCACCGACTTTCAGCGCGCCGGAGCCGCCGACGGTCTGCACGGTGGCCACGCGGCCAGCGGCGACGGCCGGGTGCTCGGCGCCGAACAGCAACGCCTGGATCGCCTGGCGGTAAGCGGCCAGGCCTTCCATCGGCAGGTACAACGAGGCTTCATGGGGCTGGCCGGCCAGGCGTTTCTCCACCTCGGCCACCGCCGCCAGCTGCGGCACCACGCCGGCTTCGTCGTAGTACAGGCCGATACTCAGGTTGACCTTGGCGGCGCGCGGGTCGGCCTTGAAGGTTTCCATCAGCGAGAGGATCGGGTCGCCGGCATAGGCATCGACATGTTTGAACACAGCGTGCAGCTCCTTGGAGATCAGGACAGTTCAGGAAAGGCTCAGGCGAGGATACCCGCAGAGCGCCACGAGGAACATCACCGATGTGCAAGGAGACCCTGCAGGTGTGCAAGACCGAACCCGCAGCACACGGTTTTTGCGACGCGGCATGGCCCCAGGATCGCACCCTGGTCGTTGCATTTGCCACCTGCCTGCCCCAAGCTCTGCCGTACTGCCACCCCGGACCGCGAGATGCCCAGACGTCGCCCTCTCCTGATCGCCCTGCTGCTGTTACTCGTGCTGCCCGCGTCGATCGGTTACCTGTGGCGTGACCGCCAACCCGCACCGCCCAGCCTGCCGCCCCACAGCTACGCCAAGGCCCTGCGCCAGGCACACGATGGCCTGCCGGGCGCCGCGCGCGTGCTGTACCAGCAGTTGCAGCGTGACGACCTGCCGCCCATCCGCCGCGCCGCGCTGCATGCCGAACTACCCAACTACCCCTCGCCACAGGCGTTGAAACTGGCCAGCCAGGACCTCGAGCACGCCGACCCATTGGTACGCCGCGCCGCCATCACCAGCATCCGCCGGCTGCTGCCGGCCGCCCAGCGCAGCCTGGTGCTGGGCCCATTGCTGGAAGATGACGAGCAAAGCGTGCGCTTCGCCGCGGTGGACGCCCTGCTAGGTCTCGACCCCGACGCCATCGGCCTGTACTTCGGCCCCTTGCAGGATACCCTGGAGCAGTACGAGCAGACCCTGGAACAACAGCCCGACGACGCTGCCGCCCAGCTGCACCTGGCCCGGCTATACATGCATGAACAAGCCTACGAAGCAGCCTCCAGGGCCCTGCGGCGCAGCCTGGCCGTCACCCCTGAAGGCCTGGACGCCCTGGCCACCCAGGTCCGCCTGCTGGAGCAACAGGGCCAGCACGACGCCTCCCGCGAGGTGCTCGCCAAGGCCCTGGCGCTACGCCCGGACTCCGCGTTCCTGCAATACGAACTGGGCCTGTGGCTGACCCGCCATGAGCAGCAGGAATACGCCCTGCTCGCCCTCTCGCGGGCTGTCGAGCTGGAGCCGGAAAACAACGATTATCGCTACACTCTGGCCATCACCCTGCACCAGCTGGAACAGCTCGATGCCGCGCAAAAGCAGTTGGAGACCGTGCTCAACCGCCAGCCGGCCAATCGCCGGGTGCGGGTACTGCTGATCGAGTACTGGAAGGAAACCGGCCAACTGCAGAATGTCCAGGTACTGCTCGCCGAGCTGGAACGGCAGAACCCGGACGACCCTTTCCTGCAGCAGGGGCTGTGATCACCGGCCTCAGGCCTGCAGCATGTGCTGAATCTGCACCACCAGCTTCTGCAGCGAGAACGGCTTGAACATCAATGCCGTGCCCGGCTGGTCGAGCAGGGCCTGCTCCACCGGATCGGCGGTGAAGCCAGTGATGAACAGGATCTTCTGCTCGGGCTCGATCATGCGCAGCGCCTTGGCCACCTGGCGGCCGCTGAAGCCCCCCGGCAGACCGATATCGGTGATCACCAGATCAAACGGCCCTGCATGCCTGAACTGCCCCAGCGCGCTGTTGGCATCGGGCACATCACACACCTCGAAGCCGCAATCGACCAGCGCCTCCTTCATCAGGCCGCGCAGGTTTTCTTCATCATCGACCAGCAACAACCGTTCACCCCGGACCTGTCGCGGCAGTACATCCCGAGCAGGTCTCTCCGGCAACATCCCCTGGTAGCGCGGAAACATCATCACGACCCGGGCACCTTGGTCGATCGTCGACTCGATCCACATCTGACCGCCCGACTGCTGCACGAAGCCATGCACCATGGGCAGCCCCAGGCCCACCCCCTGCCCCAGGGACTTGGTGGTGAAGAACGGTTCAAATACCCTTGCCAGGTCCTCGCGACTCATGCCTTGGCCGTCGTCCTCGATCTGCAGCGTGACATAGTCCCCCGGCGGCAAGGCTGCCTCCCCCTCGCTGGGCATCGCCAGTCGTTCGTTGGCAGTGCGGATCGTCAGGTTGCCCTTGCCCAGGCAGGCATCGCGGGCGTTGCTGCACAGATGCAAAAGGGCGTTACGTAACGTATCCGGGTCGACCTGCAATGGCCAGGGCGCCACATCCAGCTGCATGTTCAGGCACATCTCGGCGCCCAGGGTCTGGCGCAGCATCGGCTCCGCGTCCTGCAGCAGGTGGTTGATGTTCAGTGGGTTGGGTGACAAGGGTTGGCTACGGGCAAAGGCCAGCAGGTTCTGGGTCAGGCCGATGGCTCGCTGGGCGCATTCGCGGGCCATCCGCACATAATCGTCCACGCGCTCCATCCGCCCTTGGGCGAGGCGTCGTTCGAGCAGTTCCAGGCTGCTGCCGACGCCGGACAATACGTTGTTCATTTCGTGCGCCAGCCCCCCCGCCACCTTTACAACGCCCTCCATGCGCTGGCTGTCACGCACCGCCGCCTCGGCCAGGCGCTGGACCGCATTGCGGTCCTCGGTGATGTCCCTCCCCACCAGTGTCGGCAATGCCTGGTTGGCGCTGCCAGTCCAGCGGAACCAGCAGTAATGGCCGTCGCTATGGCGAACCCGCCCCTCGAAGGGCGGCGCGGTGCGGCCCTGTACAAGCGCCATCAGCGCCAGCTGCGCTTCGGTACGGTCCGCGGGATGGAACAGCTCGGGCAGAGCCACTTGCAACTGCGTTGCCTCCCCCCAGCCCAGAAGCCGATGCCAGGCAGGGTTGGCTGTGCGTACGCTTAGATCGGCCTCAAGCATCAGCATCACATCAGGCGACAACTGCCAGGTATGATCTGGATCGGCCAGGTACTGCGTCAGGCGGGCTTCGAACGACTGCGCCAGCTCGCGCCATTCGTGGCTGGCCCCGACACTGCCAGTGGTCTCGATCAGCGCGTGGAGGAACCCGGCAACCACACCCTGATCGTCGCGGATGGGCGAAAAGCAGCCAGTGACCCACGCCGTCGCAGCGTTACCCTCTCTATGCACCGACAATGGGGCGTCCTCGATCAGACTACCCTGCCCCTGCAACACCTTGAAGACGGTTGCCCCCATGCTCTCCCAGGAATGCTCCCAGAGCGCGTCGAAGGCACGTCCCTGATGGTCGACAACGCCGCCCAGCAGGGCCTGGTAGGCGTCGTTGTGTATGACTGTCAGGGCGGGCCCCCAGACCAACGCACAGGGAAACGGTGACATCAATACCATGTCGACGGCGATGCGCAGGGTGGGCGGCCAGGAGGTCAACGCCCCCAACGGCGTCGCGCTCCAGTCAAAGCCGGCGATGGGCATGCCCTCCTCGACCAGAGAGGATGATGGCGGTGCCAGATGAATGACCTGGACCTCTGCGCCCCGGGCGGTCAGGTCAGTGGCCAATATCTTCGTTCCACAGTTCTGGGTTGGCTTCGATGAACTGGCGCATCAGCGCCTTGCAGGTTTCATCGTCATGCACCTCCAGACGCACGCCCCGGTCGCCGAGCAACTGTTCTTCGCCCATGAAAGTGAAGTTCTCGCCTATAATCACATGCTTGATGCCATACAGCAGGATTGCGCCACTGCACATGGCACAGGGCGACAAGGTGGTATAGAGGGTGGCCTGCTGGTAAACCCGGGCCGGCTGTCGGCCGGCATTTTCCAATGCATCCATTTCACCATGCAGGATGGCGCTGCCCTGCTGCACGCGGCGATTGTGGCCACGGCCGATGATCCTGCCCTCGTGCACCAGTACCGAGCCGATCGGAATGCCGCCTTCCTCGAGCCCCTTGCGGGCCTCGTCGATGGCGGCTTGCATAAATCTGGAAGTGTCCTGTTCCATGGCGTCTCCCGGTAGTGCGTCCACTTTTGCAGCAGCCTAGCACAGCGCCCGTGCCCATGGCGCATTGCGTGGCGGGGGCTATGCTCAAATGGCTTTTGATCTTGCTGGCCAAACGTTTTCCCATGGATTCGACGGGCATGCGCACATGAACAAGAAGCTCCTGGTCGTGCTGACCAATACCGCCAAGTATCCCGATATCAAGCGCGCCACAGGATTGTGGCTGGGCGAGGCCGTGCACTTTGTCGACGCAGTGCAAAAAGCGGGTTTTACCGTCGACTATGTCAGCCCGGCGGGCGGCTATGTACCGATCGACCCGCACAGCCTGCAGATGGCGCCTGACCTGGACTGGCAATGGTACAACGACAAAGCGTTCATGAACCGCCTTGGCGCCACCTTGAGCCCTGGCCAGGTCAAGGCCGACCAGTACAGCGCGATCTACTACACCGGTGGCCACGGGGTGATGTGGGACTTTCCCGACAATCAGCCATTGCAGGAGCTGGCACGGCGCATCCATGAGCACGGCGGCGCGGTCGCCGCGGTGTGCCATGGGGTGGTGGGCCTGCTCAATATCAAGCTCAGCGACAACAGCTTGCTGCTCAAGGGGCGCAAGGTTACCGGCTTTTCCAATACCGAGGAAAAACTGGCTGAGCTGGACAAGGTGGTGCCGTTCCTCACCGAGAACGAACTGGTCGCTCGCGGTGGCGAGTACAGCAAGGCAGACGACCCGTGGGCGGCTTATGTGGTGGAGGACGGCAGCTTGATCACCGGACAGAATCCGGCTTCCAGCACCGAGGTAGCCCAGGCGGTGATCGGCTACCTGAGCAGGCAGCAGTAAACGTTCGCCACAACGCAGCGCGGGGCAAGCCCGCTCCCGTCACCTTCCGGCGCGGGAGCGGGCTTGCCCCGCGAGTGTGTGCTCGACCGATTACTCGACGCTCAACACGCCACGACGCACCTGGTCACGCTCGATCGACTCGAACAGCGCCTTGAAGTTGCCTTCACCGAAGCCGTCATCCCCCTTGCGCTGGATGAACTCGAAGAACACCGGGCCCAGCAGGGTCTCCGAGAAGATCTGCAGCAGCAGGCGTTTGTCGCCGGCCTCGGAGGCACCGTCCAGCAAGATGCCGCGGGCCTGCAGCTGGTCGACCGGCTCGCCATGCCCTGGCAGGCGCTCCTCGAGCATCTCGTAGTAGGTCTGCGGCGGCGCGGTCATGAAGCGCATGCCGAAGCCCTTCAGCGCATCCCACGTCTTGAGCAGGTCGTCGGTGAGGAAGGCGACATGCTGGATGCCCTCGCCGTTGAACTGCATCAGGAACTCTTCGATCTGCCCCGCCCCTTTGGACGATTCCTCGTTGAGCGGGATGCGGATCATGCCGTCCGGCGCGGTCATGGCCTTGGAGGTCAGGCCGGTGTACTCGCCCTTGATGTCGAAGTAACGGATTTCGCGGAAGTTGAACAGTTTCTCGTAGAAGCCGGCCCAGTAGGCCATGCGCCCGCGATAGACGTTATGGGTAAGGTGGTCGATGATCTTCAGGCCCGCACCGACCGGGTTGCGATCCACGCCTTCGATGAACTTGAAGTCGATGTCGTAGATCGAACTGCCCTCTTCGTAGCGGTCGATCAGGTACAGGGGCGCGCCGCCAATACCCTTGATCGCCGGCAGGCGCAGTTCCATCGGGCCGGTCTCGATTTCCACCGGCTGGGCACCCAACTCCAGGGCTCGGGCGTAGGCTTCATGAGCGTTGCGAACGCGGAAGGCCATGCCGCATACCGATGGACCATGCTCGGCAGCGAAGTACGAGGCAATGCTATTGGGCTCATTGTTCAGGATCAGGTTGATGCCACCCTGGCGATACAGGTGCACATCCTTGGAGCGGTGGGTAGCCACCTTGGTGAAACCGAGAATCTGGAATACCGGCTCCAGCACGCCGGGGGTCGGCGAGGCGAGCTCGATGAATTCGAAGCCTTCCAGGCCCATCGGGTTTTCGAAGATATCTGCCATGTTCTTTTCCTCATCTGCAGCGAAAAACGGTTGATTACAGGCTTTCGATGTGGAGATGGCGTGGTGGTGAGCACGGGATCCCGCGCACGCTGCGGGCCAGGAAGTCACCAATGATCAGCTTGAACCCATGGTATGTCATATGGACCCATTCTCGGCGGGCTTGATTCCCCGGGAGGCGGAGAACCTTATTGTTGTATTCGTAAACCGATTCTACATTGCGTAAATTTGTTTGTCGCGCTTTAGTTCGCAGGTTGCTCCGACAAACGGCTATTCTCTGCATCACCTACCACCTCGCAGAAGGTTCACCTGCGCATGCCCTTGACCACCAAACGCCCTGCTCGCTGGAGCTGGCGCGCGCTGCTGCCCTGGCTGATCGGTGTCTTGCCGCTACTGTGCGGGCTGGTGGTGATGCGCTGGCAGATCGACCAGGAGCTGGATGCCGACAGTCGTGTCACGGCTCGCGAAGTGGTGGTCCATATAGAGGCGGTACTCGACAGCTTGTCCAGCACGACACACCACCTGCTGCCCAAGGCCGGCCAGCCCTGCGAACAGGCGCAATTGGCGTTGCGCATAGAAGTCACGCGCAATGCTTTCGTGCGCTCCACCAACCTGTTCGATCGTGACACCCTGTATTGCACCTCGTTGTTTGGTGATTTCGACGAACCGGTCGACGCCAGCAACTACACCGACGGTCAATTGTGGCTGATGGACGGCAACTCCGTCACACCAGGCCAACCGCTGCTGGCCTACCGCGCCAGCCAGGGCGACAAGGGGGCGATCGCCACGGTCGATGGCCGCCACCTGCTCACGGCCCTGCGCCTGATCGGTAAAGACGGCCAGTTGCAAGTGCAGGTCGGCAACCACTGGATGGGCGCCGACGGCCGGGTGCGGGCCGGCACGCCGCCAGTTGCAGCCAGCGCGCCGGTGACGTTCTCTTCCACACACTACCCGTTCAGCGTGCACGGCGGCTTTGGCCCCGACAAGCCCGGCGAGCTGATGCGTTCACGCTATCCTGCGCTGTTGAGTCTGCTGCTGGTGCTTGGGGCGGCGGCCGGTAGCGCCTGTCGCTGGCAGATCCGCCGCGCCAGTTCGCCCCGTGCCGAACTGTCCAGGGCATTGGAGGCCGGCGAGTTCCTGCCGTACTTCCAGCCGGTGGTGCGCAAGGACGACTACCGTTGGGCCGGGGTCGAGGTGCTGATGCGCTGGCAGCACCCCCGCGAAGGGCTGGTGCGCCCCGACCTGTTCATCCCCTACGCCGAGCACAGCGGCCAGATCGTCGCCATGACCCGCGGCTTGATGCTGCACACGGCCCAGGCCCTGGCACCGCATGCGGCGTTGCTCGAGGACGGTTTTCACATCGGCATCAACATCACCGCCGACCACTGTCGCGACCTGGGCCTGCTCGACGACTGCCAGACCTTCCTCCAGCACTTCCCGCCCGGGCGGGTGGTACTGACCCTGGAGTTGACCGAGCGCAAGCTGATCGAACCGACTCCGGTCACCCTTGACCTGTTCGAGAAATTGCACGCCATGGGCGTGATGATCGCCCTGGACGACTTCGGCACCGGCCAATCCAGCCTCAATTACCTGCGCCAGTTCAACGTCGACTACCTGAAGATCGACCAGAGCTTCGTCGCGATGATCGGCGGTGACGCCCTGTCGCAACACATTCTCGATACCATCATCGAGCTGTCGGCCAAGCTGGACCTGGGCATCGTCGCCGAGGGCGTGGAAACCGAGGTGCAGCGCGACTACCTGGCGCGCCATGGCGTGGACTTCCAGCAGGGTTACCTGTTCGCCCGCCCGATGCCCGCCAGCGAGCTGCTGCTGGCCCTGGCCGCCCGCCCGGGCAGCCCGCAGTTGCCGCAAGGCGGTACCCCTGAGATCATGCGCGGCTGATCCACCCGCTCACTTCCCGTTTTCCGAGGCATTCGTGTCAAAAGGCATTATTTCGTCGGTCATGGCGTCCTGTCTGTTCGCCGTGATGTATTTCTATACCTCCTTCCTCAAGCCCCTGGACGGCGAGGAGATCTTCGGCTGGCGGACCCTGCTGACCCTGCCCTGCCTGACGCTGTTCATGCTGGCATCCAGGGACTGGAAGCGAGTCGGCGAGCTGCTCGGGCGGGTGCGTCGCACGCCGCTGCTGTTGCTCGGCATGGTCGGCACCTCGTGGTTGATGGGCGTGCAGTTGTGGCTGTTCCTCTGGGCGCCGCTGCACGGGCGCAGCCTGGAGGTATCGATGGGCTACTTCCTGTTGCCGCTGGCCATGGTGCTGACCGGGCGCGTGGTCTATGGCGAGCGCCTGTCGCGCCTGCAGAAGGTCGCGGTGAGCTTTGCCGCGCTGGGGGTTGGCCACGAGCTGTACCAGCACGGCAGTTTTGCCTGGGAAACCCTGCTGGTGATGATTGGCTACCCGATCTACTTCGTCCTGCGGCGGCGTTGCCGCACCGACCACCTGGGCGGCCTGTGGTGCGACATGTGCTTGTTACTACCCTGGGCCTTGTACTTCGTCATCCAGGGCCCGCTGTCGGCAACCGATCTGGCCGAGCATCCAGGCCTGTACGGCCTGATCCCACTGCTCGGGGCGATCAGCGCCTGCGCCCTGATCGCCTACGTGCTGGCCAGCCGCCTGCTGCCGTTCAGCCTGTTCGGCCTGCTCAGCTACGTCGAGCCGGTGTTGCTGGTAGGCGTGGCCCTGCTACTGGGCGAGACCATCGGCCCCGACCAGTGGCTGACCTACCTGCCGATCTGGGCCGCAGTGCTGGTACTGGTGCTCGAGGGCTTCAAGCACCTGCTGCGCCAGCGTCGGCGTTCGGTGTAAGGCGTACCTGGCGGACCCGGCGCTCCTCCACCGCCACCACGGTCATGGTCCAGCCATTCCAGGCCAGGTGATCACCCACCACCGGCAAGCGGTCCAGCAAGCTCATCACCAAGCCCGCCAGGGTCTGGTAGTCCTCGGTGGCACGGGCGGCAAAGCCGGTGCGCGCCTGGACCTGGGCCAGGTTCAAGGCACCGCTGACCACAAAACCGTCCGCCTCCTCGATCACACCTGGCCCCTCCACCTCGCTTGCGTCCGGCAGTTCGCCGGCAATCGACTCGAGAATATCGGTCATGGTCAACACACCGGTAAAGTCACCGAACTCGTTGACCACGAAGGCGATGTGCGTCGACTGCCCGCGCATCTGCTCCAAGGCGTTAAGGATGCTGAAGCTCTCCAGCAGGTTCAGCGGCGCACGGGCCAGGGCTTCCAGGTCGGGCTGGCTGCCGGACAGCAGTTCCTTGAGCAGCTCCTTCTTGTGCACGAAGCCCAGCGGTTCCTCGATGCGACCGTCACGGATCAGCGGCAGGCGCGAGTACGGCGAGTTGACCAGCGCCTGGGTGATGGTTTCGGCCGGCTGCGACAGGTCGATGGCATCGACCTTGGCCCGTGCCGTCATCACCGTGCGGATCGGCCGCTCGGCCAGGTTCAGCACACCACTGATCATCACCCGCTCACGGCGGTCGAACACCACCTGTTCTTCGCCCCCCTCGACCAGGTCGGCGATTTCCTCGCCCACCTCGTCAGCCGCCACCCGGCGCCCGCCCATCAGGCGCAGCACGGCATGTGCGGTACGCTCACGCAGCGGCCGGTGCTGCTGCACGCTGCGCTTGCGGCGGGCACGGGCCAACTGGTTGAACAGCTCGATCAGCAACGAGAAGCCAATGGCCGCGTACAGGTAGCCTTTGGGGATATGGAAGCCCAGGCCTTCGGCAGTAAGGCTGAAGCCGATCATCATCAGGAAGCCCAGGCACAGCATGATCACTGTTGGGTGGGCGTTGACGAAACGGGTCAGCGGTTTACTGGCGACGATCATGATGCCGATGGAGAAGATCACCGCGATCATCATCACCGACAAATGTTCGACCATGCCCACGGCCGTGATCACCGCATCCAGTGAGAACACCGCATCCAGCACGACGATCTGCGCCACGATCGGCCAGAACGCGGCATGGCGGGTCACGGCGCCGCTTTGGGCAACATGGCCCTCGAGGCGTTCGTGCAGTTCCATGGTGGCCTTGAACAACAGGAACACACCACCGAACAGCATGATCAGGTCACGGCCGGAGAAGGTCTTGCCGAACACCTCGATCAGCGGCGCGGTTAGGGTCACCATCCACGAGATGCTGGCCAGCAGGCCAAGACGCATGATCAGCGCCAACGACAGGCCGATCACCCGTGCGCGGTCGCGCTGGTGCGGCGGCAGCTTGTCGGCAAGGATGGCGATGAACACCAGGTTGTCGATACCCAGCACCAGCTCGAGGACGATAAGCGTCAACAGGCCCAGCCAGGCCGTGGGGTCGGCTAGCCATTCCATTAGCGGGTACTCACAGGGGATGCGTCACGAGGACGAGGGAGGGAAGGCCGGGACGGCCAGGGACTGGGGGGCTCCGCGAAGGTGCTCATAGGGACCTTGATAACAATTAGGGACGAGGATCCTACAATCGAAGCAGAATTTTCTGATAGCGCAAAACTATTACAAAAGCTGTACCACTCAACAGCCACTGACGCCTCACGCAAGGTCACTACATGATTGAACGCTTGCGCGCGCAAATACCGAAGGCCACATCGCCGATGTAGATAGCCTGCGACTGTCGACGCTCGGTATCCAACCGCGCCTGCAGCGTGTCGATGCCCACCTGGCGCGCCGTGGCCACGCCATGGGCGATGATCCGCGGCAGGCAAGCGCGGATGATCTCGCCCAGCGGATACGCGTTGTCGGGCGTCTGCACCAGGCATTCGGCACGCAGGTCCTCGACCATCAGCCCCGCCTCGCTGAACACACGGTGCAGGTTGAAGCCGATCTGCAGGTCCGCTCCCTCATGGGCAAGCATGCGCCTCAACCATTGCTGGGCCTTGTGGTGCAACGGGAATGACGCCTGGCTGGCCGGGGCCAGGCTGCCATCGTGCTCCTGGAAGATCATCAGCCCGCCAGGTAGCAGGGGTCGGACCAACGCGCGCAACACCTTCACCGGGTCCGCCTGGTACATCAACACCCGTCGCCCGACAATGGCGTCAAACAACCCCAGTGTTGCGGGCAGCGCACATAGTTCGGCAGCCACGAACTCAGGTACCGCCGCCCCTTTGCGGCTTCCACGCTGGCGCGCGATCTCCAGGGCAGCAGCCGCCCGGTCGATACCCACCACCGCGCCGTCGTCGCCTACCAGGCCGGCCAGCAGCCAGCTCACGTCGCCACTGCCGCAACCGACATCGAGCACGCGCATGCCGGGGCCGATACCCGCATCAACCAGCAAGCGCGTGGTGAAATCCGCTTTAGCAAGTGCCATGCCATGCTCCTTCCCAGAGGCGCCAGTGTGCAGAGCAAAGGGGCACGCGCACAAGACTGGCCTAGACTAGTATTTGCAAAACACCATACTAGAGCCACCCGCCACCCTAGGCCCCGAGCACTACCATGGTCACCGACCCACTGCTGGACAGTTGGCACCACAACGCCCAGGCCTGGATCGAGGCCGTACGCTCCGGCGCCATCGAGTCCCGCCGCCAGGTCACCGACCAGGCGGTACTCCTGGCCGTGCTCGGTCGCCAGCCTGATCGGGTGCTGGATCTGGGCTGCGGTGAGGGTTGGCTGCTCCGTGCCCTGGCCGCAAGGGGCATCGATGCGGTCGGGGTAGATGGCGATGCGACCCTGGTCGCCGCCGCACGGGAAGCAGGGTCGGCGCAGGTCCACCTGGCCAGCTATGAACAGGTGATCGCAGGCGTGCCGGACATCGGCCACGATCATGACCTGATCTGCGCCAACTTCGCCCTGCTGCAGCAAGACATCATTCCCCTGCTTACGGCCATGCGAGATCTGCTGCGGCCCGCCGGCACGCTGCTGATCCAGACCCTGCACCCCTGGACGGCAGCCGCCGGCTACTACCAGGATGGCTGGCGCGAGGAGTCATTCGTCGGCTTCGCCGGCGACTGGCGCCCGATGCCATGGTACTTCCGCACCCTCGGCAGCTGGCTGAAGGCACTGGAGCTGGCGGGCTTCAACCTGGTCGAACTGCAGGAGCCGCAACATCCGCAGAGCCAGGTGCCGCAATCGCTGCTGCTGATCGCGCGCAAGGCAGCCTGACCCCTGCGGCCTCTCGTCGCAGCCTTTTCCCTCTTGGCAAATCCTGTACAGGCCTTAAAATCCCGCCTCCTTTTCGCCCGTCGCCCCAACCGGTGGCAAGCCCCCGCAAAGACCGCGTCCGTGCCTCACACATCGCGCATGTGCCACAGGCTCAACCGCCCCGCCCGGCCTTCACCCAACAGGCCCCGCGGTTGACTCTTGCCAAGCTCGCATCCCGCCCAGGCCGCACTGTACGTCGCTGTTCGGCACGTGCAGCCGAAAAGGCGCATCTGAGCTCTTTCCAACCTTGAGGTAACTATGTCTGTGCGTTTGCTGGCGATGGCGCTGGCACCCCTGCTCGGCCTGTTCATCATTGCCCTGGGCAATGGCGTGCTGTCTTCCCTGACCACCCTGCGCCTTGGCGCCGCCGGCGAGTCGGCGACCATGATCGGCGTGGTGTCCTCGGCCTACTTCATCGGCCTGACCCTGGGCGCGATCTTCAACGACCGGCTGATCCTGCGCATCGGTCACATCCGCGCCTACAGCAGCTTCGCTGCCTTGATCGGCGCAACCATCCTGCTCCAGGGCTTGTTCTACGACACCACCTGGTGGTTCGTGCTGCGGCTGATCAACGGCTGGGCGGCGGTCGGCGTGTTCCTGGTGATCGAGAGCTGGCTGCTGCTGGCCGGTGACGCGAAGATCCGAGGGCGCCTGCTGGCGCTGTACATGATCGCCTTCTATGGCGCCGGGGTGATCGCCCAGGCCGCCCTGGGCGAGGTTACCGGGTGGGGCGAGACCGCGCCGTTCATGGTCGCCGGCATGCTCGCCACACTGTCGGTGCTGCCGATCGTGATCCTGCCACGGGTATCGCCGCTGCTGGATCAGGTCGAGCCGCTCAAGCCCCGGCAGCTGCTGGGCGTGGCGCCGACCGGGCTGGTCGGCTGTTTCGGCTCGGGGGTCGCCATCGCCGGGATCTACGCCTTGCTACCGCTGTACCTGCAACGCATCGGCCTGGACGTTGGCGAGATCGGCGACATGATGGCCTGGGTGATCCTCGGCGCCATGCTGTTGCAATACCCAGTCGGGCGCTGGTCCGACCGCAAGGACCGCCAGGACGTGCTGATCGCCCTGGCCGCCCTGTGCACCGTGCTGTCGCTGCTGTTCGTGCTGCTGCCAGCCGACACCGTGCTGCTGCCGGCCTTGCTGTTCCTGCTCGGTGGCGGTGTGTTCGCGCTGTACCCGGTGGCCGTCAGCAGCGCCGCCGACCGCGCCCCGGCCGACGCGTTGGTGCCGATGATCCAGGGGCTGCTGCTGATCAACTCGCTGGGCTCGGCCATGGCCCCGCTGGCCATTTCGCCGATGATGACCGCCTACGGCGAAGTCGGCCTGTTCTGGGCCTTCGCCGTGATCAACCTGGCCATGGTCGGCTTCTTCTTATGGCGTCGCGGCAAGCGCCCGGCACCGGAGCACCCGGCGCCGTTCGCGCCCACAGCGACCTTCTCGCCAACCGGCGCGGAACTGCGGGTGACCGAGGACCTGATGCACGCGGCGCAGGAGCATCCGACGCTGGAGGCGATGGATGCCATGCCCGGCCAACAGGCGCCTCGTCCTGACGCCCACTGACGCCTGATGCCAAGGACCGCCCGTCGCTTGACGGGCACCTTGGAGCCATCGTGGCAGCCCAACCATGACAGTCATCCGACAGGAGATTCATCATGGTCAATCCACGTACCCTCGCCTTGCTGCTGGCCCTGATGCTGGGCAGCACCGCCCCCCTCGCCCTCGCGGCCACCGACATGAACGGGAGCGGCACGCACAAAGAGCACACTTCCGAGCAAGGCAAGACCGCCGGTGAAGGCAGCAGCGTAAATACCCCGGGCAGTAGCAACGACAATGACAGCAGTGACACCGGGACTAATTCCGATGCTGCCGACGGCGCTGCCGGTGGCTCCAATAACACGGGGGAAGCCACCGGCAGCGGCGCCGGGGCCTCTGGTGGCAGCGCCGAGGATCAGGACAGCCGGTGACCCGCGAAACGCGCGGATTTCAGCGCCAGTACCGGGGCTCGTCCACCACTCGCTGGTGCTCGGCGAACAACAACGGCAGCTGCTCCTTGAGAAAGTCCAGCCAGGTACGCACCTTGGCGTCCAAGTAATGCCGTGACGGATAGATCGCATAGATCTCGCGCTGGCGCAGCCGATGCGGCGCCAGCAACCGGCACAGGCGCCCTTCCTGCATGGCCTGGCTCGCCGAGTAGTACGGCAGCAAGCCCACCCCCATGCCCAGTTCGGTGGCCTTGAGCATGGCGTCTGCGACGTTGGTGAGGAAGGTGTCCTGAGGCACGATCACGCAATTGTCGGGGTGGCCTTCGAACGACCAGTCCTCCTCGAACAGCGGGTCGACGGTGCGCAGGCAGACGTGCCCGTGCAAGTCCTCGGGGCGCTCGGGTACGCCGTGGCGGGCAAGGTAATCCGGGGAGGCGCACAGGATGCTGTGGATGCTGCCCAGCGGGATGGCGATCAGCTGCGAGTCCGGCAGCCCCTGGCCGATGGTGATCACCACGTCGTGCCCCTCGGCCAGCGGGTCGGGGTTGCGCTGCGACAGGGTCAGCTCCATTACCACTTCCGGGCAGGTCGCGTTGTAGCGCGCCACCAGCGGCATCATCAACAGCCCCAGGCCATGGGTGCAGTGAAAGCGCAGGCGGCCACGGGGCGTGAGGTGGGCCCCACGGGCCTCGTCCACGGCCTCTTCGGTAAGCAGCATGATCTGCCGGGTGCGCTCGAGAAAGCGCTCGCCCGCCTCGCTCATGCGCAGGCGCCGGGTGGTGCGGTGCAGCAGGCGGGTCTGCAACTGGTTCTCGAGCTCGGCGACGATCCGCGACACCTGCGCGGCGGAAATATCCAAGGCCTGGGCCGCCCCGGCGAAACTGCCACACTCCACTACCCGGGCGAAGGTTCGCATCGCATGCAGCATGTCCATGGGCGGGCACCCTCATTCATACATGAAAGGCAGGAATCTATCACGGGATAGCCCATTTATTGTGAAACACAAATGAATGGATCATTAGCTATCCGCAAAAATATGAGGTACCTGTCATGAAACGTTCGATTGCCCTGCTCGCCCTCAGCGCCACCCTCGCCTCGTTCGGCGCCTTTGCCGACAACAGCCCCAGCACCTACGAATACGGCATGCCGCTGGACATCGCCAAGGTCATTTCGATTACTCCGGCCAGCAACGACGCCGATTGCCAGGTCGGTACCGCGCACATGGTCTACGTCGACCACCAGGGCCAGACCCGCGAAGTCGACTACCGCCAGATGGGCAACTGCTCGCAGCTGTAACCCCATGGCAAAAATACCAGCCATCTTGCTGAAAGTGCATTTGCCCGCCTGACGCGGCGCCGCATGATCTGCCGGGACAACAACAAGAACGTCCCGGACCATGAATACGCTCGATACCCCCGCCGCCGCGCCGGCACATGCTACGTCCGCCCGCATCACCTGGCGGCTGATGCCGCTGCTGCTGGTGTGCTACCTGTTCGCCCACCTGGACCGCATCAACATCGGCTTCGCCAAGATGCAGATGAGCGCCGACCTGGGCTTTTCCGATACCGTCTACGGCCTGGGCGCCGGCCTGTTCTTCATCGCCTACGCGCTGTTTGGCGTGCCCAGCAACCTGGCCCTGGAGCGGGTCGGCCCGCGACGCTGGATCGCCACCCTGATGGTGACCTGGGGGCTGTTGTCCACCGCCATGATGTGGGTGCAGGAGGCAGCCGGCTTCTATGCCTTGCGCTTTCTCCTGGGAGTGGCCGAGGCCGGTTTCTTCCCCGGCATCCTCGTGGTGCTCAATCGCTGGTATCCAGCCCGGCGCCGCGCCCAGATCACGGCGTTGTTCGCCATCGCCGTGCCCTTGGCCGGAGTGGTCGGCGGGCCATTGTCCGGCGGCATCCTGCAGGCGTTTCACGATCAGGGCGGCATGAGGGGCTGGCAGTGGATGTTCCTGATCGAGGGGCTGCCGGTGGTGCTGCTCGGGCTGATGGTGCTCAAGGCCCTGCCGGACAACTTCGAGCAGGTGGCTTGGCTCACCGCCGATCAGAAGCATGCAATGCACGAGGAAATGGCCCGCGAGGAACGGCACAAGCCGATCGACTCGATGCGCGGGCTGCTGGGCGACGCCCATGTCTGGTTGCTGGTGGCGATCTATTTCGCGGTGATGCTGGCAGTCAACACCCTGGCCTTCTGGATGCCCAGCCTGATCCACGGCGCCGGCATCGGCAGCGATGGCCAGGTCGGCCTGCTCAGCGCCATCCCTTATCTGGCCGGTTGTCTGTTCATGCTCGGCTGCGGACGCTCGTCCGACCGTCACCGCGAACGCCGCTGGCACCTGTGCGGGCCGTTGCTGATGGCCGCCGCCGGCATCGCCCTGGCCGGATGGGCGCCGGACAACGCCTTGCTGGTGATGAGTGGGCTGGTGGTCGCGGGTATGGGCGCCAGCGCGGCGCTGCCGATGTTCTGGCAACTGCCGCCGGCCTTCCTGGCGGGCGGCGCCCAGGCCGCCGGTATCGCCATGATCAGCTCGTTCGGCAGTATCGCCTCGTTCGCCGCGCCCTACCTGATCGGCTGGATGCGCGACAGCACCGCCAGCCCTGGCCTGGCCTTGCAGGTACTGGCCGTGGCCATCGTGCTAGGTGCCGCGCTGGTGATGAAAGTGCCAGCCGGCGTGGTCAACCCAAAGTGAGGTGCTTCACGCCAGTAACTGGGTAATCCACTGCGCCTGACGGGTAATGTCGCGCACCTTGTCCTCGGGCACCGGCTGGCGCGCCCGGGCGAAGTTGGCCAGGGTCTGGTGTTTCTGGCGCAGCATGCGTTGCCACTTGAACAGGAACGCCGGGCTGCGTGCCTGCATCAGCAGCGGGCCGAAGTACAGCTGCTCGGCGCTGTAGCTGACCGACTCGGCACGTTCGGCGACGATGACTTCATAGTCGAAACGGTTTTCCCGCAGCACTTCCTCGCAGACGATCCGATAACCATTGTCCATCAGCCACTGGCGCAGCGCCTGTTCACCGCCGTTGGGTTGCAGGACCAACCGCTCATGTCCGCCCAGGTGCTGCTTGCCGGCCTCGAGGATGTCGCGAATGGTCTCGCCACCCATGCCGCAGATACTGACTGCGGTGATGCCATCATGTGGCTCGATGGCTGCCAGGCCACTGGCATGGCGCACGGTGATGCGGTCTTCCAGGCCGTTGTCGCGCACGGTGCGCTGCGCGGCCTGGTACGGCGTCAGCGCCACTTCACCGGCCACGGCCGCGACAATCGCGCCCCGACGCGCCAGCGCCACCGGCAGGTAGCCATGGTCCGAGCCGATATCGGCCAGTCGCGCACCCGCCGGCACATGGGCTGCCACGCGCTCCAGGCGCATGGACAATGTGTGTTCGTTCAACGCAAGCCTCTTTTCACGACCAGGGCCCGACGCCTGTGGCCGGGTGGGGCGCGATTCTGCCGGTCCCGGCCAGGTATTTCAAATGCCCTCGACCGACCGCCCTGCCTCGACCTGCCCTGCACGCTCGCGTAGGCTTGGCGGTTTCCTTCCGTTGCAAGGCGAAAACCCATGGCACACAGCGACATCATCTACACCCCCGACCCGGACGCCGACTCGATCTCCTCAGACGTTGCCGAATACAACGGCATCCTGGTCAGCACCCAGATTCCCGTGCAGGCCGACGGCAGCCTCGAGCTGGGCGATATCACCACCCAGTGCGAGTGCACCCTGCAGGCTTTGAAAGTTGCCCTGGAGCGTGCCGGCAGCTCGATGGACCGGGTGTTGCACCTGACCATCTACCTGACCGACATGGCCGATCGGGCGGCGTTCAACGAGGTGTACCAGCGGTTCTTCAAAAAGCCGTGGCCGGTGCGTGCGGCGGTGGGCGTGGCTTCGCTGGCGTTCGAGGGGATGCGTGTGGAAGTGACGGCGATGGCGGCCAAGGGCTGAGATCTGCTCATGGGCCGCCTATGGCGCGGCCCTATGATGACGGTCCTTCATCAAACGCTGCTTTCTTGTGGTCCATCGCGCAATGCCGCATTAAGCGTCTCACCAACACCAATTGCCACCTGGCCCATAGGTGACGTCTGAGCTCGCACCCTTTTCTCTTGGTACATATCGTTGATATCAACCTGCAACGCCTTTGCCTTGGCGCCAAAATTGACCTCTTGGCTAGATGAGAGCATGTCAGAAATCTTGGAAATCGAAGCGGCACCGACGACCGCGCCAAGCAGGCCCAACTCCGTAGCCCAATGACCACCGCCCTCCTCCGTGGCGCCTAGATATAGGCCTGCCCCCCATCCAACAACAGCTGAAGTTGTACTAGTCAGCGCTCCAACAACATGGGTAGCCCTCTGCATGAATGTCACAGGTTGACCCGCCAGCCCTTCAAGCTGGTTGTCTATCAGTATTTTCCGATTTCCCGAGTAGACGGACATGTCCCATAACTGTTTGAAATGATGGGGTGCCTCGTTCGCACCAGCCGTGCCTACTGCAGAGGCCGCCGTGGCCAGGAGTGATCTGACAAAAGTCCTCTCAGTACCCCGGGAATCATGGAAGTTGATCGGATCACCCTGACAGTACGCAAAAGCATTGATCCCCCCCGCCCCAAACGGACTCAACCGATCAGGCGAGTTGAACCGCATCAGCAATGGATTGAAGGTCCGATACCCGTTGCCCAGGTGATAATGGCCCGTCAACGAATCGCGGGGCTGGCCGCAATAGGCCAACAGAGCCCCGCGCTTATCGGAAACGGCCCCATACGGCGCATAAGCCCTGGGCAGGCTGGAGCTCCCCAGCACTGATCGCTGCTGGTCGATCACGGCCAAACGGCTGGAAGTCATCTCACAACCTCTTGCAGAAAGATATTGGACCCGACGCTAACACCACCGCGCCGCATACATAACTGACAAAAATACCAGGCCTTCTATCACCGTTTGGGCAAGTTCATCGGTTATGGATGCCCCCGCCCCGATTCACCGCTACAATGCCCGCCTTACCGTGACAGCCCGAACCTATAACGACATGTCCCTTCCAAAGCACCACCTGGAACTGCTCAGCCCTGCCCGTGACGTGAGCATCGCCCGCGAGGCGATCCTGCACGGCGCCGACGCCATCTACATCGGCGGCCCGAGCTTCGGCGCACGCCACAACGCCTGCAACGAGGTCAGCGAAATCGCCGAGCTGGTCGAGTTCGCCCGGCGCTACCATGCCCGCGTGTTCACCACCATCAATACCATCCTCCACGACAACGAACTGGAGCCAGCACGCAAGCTGATCCACCAGCTGTACGACGCCGGTGTCGACGCGCTGATCGTGCAGGACCTGGGGGTGATGGAGCTGGATATCCCGCCGATTGAGCTGCATGCCAGCACCCAGACAGATATCCGCACCCTGGAGCGGGCCAAGTTCCTCGACCAGGCCGGCTTCTCCCAGCTGGTGCTGGCCCGCGAGCTCAACCTGCAACAGATCCGCAGCATCGCAGCAGAGACCGACGCGGCCATCGAGTTCTTCATCCATGGCGCGCTGTGCGTGGCTTTCTCCGGCCAATGCAACATCTCCCACGCCCAGACCGGGCGCAGTGCGAATCGCGGCGACTGCTCCCAGGCCTGCCGCCTGCCATACACCCTCAAGGACGACCAGGGCCGCGTGGTAGCCTTCGAAAAGCACCTGCTGTCGATGAAGGACAACAACCAGACCGCCAACCTGCGCGACCTGGTCGATGCCGGCGTGCGCTCGTTCAAGATCGAGGGCCGTTACAAGGACATGGGCTATGTGAAGAACATCACCGCCCACTACCGCAAAGAGCTCGACGCCATCCTCGAGGACCGCCCCGAACTGGCTCGCGCCTCCAGTGGCCGCACCGAGCACTTCTTCGTGCCGGATCCGGACAAGACCTTCCACCGCGGCAGCACCGACTACTTCGTCAGCGACCGCAAGATCGACATCGGTGCCTTCGACTCCCCAACCTTCACTGGCCTGCCGGTGGGCGTAGTCGAGAAAGTCGGCAAGCGCGACCTGCTGGTGACCACCGAGGTGCCGCTGACCAACGGCGACGGCCTCAATGTACTGGTCAAACGCGAGGTGGTGGGCTTCCGCGCCAACATCGCCGAGCTGAAAAGTGAATCCGAGGAGGACGGCCAGAAGCGCTACCGCTACCGCGTCGAGCCCAACGAGATGCCCGAGGGCCTGTACAAGCTACGCCCCAACCATCCGCTTTCGCGCAACCTCGACCACAACTGGCAACAGGCGCTGCAACGCACGTCGTCCGAGCGCCGGGTGGGTGTCGAATGGCATGCCGTACTGCGTGAGCAGCGCCTGATGCTGACCCTCAGCAGCGAGGAAGGCGTCAGCGTGCAGGTCGCCCTGGACGGCCCGTTCGGCGCCGCCAACAAGCCGGAACAGGCGCTCGACCAGCTGCACGACCTGCTCGGCCAGTTGGGCACCACGATGTACCACGCCGATGCCATCGAGCTCGATGCGCCCCAGGCGTTCTTCATTCCCAACTCGCAGCTCAAGGCCCTGCGCCGTGAGGCCATCGAGGCGCTGACCGCAGCACGGGTCAAGGCCCACCCGCGTGGCGGGCGCAAGGCCGAGACCACGCCACCGCCGGTGTACCCCGAGTCGCACCTGTCGTTCCTGGCCAACGTCTACAACCAGAAGGCCCGCGACTTCTACCACCGCCACGGCGTGCAGTTGATCGACGCGGCCTACGAGGCTCATGAAGAACACGGCGAGGTGCCGGTGATGATCACCAAGCACTGCCTGCGCTTCTCCTTCAACCTGTGCCCCAAGCAGGCCAAGGGCGTGACCGGCGTGCGCACCAAGGTGGCGCCGATGCAGCTGATCCAGGGCGATGAAGTGCTTACCCTGAAGTTCGACTGCAAGCCTTGCGAGATGCATGTGATCGGCAAGATGAAGAGCCATATCATCGACCTGCCGACACCAGGCAGCGCGGTGGCCCAGGTGGTCGGGCACATCAGCCCCGAAGACCTGCTCAAGACCATCCCGCGCGCGCCGCACTGAGGCATGACCCGTCGTCGCTCCAACAGACTTCACCGGCGGCGGGTCTAGACTGAACAGGGGGCTGCCACACGTGGAGGTGTGAGATGAGCCAGTTCAAGCGATTGTTGGTCATGCTCGGCCCGCAGATGCGCCATACGCCTGCCTTGCAGCGCGCAGCGGCTCTGGCCGAGTCCAGCGGGGCCCTGCTGGACCTCAATGTCTTCGTCGACGATGTCGACACCTTCGGCCTGATGAGCGACAGCCGCGAACGCGAGCGCCTGCTCGACGACAACCGCCAATGGCTGGCCGACGAAGCCGAGCAACTGCGCAATGCCGGCCTGGATGTCTCTACCGAACTGCTGCTGACCCGTGATCCGCTGGGCAGCGTGCTGGAGCAGGTCGAGCGGCTGGGCTGCGACCTGATGGTCAAGGACGTGCAGCACGAACCCATCCTCAAGCGCCTGCTGGTCACCCCGCTGGACTGGCAACTGCTCAAGGACAGCCCGGTGGCGGTGCACCTGGTCAGCGACATCCGCCTGCCCCTGCCCCGACAGATCGCCGCCGCTGTCGATCTCAACAGCCATGGCGCCGGCGAGCACCTGGACGACGCGGTAATCCGCAGCGCCCACGCCCTGGCCCTGCAGTGCAACGCCGAACTGCACCTGTTGCATGTGTGCGATGCGGCCAGGACCCATATCGCCGACTTCGGCGCCGGTACCGTGACCATGCCCGGCTTCGATACCAGCGTGCGCACGGCCCAGCGCACGGCATTCAACCGTCTGGGCGATCACTACCAGATCGACCTCGAACGCCGCCACTTCCTCGAAGGGCCGGCAGTCAAGGCGATCACCCAATACATCGCCGCGCACCGGGTAGATGTGATCGTCATGGGCAATCACCGACACGATGCGTTGCAGGCGTTTCTCGGCGGCACCACGGCGCATGTGCTGGAGCATCCGCTGTGTAATGTGCTGGCGATCAAGGCGGTGCGCTGAATGCCATCGAGGGGCAAGGCCACTCCCGCAATGCGGGAGCAGACCTGCCCCTCGATCGGTAGCTTGCGTGGACTCAGAACGCCTTGCTGTAGAACAGCGAGTACGACTCGATCCCGTCGTTAGGCTGCTTCAGCCCGGCATTGGAGTAGTGCATGGCGCGGATGCCGACCTTCTGCTCCGCCGGCAGTTTCAGGCCGAAACCGATCCTGTCCTCGAAGTTCACCGACGAGCCCAGGCGCTGGTCGCCCACGTCGGTCTTGGAGAACGCCGCCAGGCCGATACCCGCCTCGATGAAGGGGGTGTAGGTAAAGCCACTGAATTCATAGACGAACACCGGGCTGATCGACATCGAGTGGGCCCCACTGGCCTCGCCGCCTTCCCAGTAGGTGTAGGCCGCATCCCAGTATCCGGTCAGATGACCGGTGTCGCTTTCAAGCCATTTCTTGTCCCAGTCGAAGGACAGGCCGATGCGGTAGGTCATGTCGCCCTGGCCAGTAGCACCCACGGCAGCGGACACCTGCGCAGCCTGGGCCAGGTTAACGCCGGCGAACGCCAGCACTGCAGCGGCCAACGTTGTGGCGAGACGGGTTTTCATCAATGACTTTCTCCTGATGGTCTTCACGGGCAGGGCCGCGAAATGCGCGTCCCTGCGTCAATGGAGGCTACGCCCCTCGTTCTTCCTGCATTGGCAACCCCAGACTATGTAAGGTTACAAGCGGTAATACTTCTTTGATTATTGCCAGAATGTACTGATAGTGGAAAGTGATTTGCCACTATTGGCTAAAGGACATTGGGTGCTCGCCATTGGTTCAGTCGTATTCCGCTTCCTCGTGTTCACCCAGCAATCGGCGCTGCCTGTGCGTCGCTCGCCCCGCGACAGGAAACTTACCGCCAGTTGAGATCAACCCGCGCCGGCGCCTTGCCGTCCACCGTCACCTGCTGCTGCACCGTCTGGCCCTCGGCATTGCCGACCACGCGGTAGTGCCCTGGGGGCAATTGCACGAAGATCAACGGACCGACGTCCTGCAATGTCAGTACCGACTGGCCCTGGGCTGATTGGATATCCACCGTGGCACCACTCTGGAACTTGCCTTCGGCACCGGTCGAGAGGGTGATGTGCAGGTCGTAGCCGGGTGTGCGGCGCAGGGCATCGGCTTCAGCCTGGCCGATACCGCCCTGCAGGTAACGGATGCCGTTCTGTTCCTGGGGCTGCAATTGCACGCCCTGCGGATCGATGGGGGTATTCAGGTCGGTGGCCGCTGCAAGGTTCCAAGGCATGGCCAATGCCAGCAACAGCGCGGCGCAAAGGCCGTAATGGTGAGTGCGCATGGTGCATTCCTCCCAGGTGGGATGGTCTACACAATTTGGAGGGTTTTCCGGGGCTCGGGTTCGCCCGTTGACGCACCGTTAGTCCGCGAGGCGTTGCCCTCAAGACAAGGGCAGCTCACGACGCTCCTCCAGCAACTTGATGAACATGCTCAAGCTGCGCGACACCGTCCCCCGTCGCCACACTAGCCAGGTCTTCAAGTAGCGAAAATCCTCGGCCATCGGCCAGGCGCTGACCGTGCTGCACCCCGGCATGTTTTCGAGCATGCTGCGCGGCATCATCGCCAGGCCTGCGCCTGCGCTGACACAGGCGAGCATGCCATGGTACGACTCCATCTCGTGGATCTTGCCCGGCACCGCCTGGTCATGGACGAACCAGCTTTCGAAATGGTGGCGGTACGAGCAGTTGGCGCGAAAAGCGTAGATGCTCGAGCCGTTGACGTCCCGGGCACGGGTCACGGGCGGGTGGTTGAGCGGTGCGATGACCATCATCTCTTCCTCGAACACCGGCATGCCTTCCAGCGTCGGGTGCAGCACCGGTCCATCGACGAAAGCCGCCACCAGGCGCCCGGACAACACCCCTTCGAGCATGGTCCCCGACGGCCCGGTGGACAGATCCAGGTCGACCTTCGGGTAGCGCTGGTTGTAGGCCGCCAGCAAGGCCGGGATGCGCACCGCGGCGGTGCTTTCCAGCGAACCCAGGGCAAAAGTGCCCTGGGGGTCCTCCCCCGCCACGGTCAGCCGCGCCTCGTGTACCAGATCGAGGATGCGCCGGGTGTACTCGAGGAAGTTCCAGCCGGCCGGCGACAGGCGCAGGCGGCTCTTCTCACGGATGAACAGCTCGACGCCCAGGTCCTCCTCAAGCTGCTTGATACGGGTGGTCAGGTTCGACGGCACCCGATGGATCTGCTGGGCGGCGGCGCTGATGCTGCCGTGCTCGGCCACGGCCTTGAACATCTCGAGTTGCACCAGATCCACAGTCATTCTCCAAACGTGAATGTTTCGCTCATTATTATTCAGTTTTCATTAAAGCGCGCCACCACTAGTCTGCGCTCACCCCATCAGAACAATGAGAGCCCTGCCATGAGCGAGATCAGCAGCCTGACCCACGCCATCTCCGTCGACCCCTACAGCGGCGAACGGATCGGCCATTACGCCTTCGACACCGACGCCGCACTGGACGCGGCGCTGCAACGCGCCAAGGCCGGCTACAGCCAGTGGCGCAAAGTGTCGCTGGGCCAGCGCAGCGAGTACCTGGTCGCGCTCGGGCAGGCCCTGCAGGCCAACGCCGAGGCCTTCGCGCAGATGATCGCCCGCGAGATCGGCAAGCCGATCAGCCAGGCCCGCGGTGAAGTCAGCAAGTGTGTCGGCCTGTGCCAGTGGTACGCCGAACACGGCCCGGCCATGCTCGCGCCGGAGCCGACCCAGATCGAAAAGGCCCGTATCGAATACCGCCCGCTTGGCCCGATCCTCGCCGTGATGCCGTGGAACTTCCCAGTCTGGCAGGTGCTGCGCGGCGCGGTGCCGGCGCTGCTGGCGGGCAACACCTACGTGCTCAAGCACGCGCCCAACGTGATGGGTAGCGCCTACCTGCTGGCCGACCTGTTCAAACGCGCCGGCCTGCCTGAGGGCGTGTTCGAAGTGCTCAATGTCACCCCAGAGGGCGTCACCCGCGCCATCAACGACCCGCGCATCGCCGCCATCACCCTGACCGGCAGCGTGCGCGCCGGCATGGCCATCGGCGCGCAAGCCGGTGCGGCGCTGAAGAAGTGCGTGCTGGAGCTGGGCGGCTCCGATCCGTTCATCGTACTGGCCGATGCCGACCTCGATGCCGCGGTGAAGGCCGCCGTGATCGGCCGCTACCAGAACACCGGCCAGGTCTGCGCCGCGGCCAAGCGCCTGATTGTAGAAGAAAGCATTGTCGAGGCGTTCACCCACAAGTTCGTCGAGGCCACCCGTGCGCTGACCGTCGGCAATCCGCTGGACGACGCCACCTACATCGGCCCGATGGCGCGCTACGACCTGCGCGATGAACTCGACGGCCAGGTCCAGGCGACCCTCGCCGAAGGCGCCACCCTGCTGCTGGGGGGCAAAAAGGTCGAGGGCGCGGCCAACTTCTACGAGCCGACGGTATTCGCCAACGTCACCCCGGACATGACCGCGTTCAAACAGGAGCTGTTCGGGCCGGTGGCGGCGATCATCAGCGCCCGCGACGCCGACCACGCCGTGGCGCTGGCCAACGACAGCGAATTCGGCTTGGCGGCAACCATCTACACCGCCGACTATGCCTTGGCCGAGCGCATGACCGCTGCGCTGGACACCGGCGGCGTGTTCATCAACGGCTACTGCGCATCCGACCCCCGCGTGGCGTTCGGTGGCGTGAAGAAAAGTGGCTTTGGCCGTGAGCTGTCACACTTCGGCGTGCGCGAGTTCACCAATGCCCAGACGGTGTGGCTGGATCGCAACTGATCCCCGCGCCCCGATACCACCGCTGCGGGAGCGGCTCCAGCCGCCCCGCACCTGACGTTGCCGCCTGGCCATGCGCAACTGGGCTGCAAATCGGCCCGATCCTGTATCTTGAATCCCCTTCCCATACACGAATAATCGAGCACCTCCCTAGCGAACCGGAGGTACCCATGAGCCTGCAACCCGACACCCGTCGCCTGACCGTCCCTGAACTGGCCGCCATGAAGGGCCGGCAGAAGATCGTCGCCCTCACCGCCTACAGCACGCCGATCGCTCGCCTGATCGACCCGTTGATGGACTTCATCCTGGTGGGCGACTCGACCGCCATGGTCGCCTATGGACGGCGCTCAACCTTGGCCATGCGGCTGGACGAAACCATCAGCCACACCCGTGCCGTGGTCGACTGCACCCAGCACGCCTGCGTGATCGCCGACATGCCTTTCGGCAGTTACCAGGAGTCCCCTGAACAGGCACTGCGCAGCTGCGCCAGGGTGCTGGCCGAAACCGGATGCGACGCGGTGAAGCTGGAAAGCAACCGCATACTGGCCGCCACGGTGGCGTTTCTGGTCGAGCGGGGTATTCCGGTGATGGCCCACGTCGGCTTGATGCCGCAGTTCGTCAATGTCCTGGGCGGCTACAAGGCACAAGGGCTGACCGAGGAAAGCGCCGCCACCATCCATGCCGATGCGCGCGCCAACCTGGCCGCCGGCGCCTTCAGCCTGCTGCTCGAGGGCGTGGCCGAGCCACTGGCCCGACGTATCAGCGAAGAAAGTCGGCAGCCTTGCATCGGTATCGGCGCCTCCCCGGCCTGCGATGGCCAGATCCTGGTCACCGAGGATCTGCTCGGGCTGAGCGGGCCGCGCAAGGCGAAGTTCGTCAAGCAGTACGCCGACGTGGCGACAGTCATCCGCTTAGCCTGCGCCCGCTATGCCAATGAAGTGCGTCAGGGTGAATTCCCTGAACGCGAGCATTGCTACGGCAGCTGAGGTGCCTGACGGATCGCCCGGGCCAACTTGACCAGCGCAGCTTCGATGTCCAGCTGCCAATCGACGGTAAAGCTCAGCCGCAGATGGTCGCGCCAGAACCCGGCCTGGCTGAACAACGCCCCCGGCACGATCACCACGCCCTGATCCAGCAACTGCTTGCACACGGCCTGCATGTCTACCGGGCGCACCGCCTGCAGCCAGAACGTGGCGCCCGCCACGGGCATCGTCAGGCGCAGGCAGTCAGCGGCGTGACGCTCAAGCAACTGCGCCATGCGCTGACGGCTGCGTGCCAGGTGCCGGATCAGCTGGCCCTGGTGCCGGGCCAGGCTTCCGGTACTCAGCAATCGGGCAACGGCCTGTTGCCGATAGCTCGGCAGGCGAAAACCCTGGGCAAGAAAGGCTTGGGCCAGGCTCGACGCCGCGCCACGGCACAACAGGTAACCGAACGGTGCCTCCGCGCCGATGCACTTGTCGAAACCGGCCAGCACCAGCAAACGTTCCGGGTCGGCATGGTCACGGTATCGCTGGCCCGCCGCAGCCTCGCACAGCGCGCCATAACTGTCGTTTTCGATCAGCCACGCCTGGTGCTCGGCCAGCAAGGCGCACAGATGCTGCTTATCCTGGATCGGCATCGCGCCGCCCTGGGGTATGTTGACGGTCGAGGACAGTACCGCCGCCCTGATCGGCTTTTCGCTGAATACTCGCGCCACGGCCTGCAGATCGAAACGACCGTCCGCGCCAAGTGGTGCCTCGACGATCTGCATCCCCGCCGCCTGCAGCAGCCGCAGGACCAGCCAGGAGCAAGGCGACTCGACCAGTACCCAGGCGCCCCGTGGCAACAGTGTGCGCAGCGCAAGCTCGAACACGCTGCGCCAATCGGCGCCGACGAACACTTGGTCGGCCTGCCAGTGATCATCCACGCCGCGGCTGTAGCAGCGGGCCAGGGCCTCGCGCAGCGCCGGTTCGCCAAAAGGTGCGAATGGTGGTGCGTCGGCACGGGGCAGCTGGCGCAGCAACTCGCGCTCGACACTCAGCAACGGTCCCTCCAGGGACGCCAGCATGGTCGGTGAGTCGCTGCTCAGGGCCAGCATCCCCGGTTGCCGGGCGCTGGCATACAGACGGTCGATCAGGCTGAGCGCAGGCGGCAGCCGCGACGAGGCTGCCCCGGCCACGCTGAAGTAACCGACCTTGGGGCGTGCCTGGATCCGCCCCTGGGCTTCGAGCAGGGCGAATGCCTGTTTGCTGGACGACAGCGAGACGTTCAAGTGCCGGGCAACATCGCGCAGCGAGGGCAACCGATGCGCCAGCTCCGGTGCGCGGGCGTCGAGCCAGGCGCTCAGGTAGCGGTGGACTTTCTGGTAGGTGAAACGGGGCGTCTGCGCGGTGTCCATACCGGTCCTCCGAAAAACTGCGGCAGGCACACTAGGCTCTGTATGAAAAGCCTTGATACTCGGTGATGCTGCGTTGAAAACAGCCTCGGAATGCTCATTTACAACCCGTAAAGTCGAGCGCGACTCCGACCGTTCCTCGGCTGTTTTCGCCTTGCCTGACCTTCGTCTCAAGACTTTTCATACAGACCCTAGCAAGCTTTGCCGCACTGTCCTAGGCTCTGCACCAAATGTATCTGCACTCGCCCATACTGCGTTGAAGCGGGGCTCGGTCATGTACGCCAGTACATTCCGCTTCCTCACCCCGTTTCGCCTTGTCTGGCCTTCGCGCAGACACATTTGCTACAGACCCTAGCTTGCCCGCCGCCGCTTGAGCGTTTCGCTCGGCAGTTCGCGAAACAGCTGCCGGTAACTTTCGGAAAACCGTCCCAGGTGCCAGAACGACCAGCGCATCGCCACTTCGGCCACGGTCGCGTCACCCGCCAGCAGATCGCGCCGCGCGCCGTTCAGGCGACGCAGGCGCAACCAATGCGCCGGTGGCAGGTTGGTGAAACCCTTGAAGGCTTGCTGCAATTGACGCACGGAAACCCCGGCGACCTTGGCCAGTTGCAGCAGGTTTAGGGTTTCGTCGGGGCAGTCGGCGGCCCACTCGCTGACCCGGCGCATGATCGCCCGCTCCTCGTCGCGCCGCCCCAGCGCCTCGCCCTGCAGGCGCTGGCCGGCGTTGTCGAGGATGAACAGGCAGTCCTCCAGCAACTGCTCGCCCAGCGCCCCGCCCTCCAGCGGGCAATCGGCCTGCCCCAGTTGCGTGAGCGTGGCGCTAAGCCAGTTGCCGAACAAAGCGTTCTGCTGGCAGGTCAGCGGCACCATGAACAGACCGCGCAGGCGTTCCAGGTCGAGGCCGTGGCTGGCCAAAAACGGCTGCTCGAACACCACCGCCACTTCCTGATAGTTCTCCGGGGTGATCCAGATATTGCGGCTGTCTTCATTGAGCAAATAGAGGCTGTTTTCACTGCGGTCGAAGCAGAACGCCAGGGCGCCGCTGGGCGCGCGAAAGAACTGCTCGACCCGGGTGTTCAGGCGCTCCTCGTAGACCTCCACGCCATCGAGGCCCAGCCAGCGCAGCTGGCCGTTGAAATGCCCGGGCGACATCTGCCGGTATTGCTGCTGCCAGCCAGGGGTGACGCGGGTCTGTTCGGTCACATCGGTGGTGCGGTAATCCTGGACCTGCAAGGCGGTTGGCGTTGTCACGCGCTGTCCTAGTTGCACTCTTTTGGTGCATTCGTTGCCGAAGAAAGTGGATAGATCGCCTTGGTGGGCAGCGACCAAGATAGTCCTCAGCGTCACCTGTGGGAAGTGCCCCTCGGCACTGAACGCCTTGCGTCCCACCACAACTACCCAACCAAGAGGTTTGTATGAACGCCCCCTTCGATCAGCTGTCCACCTGGCTGAAAGAACACCGGATCACCGAAGTCGAATGCGTGATCAGCGACCTGACCGGCATCGCCCGCGGCAAGATCGCCCCGACCGCCAAGTTCCTCCACGAGCGCGGCATGCGCCTGCCCGAGAGCGTGCTGCTGCAGACCGTCACCGGCGACTATGTCGACGACGACATCTACTACAGCCTGCTCGACGCCGCCGACATCGACATGGTCTGCCGCCCCGACCCCACGGCGGTGTACCAGATCCCCTGGGCCATCGAACCGACCGCGATCGTCATCCACGACACCTTCGACAAACAAGGCAACCCCATCGAGCTGTCGCCGCGCAACGTACTCAAGAAGGTGCTCAAGCTGTACGCCGACAAGGGCTGGCAGCCGATCGTCGCGCCGGAGATGGAGTTCTACCTCACCCAGCGCTGCGAGGACCCGGACCTGCCGCTGCAGGTGCCGCTGGGCCGCTCGGGCCGCGCCGAAAGTGGCCGTCAGTCGTTTTCCATCGATGCCGCCAACGAATTCGACCCGCTGTTCGAGGACGTCTACGACTGGTGCGAAATCCAGGGCCTGGACCTCGACACGCTGATCCATGAAGACGGCCCGGCGCAGATGGAGATCAACTTCCGCCACGGCGACGCCCTGGACCTGGCCGACCAGATCACCGTATTCAAGCGCACGATGCGCGAGGCGGCGCTCAAGCACAACGTCACCGCCACCTTCATGGCCAAGCCGATCACCGATGAACCGGGCAGCGCCATGCACCTGCACCAGAGCGTGGTCGACATCGCCACTGGCAAGCCGATCTTCGCCAATGACGACGGCAGCATGAGCGAGCTGTTCCTGCATCATATCGGCGGCCTGCAGAAGTACATCCCCAAGCTGTTGCCGATGTTCGCGCCGAACGTCAACTCGTTCCGCCGCTTCCTGCCTGACACCTCGGCGCCGGTGAACGTCGAATGGGGTGAGGAAAACCGTACCGCCGGCCTGCGCGTGCCAACGTCGAGCCCCGAAGCGATGCGCGTGGAGAACCGCCTGCCGGGCGCCGACGCCAACCCCTACCTGGCCATCGCCGCGAGCCTGCTGTGCGGTTACATCGGCATGGTCGAGAAACTCGAACCCAGCGCCCCGGTACAGGGCCGCGCCTATGAGCGGCGCAACCTGCGCCTGCCGATCACCATCGAGGACGCGCTGCAGCACATGGAAGACTGCGAAAAGGTGCAGCAGTACCTCGGCCAGCAGTTCGTCCAGGGCTACGTCGCGGTCAAGCGTGCCGAGCATGAAAACTTCAAGCGCGTGATCAGTTCGTGGGAGCGCGAGTTCCTGCTGTTGAGCGTCTGATCCGCTTTCTGGCAGGCCAGATCCCACGGCAGAACCAAGATGCCTGTGGGAGCCGGCTTGCCGGCGATGGGCTGCAAAGCAGCCCCTACACCACCGAACTCGAAGAACAAGACCAACGAGGTGTCGACATGCGTCATCCGCAAGCTTTGATCCCCGCAACCTTCGCCCTGCTGTTCGGCGCGGCCGTCCAGGCCCAGCCGACGGTGAGCGTCTACAACTGGACCGACTACATCGGTGACACCACCCTGGCCGACTTCCAGGCCAGCAGCGGGATCAAGGTGGTCTATGACGTGTTCGACTCCAACGAAACCCTGGAGGGCAAGCTGCTGGCCGGGCGCACCGGCTACGACGTGGTCGTGCCCTCCAACCATTTCCTCGCGCGCCAGGCTCAGGCCGGCGCGTTCCTGCCGCTGGACCGCAGCAAGCTGCCGAACTGGCGGCACCTGGACCCGAAACTGCTCAAGCAACTGGAGCAGAACGACCCGGGCAACCAGTACGCCGTACCGTACCTCTGGGGCACCAACGGCATCGGCTACAACGTCGACAAGGTCAAGGCGGTGCTGGGCATCGACAGGATCGACTCCTGGGCCGTACTGTTCGAAGCCGAGAACCTGAAGAAGCTCAAGCAGTGCGGCGTGGCGTTCATGGACTCGCCCGACGAGCTCTACCCCGCCATGCTCAACTACCTGGGCATGAACCCGCGCAGCGAGAAGGCCGATGACTACAAGAAGGCCGAGGACCGCCTGCTGGAGCTGCGCCCGTACATCACCTACTTCCATTCCTCCAAGTACGTTTCGGACTTGGCCAATGGTGATGTCTGCATCGCCTTCGGCTACTCCGGCGACGTACTGCAGGCCGCGCACCGCGCCGAAGAGGCCGGCAACGGCGTCAAGGTCGCCTACAGCATTCCCAAGGAAGGCAGCAACCTGTGGTTCGACCTGCTGGCCATCCCCAAGGACGCCAAGAACCCCGAGCAGGCCCTGGCCTTCATCAACTACCTGCTCGACCCCAAGGTGATCGCCAAGGTCAGTGCCACGGTCGGCTATGCCAACGCCAACCCCGACGCCAAGGCCGACATGGACCCGGCGCTGGTCGACAACCCCGAGATCTACCCGCCGCAGGAGGTGCTGGACAAACTGTATGTCTCGTCCATGCAGAGCCCGCCGATCCTGCGGCAGATGACCCGCTCCTGGAGCAAGATCAAGTCCAACCGCTGAGCCGAGCACACCCATGCCTCACATGACTGAACACACTGCCTCCTACTACGCCGCCTCGGCGCGCCAGGCGGCGACCTACCCCGTGCTCGACCAGGACCTGCAGGCCGATGTCTGCGTGGTCGGCGGTGGCCTGACCGGAGTCAACGCGGCCCTGGAACTGGCCGAACGCGGCCTCTCGGTGATCCTGCTGGAGGCCCGCCGTATTGGCTGGGGCGCCAGCGGGCGCAACGGCGGGCAACTGATCCGCGGCATCGGCCATGACGTCTCGGGCTTTGCCCGCCATGTCGGCCAGGACGGCGTGCGCTACCTCAAGCAGGCCGGGATCGATTCGGTGGCCCTGGTCGCCCGCCGTATCGCGCAATATGGCATCGACTGCGACCTGCGCTGGGGGTTCTGCGAGCTGGCCAACACCCCCGCCCAGTTCGCCGCATTCGAGGACGAGCAATGCGACCTCGCCACACTGGGCTACCCGCATGAGACCCGCCTGGTCGGCCCCGAGCGCATGCACGAGATCGTCGCCAGCGACCTGTACGCCGGCGGCCTGGTCGACATGGGCTCGGGCCATCTGCACCCGCTCGACCTGGTCCAGGGCGAAGCCCACGCCGCTCATGGCCTGGGGGTGCGCATCTTCGAGCAAAGCTCGGTACTGCGCATCGAACATGGCAGTACGGTGATCCTGCACACCGCCCGCGGCAAGGTGCGCGCGCAGAGCCTGGTACTCGGCTGCAACGCCCACCTCGACGAACTGGAGCCACGCTTGAGTGGCAAGGTGCTGCCGGCCGGCAGCTACGTGGTGGCGACCGAACCACTGCCTGAAGGCCTGGCGCGTACGCTGATCCCGCAGCAGATGGCGCTGTGCGACCAGAAAGTGGGCCTGGACTACTACCGCCTGACCGCCGACAACCGCCTGCTGTTCGGTGGCGCCTGCCACTATTCCGGGCGCGACCCCAAGGACATCGGCGCCTACATGCGGCCCAAGGTACTCAAGGTGTTCCCGCAACTGGCCGAGGTGCGCCTGGACTACCAGTGGGGCGGCATGATCGGCATCACCGCCAACCGCTTCCCCCAGGTAGGCCGGCTCAGCCAACACCCCAACGTGTTCTATGCCCAGGGCTACTCCGGGCATGGTTTGAACGTCACCCACTGGACAGCGAAACTGCTCGCCGAAGCCATTGCCACCGAGCAAAGCCATGGCTTCGATGTGTTCCGCGCGGTGCCGCACCTGACCTTCCCCGGCGGCAAGGCACTGCGCTCGCCGCTGCTGGCACTGGGGATGCTATGGTATCGCTTGCGCGAGGCGCTGGGCTGACGACCCACCGTCAAAGGATGGCCTGCAGCCCCTTGTCGGCAATGATATTCAGCAGCTTCAAGGCCGGCCCGGCCGGGCGTGTTTCGCCCTGCTCCCATTTGCGTACTGTCGATGCGCTGGTGTGCAGGTGCAGGGCGAACACCGGCTGGCTGAAGTTAAGGGCTTCACGCAGGTGGCGGATGTCCTGGGCAGTGAACGCTCGCACCGGAGCCGGGCAGATCGCCTCGAAGTCCCTCAGCGTAACCTTGCCGACAGCGCCTGCCTGCTCCAGAGCCGACAGGTCGGCACGCAATGACTCAATGAGTTTGCTGGTCACAATGGACCTCCATCAATACTCCGCAGCCCAATGCCTTGGCCAGAGCGCGGGGTGACAATTCCAGAAAAACCTTGCCGGTAAACTGCAGGGCCTTTTGCTCGGCCGGCGTGACATTGGCCAGGTCGCTTTTGGCGAATCCATGCAGGAACACATATCGATCGCCTATACGAGCCGTCAGGAGCATCCGATAACCACCCCGCTTACCACTGCACAGGCCTGCAATACGCTGCTTGAACAACAGACCGCCAAGACTTGCATCAACCAGCCCGCTCCGCATTTCCGCAACTGCCCGGCAGAGCAGGTGGTCCGGCAAGCACTCCCTGGCTTGCCAGCGGGCAAACTCCCTACGCTTGTAGACATCCATGATCGGCACCCGAAACATACCCGTAAAGGGCACACTTTTCCACTATCAGTGATGAATGGATAGTCAGCTCAATCAGGTTGGTCGGTGGGAAACGGCAATCGTCGGCACCCGAACGCTGGCCTTCGGCCCACCACCTGCTAGCGTTGTTCTGGCCCCTTCCCTCATGGACCTTGTCATCATGAAGCACCTGCCTCGCACCACCCTGCTGTGCGCTGCTCTGCTGGCCCTGGTTGCCTGCTCCAGCAACCGTGTCGACCCCAAGGACTATTCCGGGTTTCTCAAGGACTACAGCCGCCTGAAGCCGGCCGAAAGCGTCTCCGGCGCGCCGGTGATGCGCTGGATCGACCCGGACGTGAAGGCCAGCCAGTACACCAAGGTGTTCATCGAACCGAGCCAGTTCTACCCCAAGCCGCAACCGACCAACGTGATCTCGGCGCAGACCCTGCAAGAGATCACCCGCTACTTCAACGAAGCGATGCGCCGCGAACTCGGCAGTGTGCTCACCCTGGTCAAGGAGCCCGGGCCGAATACCATCGTTGTGCGCCCGGCGATCACCGCGGTCTCCACCAGCACCGAGGGCCTCAAGCCCTATGAAGTGATCCCCATCGCCTTGGTCGCCGCGGCTGTCAACACCGCCGCCGGTGGCCGCGACCAGGCCGTGGACATCGCCGTGGAGGCGGCCTTCCTCGATGGCACCAGCCAGAACGTGCTGGCCCAGGTGGTGCGCAAGGGCAGTGGCAAGGACCTGGAGAACGACACCACGCAGCTGACCCTGAACGACGTCAAGCCGGTGCTCGACGGCTGGGCCAGCGACATGCGCCGCAGCTTCGTGGCCCTGCAGCAGAAAGCGAAGTAAGTGACCATTCGGTCAATGCGCGACCACTCGTCGGACGTACTGTAAAAAGGCCATCACTGCCTGGCCGGCCTGCTTAACTCAAGCGGGCTGCCAGGCAGGCGGCACCGCGTACCAGGGATGGCTGCACAAGCCGGCTGCCAACAGCCGCTCGCACCGGGCAAGCCTGTTCTCCCCGCCCGGTCTCCCACTTCCTCCGCCTCTTCGCCCGCCTGCGCCAGTCGTGGTTATCGGTATGTCATTCATCGAATGCAATGGAGGCAATCATGTCTGAATCGCTGCTCGCACCGTCGGAAGGTCTTTTCCCGGTGTCCTACCTCATTGGTACCAACGCGCCAGGTGCCCCGCGCCTGCAAGTCGACCTGCTGGTCTACACGCCAGACCGCAGCGTCAACGGCCACGCGCTGATCACCCAGACCACCAACCCACCGCTGGAGCTGGCGCTGGATGTCTGGGGCACCTACAGCTACCTCACCGTGCAGCCGCCAAGCGAAGGCAAGATCCTGCTGACGGTACGTGGCAACCATGGCGGACCACACGCCAACTCGCCGGAGCAGTTCGAACTGCGTGCGCTGCTCGACCAGGACTGGCAGAAAGGTACGGCCAGCTACCGCTACAACAACGGCCAGCGCTGGATCGAAGTGGACAACGTACCTGTCGTGCTGGAGCTCAAGCGCATCCAGACGCTGGCGAACGTCGACCTGACCACCGAACTGCACAACGCCACCCTGGAGGCAGTGATCGCCACCGGTGATGTCGCGCAACTCAAGCATCTGGCCAGCGGTGCCGTGGGCAAAACCCTGGACCAAGCTCTTGCCTCGACCAAAAGCCCGGCCGCCAAGGCCGCCAAGAAAGCCTGAGCAGACAAGGAGAATCAGCATGTCCTTCGGACTTTTTCATACCCGCCTGAACGTCAGCAACGGGCTGCTCGGCGCACCGATCCTGACCCTCGACCTGCTGGTGAATACCGTGCAGAAGAAGGTCACCGGCAGGGCTTCCATCATCCAGACCACGCATCCGGTTCAGGTGTTCCACGCCAAGGTGTGGGGCGGCTACAGCGAGCTGCCGTTCGCGCCCGCGGGTAGCCCGTCGATCGTCCTGCATCTGGATGGCAGCCCTAGCGGCCCGCTCAGCCAGATTGCCCAGACCTTCCACCTGCAGGGTCTGCTCGACCAGGGCTGGAATGTCGGCACTGCCAGCTACCGCTACTTCATCAACGGCCATTGGGTCGACCAGCATGGCCGCGTGCGCAAGGCGCCGGACATCACCCACCAGGATCAACCGCGACCAGCGGAGCGCCTGAAGGCCGCGATCAGGCACCTGGAAAGCGTCTGACCTGAGCGGTCCGCGGGGCAAGTCCTCCCCACGCTTTCACGTGGGAGCGGGCTTGCCCCGCGTTCATTGGTCAGGCCATGAAGCTGTAGGCGATCGCCGACAGCGTGATCAAGCCGATCAGCACCACGAACACATTCGACAGCTTGCCCGAGTACTGGCGCAACGCCGGCACCTTCTGTACCGCGTACATCGGCATCAGGAACAGCAGGCAGGCGATCACCGGCCCACCAAGGCTCTCGATCAGCCCGAGGATGCTTGGGTTGAGGGTGGCCACCGCCCAGCAGGTCACCAGCATGAACAACGCGGTGGCGCGCTCCAGGCGCTTGGCCGGCCATGTCTTGCCGCGCCCGCGCAGGCTCTTGACGATCATGCCCTGGAAGCCTTCGCTGGCTCCGATGTAGTGGCCGAGGAAGGACTTGGTGATAGCCACCAGCGCGATCAGTGGCGCGACGAAGGCGATCACCGGGGTCTGGAAGTGGTTGGCCAGGTACGACAGGATCGAGATGTTCTGCGCCTTGGCCGCGGCCAGGTCCGCCGGGCTCAGGGCCAGCACGCAGCTGAAGCAGAAGAACATCACCGTCAGCACCATCATCACATGGGCCGTGGCCAGGGTCCGGCCACTCTTGCGGTCGGCATCATTGCCATAGCGGTGCTTCTGGTCGACGGCGAAGGCCGAGATGATCGGCGAATGGTTGAACGAGAACACCATCACCGGAATCGCCAGCCATAGAGTCAGCAGCAGCTTCGAGGCGCTGATGCCCTCGTTGGCCTGGGCGAAGAAGGCGCCGTTCCAGTTGGGGATCAGGCTCAGCGCCAGCAGCAGCAACGAGGCGACGAAGGGATACACCAGCACGCTCATGGCCTTGACGATGATCTGCTGGCCGCAGCGCACCACGATCATCAAGCCGCAGATCAGCAGCAACGCCAACAGTGCTCGGGGCGGCGCACCGATGTGCAGTTGGTGCTCGAAGAAGCTGGTCAGGGTATTGGTCAATGCCACGCTGTAGACCAGCAGGATCGGGAAGATGGCGAAGAAGTACAGCAAGGTGATGAGCTTGCCGGCGCCCACGCCGAAATGCTCCTCCACCACTTCGGTGATGTCCTCGTTGCCGCCTTTGCGCCCGGACAGCACGAAGCGCGTCAGGGCGCGGTGGGCGAAGAAGGTCATGGGGAAGGCCAGCAATGCCAGGATCAGCAACGGCCAGAAGCCCCCGACCCCGGCGTTGATCGGCAGGAACAGGGTGCCGGCGCCGATCGCCGTGCCATACAGGCCCAGGGCCCAGGTGGTGTCGTGGCGGTTCCAGGTGGTCGAGCCACTGGCCGCAGCCGGGGCAGCCGAATCCGCACGAACGCTCGTGGTGCTTTGTACATCAGTCATGGGTATCGCCTTGTAGTTGTTTTTGTCGCAGGTACAGCAGGTGTTGCAGGTTCAATCAGGTTTGCGGGGCACTTCGCGGGAGCCTGTTTCTCAGCACTCGACGAACGCGACGGCCAGGCCGCCGCGGGAGGTTTCCTTGTAGTTGGCGTGCATGTCCGCGCCGGTATCGCGCATGGTGCGGATCACCCGGTCGAGGGAGATGAAATGCTCGCCGTCGCCACGCAAGGCCATCTGCACGGCGTTGATGGCCTTCACCGCGGCAATCGCATTGCGCTCGATGCACGGGATCTGCACCAGGCCACCCACGGGGTCGCAGGTCAGCCCGAGGTTGTGCTCCAGCGCAATCTCTGCAGCGTTTTCCAGCTGCGGCGGGGTCGCGCCAAGCACCTCGGCGAGCCCTGCGGCAGCCATCGAGCAGGCCGAGCCCACTTCACCCTGGCAACCGACTTCGGCGCCGGAAATCGAAGCGTTCTTCTTGCACAAAATGCCCACTGCGGCCGCCGCCAGAAGAAACGCCACCACGTCGTCGTCACAGGCACCGGGGTTGAACTTCATGTAGTAGTGCAGCACCGCCGGGATGATGCCGGCGGCACCGTTGGTGGGCGCGGTGACCATGCGCCCGCCGGCGGCGTTCTCTTCGTTCACCGCCAGGGCGAACAGGTTGACCCACTCCATGGCGCTGAGGGTCGAGCCGATCACGTTCGGCTTGCCGACCTCCTGCAGGCTGCGGTGCAGGCGCGCCGCCCGGCGCTTGACCTTGAGCCCACCCGGCAGGATGCCTTCGTTGCGCAGGCCGTTGTCGACGCATTCGCCCATCGCCGCCCAGATCTTCAACAGGCCTTCGCGGACCTCGCTTTCCGGACGCCAGGCGCACTCGTTGGCCAGCATCAGCTGGCTGACGCTGAGATTGTGGGCCTTGCACAGGGCCAGCAGTTCGGCACCGCTGGAAAATTCGTAAGGCAGCTCGACCAGGCCTTCGTCGCTCGAAGGCGCATCGATTTCAGCTTGTTCGACGATGAAGCCTCCGCCCACCGAATAGTAGGTCTGGCTGAACTGGCTGCCCTGCCCGTCGAAGCTTGCCAGGGTCATCGCATTGGGATGGTAGGCCAGGCTCTCGTCCAACAGGCGCATGTCGCGGCTGTACTGGAAGTCGATCGGATGACTGCCGTCGAGCATCAGGCAGTGCTCCTGCATCAGCTGGTCGATACGCGGCTCGATGCTGTGCGGGTCGATCCGGTCCGGCCACTGGCCCATCAGCCCCAACAGGCAGGCACGGTCGGTGGCGTGCCCGACCCCCGTGGCCGACAGCGAGCCATAAAGGCGTACCTCGACCCGGCGAACCTCGGCCAGCAAGCCGCGCTCGCGCAGAGCCTGGGCAAAGGTCGCCGCGGCGCGCATGGGGCCGACGGTGTGGGAGCTGGATGGGCCGATGCCAATCTTGAAAAGGTCGAAAACACTGATAGCCATGCTAATGCCTGACCGTGACGGCGATCTGCGACACGCCACGGCTCTCCGGAAAATTTGAGCGGTATTGCCAAGTTGCGCGATACTGCCGCGCTCAGGCCAGCTTGACCAACGAAACTTCCTACACAAGCCTTTAGCAGGACTAAACAATGAAAGGCCCACTCAATGGCCAGGTGTTCGTCTGGCTGCACGTGTTCTCCTGTGCGGCGCGACATCTGTCGTTCACCCGCTGCGCCGAAGAGCTGCACATCACTCCCGGAGCAGTCAGCCAGCAGATGCGCCAGCTCGAGGAGCGCCTGGGCTTTCGCCTGTTCCTGCGCCGTGCTCGCGGCGTCGAGTTGTCCGCCGAAGGCCAGCGCCTGGCGCAGACCGTGGCCGAAGCCTACGGCAGCATCGAGGCCGAGCTGCTGCGCCTGGACGCCGGAGAGATCCGCGGTACCTTGCGCCTGCGCTCGATCCCCTCGTTCCTGGCCAAGTGGCTGACCCCGCGCCTGCCGCGTTTCCAGCAACGCTATCCGGACATTGAGCTGCGCCTGGTGGCCGAGGACAGTAACCAGGCGCTGCACCCGGAAGACTTCGACCTGGCCATCGATCTCAACGATGGCAGCTATCCGGGCATGCTCTCCACGCCTCTGCTCGACGAGCAGATCTTCCCGGTGTGCTCGCCTGCCCTGCTGCGCGGCCGCCCGCCCCTGCACGGCCCGGCCGGCCTGGCCCACTACCCGCTGCTGCATGACATCACCGCCTGGCGCGGCAGCTCGGAATACGCCGAGTGGGAGTTCTACCTCGACGGCATCGGTGCCGGCGGGCTGGACGTACGCCGCGGACATACCTTCAACCGCAACCACCTGACCATCGAGGCCGCCATCGCCGGGGTCGGCGTGGCCATCGCCCGGCGCACCCTGCTCAACGACGAACTGGAACGCGGCGCGCTGATCGTGCCGTTCGGGGTGCCGATTGCCAACCACAAGCGTTATGTGCTGCTGTATCCACCGGGCGGATTGAGCCAACCTGGGGCGCGGGCGGTACATGACTGGTTGGTGGAGGAGGCGCAGAGCTTTCGCACGCTGCATCCACTCCAGCTTTCAGTCGAATAACAGCTCGCGGCGGACCCCCTCCATCCGCACTATCGGCGACTCGGACTTTTCCGGAGTTTCGAGCAGCAGCGGCCCTACGAATGGAGAGAAGACAGCATCGTCTTCAACCCAACGCTTGTAATAGAAGCTGCCCAGACCATAGGCCGTTACCGCCAGAGCGATGCCAGCGCTAAAATCTGCCAACCCTCGCCCCACATCGACAGTAACATGGGGCATTTGCAGTAATTCCCCGGCGATCATCCCCCACTTGGCGGCACGCTTGATCATTTTTGCTGGACCTTTGCCGGTCAGGGCATCCTTGCCAGTCGATGCGATCAGGAAAACCATCTTGGCGGCTTTCTTGAGACTGACCTCACCACTTGGGTCCAGGCGGTTGACCGGATCACCCAAGCAATAGGCATAAGTATTGATCCCCCCCTTGCCAAAAGGGCTCTGCTGATCCGGACTGGTGAAGCGCATGAGGTTCGGATCGTAGGCTCGCCGACCATTCCCCAGCAAGTAGAAGTCTGTACTGCGGTCCCATAGTTGCCCGGTGAACGCCAACAACGGCCCATCGATCCACTGGCTGGCCCCAAACGGAGTAAACGCCCTGGTTTGCTCGACGCCAGACGTCGAGTTGTTCGAATCACACTTCACCAGTTCGTTGGTCATCTCTTAACTTCCCGGATAATCGAGCCAAGTCGATAGCGGGCTCCTCGGAGGCGAGCCGAATTTTCTAGAGGCTAGCTACATCTCGATGCACATGCACCTAACAGTTTTAACAGTGACAAATTTTATTGAATATCATTTGCATTGAGGTTTTTCCCTTCTGATTCGGAATCCTAGTGAATGCCTTCACTCACTTGCGAATCGAAAGGACTCCAGCATGTCGCAACAACGTGTCAGCCCGGCGCAGCAGTCGGCTGTGCCTCACTTCGACTTCAATCGCACTTTCGCCGCTGTGCATATGACCTTGCTGCTCGGCTTGGGCGGTACCGCCATGGGCGTAACTGCGGCGCAGACTGAGGAAGTGGAAAAGCCCCACCACGGCCAGCCCACCGGCAGCCTGGAACTGTCCGAAACCATGGTCGAAGGCAGCCGCGACGCCCCCAGTGCGTTGCCGCCGGTCTACGCCGGTGGCCAGGTGGCCTCGGGTGGCCGGGTCGGGCTGCTGGGCAACAAGGACTTCATGGAGACGCCGTTCAGCACCATCAGCTACACCGAGAAATACATCGAGGACACCCAGGCCCAGACCATCACCGACGTGATCGCCGCGACCGACCCGTCGGTGTTCAGCAACGGCCTCAAGGGCACCTACAGCGAGAACTACTCGATCCGCGGCTTCAACTCCAACATCAGCGACGTGAGCATCGGCGGCCTGTACGGCATGGCGCCCTACTACCGGATCTCGCCGGAGATGTTCGAGCGCATCGAGGTGCTCAAGGGCCCGTCCGCCCTGCTCAACGGCATGCCGCCTGGCGGTTCGGTGGCCGGCAGCATCAACCTGGTGCCCAAGCGCGCGGGCGCCGAACCGCTGACACGGATCACCGGCACCTACATGTCGGACGCACAGTTCGGCGGGCACCTGGACGTCGGCCGTCGCTTCGGCGAGGAGCAACAGTTCGGCGTGCGCTTCAACAGCGTCTACCGCGACGGCGATACCGCCACCGACCACCAGCGCATGAAGGCCGAGCTCAATGCCCTGGGCCTGGACTGGCGTGGCGAGCGCGCGCGCCTGTCGGCCGACCTGTACGAAAGCGAGGACCGGGTCAGGGGCCAGAACCGCGGCATCGGCCTGGCCGCAGGCGTGCCGGTGCCCAGGCCGCCGAAGTCCGAGACCTTGCTCAACCCGGACTGGGGTTTCGTACAGACCCGCGACAAGGGCGTGATCGTGCGCGGCGAATATGACCTCAACGACAACCTCATGGCCTATGTCGCGGCAGGCACCAGCAAGACCGACTATGCCTACAGTGGCACCATGCTCGCCGAGGTGTTCAACACCGCCGGGGACATGGAGACGCGCATGGGCCAGTTGAAGATCGACCTGAAGAAGACCTCGGGCGAAGCCGGTCTGCGCGGCCATTTCGACACCTTCGGCGTGGGTCATCAGTGGTCGCTCAACGCCACGCACTATTCGGATAAGCAACGCGACTATGGTCGGCGTGACATCCCGGGCGCCGAGTGGATCAACAATATCTACCACCCGGTCTGGGGCCCCGAGGCCGCCAGGAGCTACCCCCCCATCTCCCACACCGAATCGCGCCTGAGCAGCTACGGCCTGGCCGACACCCTATCCTTCCTCGACGAGCGCCTGCAGCTCACCTTGGGCGTGCGTCGCCAGCAGGTGCTGACCGACAGCTTCGACGTCAGCAGCGGCGCGCACACCACGCGATACAACGAGAGCGCCACGACCCCAGCGGCGGCAGTGCTGGTCAAGGTCACCGACGAGGTGTCGCTGTACGCCAACTACATCGAGGGCCTGAGCAAGGGCGCCATCGCGCCGTTCAACACGGCCAATCGCGGCGAGGTCTTCGCCCCCTACAAGTCCAAGCAGAAGGAAGTCGGCGTCAAGCTCGACCTCGGCGACTTCGCCCACACCCTGAGCCTGTACCAGATCGAACGCCCCAGCAGCTTCACCGACCCGGTAACCAGAGTGTTCTCCTTCGGCGGCGAACAGCGCAACCGCGGGCTCGAGTGGAGCTTCTTCGGTACACCGATGCCGGATGTGCGCCTGATGGGCGGCGTGGCTCGGCTTGACCCCAAGGTGACCAAGGCGGCAAGCGGTTCGGATGAAGGCAAGACCGCTACCGGCCAGCCGAAACTGCAGGGCAAGCTGGGCGTGGAGTGGGACACCCCACTGCTCGATGGCCTGACCCTCACCGCCAACGCCAACGCCGTGTCGAAACAGTACATCAGCAGCGACAACAGCCAGTCGATTCCCGGCTACACCATCTACGACGTCGGTGCCCGCTACCGGCTGCAGGTGGCCGACCACCCGGTAACCTTGCGTGGCACGGTGGAGAACGTGACCAACAAGGCCTACTGGGGCATGCCGCTGCTCACCAGCCTGGGGCTGGGTGCGCCACGCACCGTGCAGGTGTCCGCCAGCATCGACTTCTGATCCTAGTCAGCCTTGCCTACCGGCATCGGTTGCCCCGCCAGGACACTGGCGGGCGTGACCACCTGCCCCAGGTCGATATGACGGAAATCCGGCTTGGCCCCCAGCCGCGCATTGAAACGCACGTTGAAGGTGAACGGGTCGTCGGTCGGCATGTCCAGCGACTGCCCGTAGAGCGCGCTGACCGCCTTGTCGTCGTAGCCCATCAGCTTGAGCATTGTGGGGAACACGTTGTAGTGGCTGGAGGCGTTACGGTTCACCGCCAGGTTGCCTTCCCAATCCAGTGTCCTGAGGCCCTGCCCCTGGATCACTACCAGCGGCACCAGGCCCTCCTCGGGCACCGGGTCGCTGTCGCAATGAGTGTTCAGCCCCGGGTTACCGCGTTCATGCAGGTCCTGGCCATGGTCGGAGGTGTACAGCACCACGGCCTGGCTGAGGTCGGCCTCGGCGAATAGCCGGCGGAAGAACTCACCGACGCTCCACAGCACGGTGTTCTGGTAGGCATTGCGGTACAGCACCCAGTCTTGCGGGCGGCCATCGAAACCGTCGCGGGTGCCAGTGTCGGCAATATCGACGTAGTGGCCCCGGGGCAACGCGGGCTGGTATTTGAGGAAGTCGTCTGGATATTTGTCGTGCACCGGGAAGTGGGCGCCGACCTTGTTCACCACGATCAGGTGCGGCTTGCCATCCTTGAGCAGCGCCACCAGCCGCTCCAGCGCCGCCATGTCGCGCTGCACCACGGGGGTGTCGTCGAACTGGATGAACTGGTCGATATCGCGCTTCTCGGTTTCGGTCATCAGATTCTGCAGGTTGCCGCCGGTGCGCTGGCCGTCGATGTAGACCGTCTCCAGGCCCGCGCGCTTGGCGTACTGCCAGATCGACGGCTGGGTCGAGTTGATGCGCAGGTAGTCGGCGCGGGTGCCGCCATAGCGCAGGGTGACATTGGTGTCGGCGCTGCAGTTGGCAATGGACGCGGCGTAACCGAAATTGACGATTTGCACGCCGGGTTGGGCCTGGGCCAGATGGCTGGTGACCCCGGCCGGGGTGTTCAGGTCCAGGTAGTTGCCCGAGATGCTCTCGTCGATCAGCAGCACGATGTCCCGCGCCATCGCCGGGCCTGATTGGGCAAGGGTCACGGGCTGACGTGGCCCGACATGGTCGTGCAAGGTCTCGTAGGTGAACAGGCTCAGGTAGGCCAGCGGCGTGTACATCACCGGCAGCCCGCGGGCGCCCTCGCCGGCCCGCACAAACAGGATGGCGACCAGCGCCAGCAACCCCAGCAGCGGTGCCAACGGTGGCAACAGGCGCGGCAACTTCGGCGTCGGCCCAGGATGCAGGCCGATGCCCAGCAGCAACAGCAGCGCCCGTGCCGCAGCGAGGGTTATGGCGTAATGATATTGCTGCAGCGCCTCCTGGACGAAACCGCCGGCGTAGACCATGGACACGAAGGCGCTATAGGTCAGGTACGAATCGGTGATGCGGTTATAAGCGTCGAGAAAGATCGCGCTGACCGTGAACATCAGGGCCAGCGCCCAGCGCAGCCCCCCCGCACGCGTGAACGCCGTCAGCACAAGCGCCACTGCCAATACCGCAAACATACCCAGGTAAAGGACCAGCGGCACGCCAATACCCAAGGCTTCTATGCGCTCACGGTAATAGCCATGAAAACTGGCCAGGTAAACCAGCAGCAGCAAAAGCTTGACCCATCCGCGCATGTTTCGGCCACTCCGGTCATGGAATTCTTCTCAAACCGTAGCACCTGTGAAACAAACCACAACGCAAAAAAGTCAAATTTCCGACGACATACCGACACCGGAATCTGGCACAGGCCGCAAGCTATTGTTGATTATCTCTATCGTCCGCAGCCCGCTTATTTCGCTGCATTGCACCGTTCATCGGCTCGCCGAACGGCCAATTGCCACTAGCTATGTTCGCTAACACACGGATTGGAAACGGGTTGGTGGCAGAAGGCCCGTTGCGTTTGACTCTGTAAATGCGACGAAACATGCCATTGCTTTGACGCAATTCCACCGGGCTGAGCTATACCCAATTCACACCACTGTTTCATCTCCCTTACTCATCCATTCGAGGCACCGCGCATGGACGTGAGCGTTTTTGGCACCGGTTATGTCGGACTGGTACAGGCAGCAGCACTGGCGGACGTAGGTCACCGGGTACTGTGCGTGGATGTCGATACCCACAAGATCAACCAGTTACGCCAGGGTGTGCCGCCGATCAGCGAGCCGGGCCTGTCGGACTTGCTCGAGGACAACATCAAGGAAGGTCGCCTGCTGTTCAGCACCCAGGCCAGCGACGCCGTCAGCCATGCCGAGCTGATCTTCATCGCCGTGGGCACCCCGCCCGACGAGGACGGTTCGGCCGACCTGACCCATGTGCTCAACGTCACCCGGCAGATCGCCGCGCTGATGGAAACCGACCATACCCTGATCATCAAGTCCACCGTGCCGGTGGGCACCGCCGACCAGGTCATGGCCCTGGCCCGCGACGAGTTGCAGCGCCTGGGCAAGGGTCAGTTGCAAGTACGCGTGGTGTCCAACCCCGAGTTTCTCAAGGAAGGCAGCGCCCTGGCCGATTGCATGCGCCCGGACCGCATCATCGTCGGTACCCTCGACGAGGTCGCCCATGACCAGCTGGCCGAACTGTACGCGCCGTTCTGCCGCAACCACGAAAAACTGATGTTCATGGACAACCGCAGCGCCGAACTGACCAAGTACGCCGCCAACGCCATGCTCGCCACCCGCATCAGCTTCATGAACGAGCTGGCCAACCTCAGCGAACACCTGGGCGCCGATATCGAGGCGGTACGCCGCGGCATCGGTTCCGACCCGCGCATCGGCTACCACTTCATCTACCCCGGCTGCGGCTTTGGCGGTTCGTGCTTCCCCAAGGACATCAAGGCCCTGCTGCACACCGCCGCGCACAGCGGCATGCCGCTGCGCCTGCTGCAGAGTGTCAGCGAGGTCAACGACCAGCAGCGGCGCATCCTCTTCGCCAAGCTCAAGCAGCGCCTCGACGGCCTGGCGGGCAAGTCCATCGCCCTGTGGGGGCTTGCCTTCAAACCCAACACCGACGACATGCGCGAAGCGCCCAGCCGCTACCTGATGGAAGCGCTGTGGGCCGAAGGCGCCACGGTGCGCGCCTATGACCCCGAAGCCATGGACGAATGCCGGCGCCTGTACGGCTACCGCGACGACCTGCAACTGTGCGCCACCCGCGACGACACCTTGCAGGACGCCGACGCCCTGGTGATCTGCACCGAGTGGAAAAACTTCCGAGTAGTGGACTTCTCGATGCTGGCCAGCAAGCTGCGCGCGCGGGTGATCGTCGATGGCCGCAACCTGTACAACCCTGAACAGGTGGCGGCCCACGGCCTGCACTACAGCGGCATCGGCCTGCGCCAGGTCAGCCCGCAGGCGGATGCGCCATGAAAGTGCTGGTCACCGGCGCGGCCGGTTTCATCGGCGCCCATACCTGCCGCCAGCTGTTGCTCGAGGGGCATCAGGTGGTGGGGCTGGACAACTTCAACGACTACTACGAGCCGTCGCTCAAGCATGCCCGCGTGCACTGGGTACGCCAGACAGCGGGCGATTTCCCGCTGCACTGCCTGGACCTGGGCGACCGCGACGGCATGGCCCGGCTGTTCGCCAGCGAACGTCCGGACGTCGTCGTGCACCTGGCCGCCCAGGCCGGTGTGCGCTACTCGCTGCAGAACCCGCAGGCTTACCTGGACAGCAACCTGGCCGGTTTCCTCAACGTGCTCGAAGGCTGCCGCCGGCATCCGGTCCAGCACCTGCTGTACGCCTCGTCCAGTTCGGTGTACGGCGCCAATCAGCAAACGCCGTATCGGGTCGAAGACGCCGTAGACCACCCGCTGTCGCTGTATGCCGCCACCAAGAAGGCCAACGAGGCCATGGCCCACAGCTACAGCCACCTGTACGGCATTCCCTGCAGCGGCCTGCGCTTCTTTACCGTGTATGGCCCCTGGGGCCGCCCGGACATGTCGCCGATGCAGTTCGCCCGGGCGATCAGCGAGGGCAGGCCGATCCAGCTGTTCAACCATGGCCGCCACCAGCGCGATTTCACCTATATCGACGACATCGTCGAGAGCCTGGTGCGGCTGATCCCCCTGCCCCCGGTCGCCGACCCGCAGTGGAATGCGCTAACCCCGGATCCGGCCAGCAGCCACGCGCCGTGGCGGCTGTACAACATCGGCGGGCAGCGTCCGGTGGAGCTGCTCGACTACCTGGCGCTGCTGGAGAAACACCTGCAGCGCAACGCGGTGATCGAACTGCTGCCGCTGCAACCAGGCGATGTCCTGGCCACCTGCGCCGATGCCAGCGCCCTGGCCAGGGTCACCGGATTCACCCCACAGATAGGCCTCGATGAGGGGCTCAGGCGCTTCGTCGCCTGGTTCAAGAGCTACTACTCGCCCGCCGCCAGCGAAGCGGCGCCCACGGGTGAGCAGCCAGATCAACGGAGGGCGGTATGACAGGACAACCCAAGAGCGCGCAACTGCAGGCGCTGTACCAGGACAAACGCATGGACCCGGCGCACCGGCAGCGCATTGATGCCGCCATCCACATGCAGGGCCGCGGCTGGATCACCGGCCGCGTCGGTGGTCGCCCCTGGACCCTTTCGCGCACCAACCGCGTGCTGTCCTGCCTGGCCGCGCTGACCTTGCTGCTGCTGCTGTCGCCGCTGTTCCTGGTGCTGGCGCTGCTGATCAAGCAGTCCAGTCCAGGCCCGGTGTTCTTCGTGCAGAAGCGCACCGGCTACCGCGGCCGCGCCTTCGGCATGTTCAAGTTCCGCACGATGGTGGCGAACGCCGAGGCGTTGAAGGATTCGGTGCGCCACCTGAACAAGCACGGCGCCGATGCCATCGACTTCAAGATCGACAAGGATCCGCGCATCACCTCGGTCGGCGGCTGGTTGCGCAGAAGCAGCCTGGACGAGCTGCCCAACCTGATCAACGTGGTCACCGGCGATATGCGCCTAGTCGGCCCGCGCCCCACTTCATTCAACGCCTACCGCTACCACGACAACCACCTGGCGCGGCTGTCGATCTACCCGGGCATGACCGGCCTGTGGCAGATCTCCGGGCGCAGCAACATCGACTTCGACCAACGGGTGGAGCTGGACCTGAGTTACATCAACGAACAGAGCCTGATGCTGGACCTGAAGATCCTGCTCAAGACCCCGTTCAAAGTCTTCACTGGCCACGGAGCAAGCTGAGATGGACGGTTCATCCTCAAGAAGCCTGACGATCGCTACCCCAAGCGAGACCAACCTGACCGCCACCGTGCTCGACCTCGACCAGCGCACCCTGCTGCTGACCGCGGCCAACACCGGCAGCGGCACCAGCACCAGCGCCCTGGCCTTCGCCAGCCAGCTGGCCCTCATGAGTGCGGGCAACGTGCTGCTGATCGATGCCAGCCTCAGCCCCGGCGGCCTCAGCCAACAGCTTGGCCTGGCCAAGCTGCGCGGCTACAGCGACCTGCTGTTCAACCAGGACACCCCGCCGCTGGCCCAGGACTGCATCGTGCGCCTGTCCGACCAGCCGTTCGACGTGCTCCCGGTGGGCACCTGGAAGCGCGGCCGCGACCGCCTCGACCACGAGCAATTGCGCGTACTGCTGAACCAGCTGAGCAACCAGTACCGTTTCGTGGTGATCGACGGCGAAGCCATCTACGCCAGCGCCGACAGCCTGGTGATCGGTACCTTGGTCGACGGCGTGATCCTGGTCGTGTGCGCCGAGGAGACCCGCTGGGAGGTGGCCCAGGCCGCCAGCCAGCGCCTGACCCAGGCCGGCGCGCGATTGATCGGCAGCGTGTTCAACAAGCGCAAGTACTACATGCCCAAGTGGCTGTACGAAAATCTCTGAGAGGCCGCACAGGATGAACGCCATGAGATATCCCTCGATTGCCCTGTGCGTACTGGCCCTGGCCGGCTGCGCCAGCCAGGAAAACCGCGAGATGCCGGTGCAGATCCTCACCGCGCCTCCCGCCGAAAGCCAGGCCACCGAAGTCGCCCGCCGCGAACAGGTGCTACGCCCGCAGGACGTGCTGGAAGTGATTTTCCATGTCAGCAACCGCTCGGCCGGGGCCTACCGGATCCAGTCCGGCGACACCCTGGACCTGAACTTCATGGCCGCCAGCGGCCTGAACGGCAACCAGCTGGTGCAGCCCGACGGCACCATCACCCTGCCCAGCACCAACGCCGCGGTGCGCGTCGAGGGCATGACCCCCGGCGAAGCCGAGAGCGCCATCCGCCAGGCCTACCAGGACAAGCGGGTGTTCAAGCCCAACCGTGACCAGGTCACCGTGCGGGTGGTGAGCCCGATGACCGACGAGGTCAACCTGAAGAACGCCCTCAGCCACCCCGGCACCGGCATGAGCCGCGACATCACCGTGGGCAACGACGGCCGCGCCACCTTCCCGGAAATCGGCTCGGTGCCGCTGCAAGGCATGACCGTCAACCAGCTGCGCGACTACCTCAACGAGCGCTACGCCACGTTGCCAGGGCGCATGAGCGTGGATGTGCTGCTCAAGTCCACCGCCGCCAACGAGATCTACGTGCTCGGCGAAGTCGGCCAGCCCGGCGCCTTCCAGATCCGCCGCCCGATCTCCGTGCTCGAGGCGCTGACCCTGGCCCGCGGCCCGACCCTCAAGGCCAAGCTCGGTTCGGTGGTGATCATGCGTCGCGAGGGCAACACCGTGCATGCGGTCAACTACGACGTCGACCAGGCACTCTCCGGCGGCAGCCAGAAACTCGCCTACCTGCAGCCCGAAGACATGCTCTACGTGCCCAAGACCAAGCTGGCCAGCGCCGCCGAGCTGTCCCGGCAACTGGCCGACGTGGTGCTGTTCCAGGGCTTCGGCTTCAGCTTCAGCTACCGCGTCGACAATAAAGAAAGCGACGACTGACCGGGGGACGGACCATGACCACGCAACCGAAAGAAAACTACGTACATGAGTTCTTCCGCATCTTCTTCGCCAACCGCCAGTTGGTGAAACGGGTGTTCCTGGTGTTCGCGGTGATCGCCGTGCTGTTGCCGCTGGTACTCAAGCAGAGCTACGACATCACCGCCGAAGTCATCGTGCAGTCCAAGAAGCTCTCGCAGAGCGACACCACCTCGGCGCTCAGCCAGCAGGCCGACCAGTTCATCCCGCCGTCGCTGGCCGACATGGAGACCGAGAGCAACATCCTGCGCTCGCCAACCCTGATCCGCCAGACCATCGGCGAGCTGCGCAAGGAAGGCCACTATCCGGACGAGCCCGGCCTGCTGCGGCGCACCGTGCTCGACCCGCTGCGTCACACGGTGATCGAGCCCCTGCACCGGCTGTTCGGCAACACCGTGGCGGACGATCGCGACACCCAGCTCGACACCCTCACCGACCAGGCGGTCAAGGACCTCAAGGTCGAGACCCTGCCCGGCTCCAACGTGATTTCCATCACCTACAGCGCCAATGACGCGAAGCTGGGCACGCTGTTCGTCAGCCGCCTGCTGGAGAACTTCCTGGCCAACCGCCAGGATCTGCAGTCCAATGAACTGCCGGAAGCCTTCTACGAGCAGAAGAAGCTGCACTACCAGGCCCGCCTGGGCGACCTGGAAAGCCAGCGCCTGGGCCTGCTCACCGCCATCGGCTCGTCGGATCCGAAGGAGGAGATCACCTTCCGCCTCAACGCCATCAACACCGAAGAGCAGGCGCTCAACCTGCAACGTGACCGCCAGTTGCAGAACCAGAAGTGGCTGGACTACCTGCAGAGCAGCCTGGCCGCGGCCAACAAGGCGAAGATGGCCGACTACGCCTTCCCCTACACCTTCACCACCACGGTCGACAACGTCGCCTTCGAAGACCGCGAGATCAAGCAGCTCGGCGAGCAGCTGACCACCCAGCTGGCCCGCTACAACGGTGACGCCACGGTGTTCCAGCCAGGCTCCGACCAGATGGTCATGGCCCGCCAGCAGATCGCCCAGTTGCGCGCGCAGTTCCTCAAGATCGTCGAGAACCGCATCCGTGAACGCCAGCAGGACCTGGCCGTGACCCAGCAGGTGATCGAGCAGAAGACCCAGCGCATCGCCGACTACAGCAAGCGCATCCTCCAGTTGCGCGAGACCCAGAGCAAGACCCGCCAGCTGGACACCGAGATCGATGCCCTGCACAAGGCCTTCTCCACCTACGCCCAGCGCTACGAGGAAAGCCGTGGCCAGGGCCTGCTCGATGGCAGCCAGTCCAACGCGCGCATCCTCAGCGCCCCCTACGAGCCCACCGCGGCGAGCTTCCCGAAACCCGGCCTGATCATTCCATTCGGCCTGGTCACCGGCCTGCTGCTGGCGATTGCCGTGGTCTACGTCAGGGAGTTCTTCGACCACCGCTTCAAGCATCCGGCGCAGATCAGCCACGAGCTGGGCCTGCCGGTACTGCTGGTGATCAACGACCAGTCCCCGGCGCTGCCCAACCCGCACAAGAGCTGGTCGCTGCCACGCCTGTGGCACTGGGTGCGCAATTGAACGCCGCGCTGCACGCCGGCCGGCCGATCCTGCACCTGCTGAGCAGCGGCGGGTTCTACGGCGCCGAGCGCATGCTCCTGGACCACTGCCAGGCCACCCCCGGCCAGCATCGGGTGCTGTTCCTCGATGCCCCGGCGGACCTGGTGGCGCGCTTTCGCGAGGCGGGTGTCGAGTGCGATACCTGCCACGGCCTGGGAGCGGTGCTCAAGGTGCTCGGCGCGCAGCGCGGCGAACGTCCGCTGGTCAACAGTCATAACTTCAAGGGCCAGCTGTTCGGCTGGATCGGCGCCACGCTGTGGCGCCTGCCAATGGTCAGCACCCAGCATGGCTTTACCCCGCGCAGCCGCAAACAGCGTTTCTACACCTGGCTGAGCCTGCAGTTGTGCCGCACGCCGACAGTGGACACGGTGGTGTGCGTGGCCGAGAGCATTGCCCGTATCCATCGCGATGCCGGGGTGCCAGCGGCCAAGCTGCAGGTGATTCCAAATGGGCTGCCCGAGATTTGTGAAACGCAGGCAAAGGATGGCCTGGGAGCGGCACAGCCAGGCGGCGCCCCCTGGCTAGCCGCCTACGTTGGCCGGCTGTCCAGCGAAAAAGGCCCCGACCTGTTCCTCGACACGTTGATCCCGGTGTGTCAACGCCAACCGCGGGTCCACGCCGTGATGCTTGGCGAAGGCCCTGAACGCGATGCCTTGCAACAGCGCATCGACGCTGCCGGTCTGGGCGAGCGCATCACCCTGCCGGGCTTCCAGCGCGACATGCGCGGCTGGATGAAACGCCTGGATGCCCTGGTCATCAGCTCGCGCACCGAAGGCACGCCGATGATCCTGCTGGAAGCCATGCAGGATGGCGTGCCGGTGGTGGCCTTCGGTGTTGGCGGCATCCCCGACGTCATCGAGCACGGCCACAACGGCCTGCTCGCCCGTCCCTTGGCCACGACCGAACTGGGCGAGCATCTCGAAGCGCTGCTGCAAGACCCCGAGCAGGCCGACGAACTGGTTGCCCGGGCTCGCCAGACTCAACGTCAACGCTACCACCTGCCAACCCTGGCACAACGCTGGGCCCAGGTGTATCGAGGCACGGCCGAGGAGGTTGTCGCATGATCATTCCCCTGTCGCTGGTGGCCCTGGTGGCCTTGCTGAGCCTGGGTCTCTTGGCCAGCCCCTACCCGTTCCTGGCGCCCGGCGGCGTGATCGGCCTGGCCGGCGTGCTGGTGCTGTACCGCAAACCGGCCTGGGGCCTGCTGGCGATCGCCACCCTGGTGCCGCTGGAGGGGCTGCTCAAGGACGGCCTGGTGTCCGGCGCCAAGCTGGTGGGCATCGGCCTGGTGCTGATCCTCAGCCTGCAACTGGCAGTGCGCCAACTTCCCGGCGAGCGCCTGCGCAGCAATCAATGGCGCCTGCTGCTGCCGTTCATGGCCCTTTACCTGCTGAGCCTGTGGGCCAGCGACGACGTGGCCCTGTCGGGCGGGCACCTGCGTGAGCTGCTGGTGGGCCTGGTGGTGTTCGTCATTACCTTGCTGGTCGGTCGCGACCTCAACCTGCCGCTGCTGGCGCGGCTGGTCACCGTCAGCGTGTGCGTAACCTGCCTGTTCGCAATCTTCTCCAGCAAATACCAGGAGCAGGGCCGCGCCTCGGCCATGCTCGACCCCAACGCCTTCGCCCTGCTGATCACCATCGCCATGCCCCTGGGGCTGTGGCTGGCGATCAAGGCGCGGCAGATCCCGGTCAAGCTGTTCTGGGCCGGTTGCTGCCTGTTGCTGCTGGTGGGCATGACCAAGACCGAATCGCGCTCGGGGCTGGTGGTATTGCTGATCAGCCTGGGCATCGTGCTGCACAACTACCGCGAACAGCTGACGCGCATCCGCCCGCGCCACCTGGGCTTCGCCATGCTTGGCCTGGCCATTGTCCTACCCTTGGGCGTGGCCTTGATGCCCGCCGGCTACGCCGAGCGCATCCAGTCGCTGATGCTGCTCAAGTCCGGGGTCAACGCCCACCAGGACGAGTCGCTGGGCCGGCGCGCCTCCTACCTGGTGGTGGGCAAGGAGATGATCAGCCACAGCCCGCTGCTCGGCACCGGGCCCGGCACCTTCCCGCTGCATTATGCCGACACGGGCTTCTCCAAGGCCTTCGCCCCGGTCAACAGCAAGACCACCGACCTCTACCGCCGCGCTCACAACACCTACCTGGAGCTGTTCAGCGAGGTCGGCCTGCCGGCGGGCCTGCTGTTCGTCGGCATGATTGCCCTGGCCCTGCGCAACTTCTGGCAGGCCCGCGCCGCCTTCCGCGCGGCCGGCGACCCGGACCGCGCCGACCTGATGACCCACCTGACCATGAGCATGCTCGCCATCGGCCTGTTCCTGATGTTCCTCAGCGCCCCGAGCCACAAGTACCTGTGGCTGATGCTGGCGCTGTCCAGCGTGCTGCTTGGCCAGGCGCGTGAACAGCAGCCCGTGGAGGTGGCCCGATGAGCCGGGTGAGTATCATCATCCCGATGTTCAACGAAGCCCGCCATATCGGCCGCACCCTCGATGCCGCCCGGCGCTCGGCCAGCGCAGCCGGGCTGGCCTGCGAACTGATCGTGGTGGACAACGGCTCCAGTGACGACGGCCCGGCGATCGCCCGCGCCCACGGTGCCCAGGTGCTGAGCCTGCCGGGCGTGGCCATCGGCGCCCTGCGCAATGCCGGCGTGAACGCCAGTCAAGGCGACTGGCTGGCCTTCCTCGATGCCGACATCGAGGTCCCGGAACACTGGCTGGCCCTGCTGCTGGACCTGCAACGCCGAGGCGAAGGCGATGTCTTCGCCCTGGACTGCGACACCCCGCGCCATGCGCCCTGGTTCGCCCAGGCCTGGCAACGGCGAACCCTGCGCACCGGGCAGACAGTGCAGGACTGCACCTGGCTGCCCACCCCCAACTTGTTGATGCGGCGCCACTGGTTCGAGCAGGTCGGCGGTTTCGATGAGCGCCTGCGCACCGGCGAGGACAAGGACTTCACCCTGCGCCTGCATGAAGCCGGCGCACGCCTTCGCGTGCTGCGCCAGCCCGCGGTACTGCACTGGGGCTACGAGGCCAACTGGCGCGAGTGGCTGGGCAAGGAGATGTGGCGCCAGGGCAGCCACCTGCAATTGCTGCGCAGCCATGGCGTGAGCCTGCGCCTGCTGCGTTTTCCAATGCTCTCGGTGGGCGCCTGGGTGCTGGATGCCGTTGCCCTGTCGGCGCTGCTCGACGGCTTCCCTCATGTCGCGCTGTTCTTCCTGCTGGTCAGCGCCCTGCCCGCACTGTTCCTCAGCCTGCGCCAGAGCCGCAGACACCGCGACCCGCTGCTCACGCTGCAACTCTGGGGCCTGCACTGGTTGCGCCTGCACCTGGCCGGCGCGGCCTTCATCCTCAGCCTGTTCAACCGCACCGCAAGGAGGCCCGCCCGTGGCTGAGTTCATTTTCTGGCTATGCCTGCTGCTGCCGTTGTACGCCTGGGTCGGCTACCCGCTGCTGCTGACCCTGGCTGCGCCGTTCTTCGCCCGTCGCACCGCCATGCCGTTGCCCGCGCAACGGGTCAGTGTGGTGATCGCCGCGCACAACGAAGAGCGGCATATCGAAGCCAAGCTTGCCAGCGTGCTCGGCCAGGACTACGCAGCCGCGGAGCTGCAGGTGGTGGTCGCCAGCGACGGCTCCAGCGACCGCACCGTGGCCTTGGCCCGTGGCCTGGGCGACCTCCGGGTGCAGGTGCTGGACCTGCCACGCCTGGGCAAGGCCGGTGCGTTGAACAATGCCGTGCAGGTGTGCACGGGCGACCTGCTGGTGTTCACCGACGCCGATAACCAGTGGTCGACCGACACCCTCGGCCTGCTGCTCGCACCCTTCGCCGACGCGCAGGTCGGCGGCACTGCAGGGCATATGATCATTCCCGCCCCGGGCAAGGGCCTGAGCATCGGCGACAGCCTGTACCGCCACTACGAAGCCTGGGTGCGCAAGGTGGAGAACCGCACCGGCTGCATGGTCTCGGCCGACGGCGCCCTGCTGGCCCTGCGCCGGGGGCTGTACCAGCCAATCCCGAAACAGGTCAACGACGACTTCTTCATCAGCACCTGCGCACCGGCCGCAGGCCTGCGCATCGTCTATGTGCCCGAGGCGGTGGTGCTCGACCAGGGCGTCGACGAGGCCGACAAGCAGTTCCGCCGCCGCCAGCGCGTCACCGTCGGTGGCCTGCTGAGCCTGGCCGCCCGCCGCGAGCTGCTTAATCCTGCGCGCCACGGCCTGTACGCCATCGCCCTGATCAGCCACAAGCTGATCCGCCGCCTGGCCCCGGTACTGCTGCTGCCGCTGTTGCTGGCCAACCTGTGGCTGGCCGCCGAGCCCGGTTTCTACCGCCTGACCCTGGCCCTGCAACTGCTCGGCTACGCCGCCGCCATCGCCGGCCTGCTCGACGCCCGCCGGCGCTTGCCCCGCCCGTTCCGCCTGGCCGCCTTCGTGCTGGTCACCCTCGCCGGCATGAGCGTGGGCCTGTGGCAGTTCCTGCGCGGGCACAGCTACAGCCAATGGAACCCCGACCAGAATCGATGAGCGACGGACATGCCGATCAAGACCCACATCAAGCAGGCCAGCGGCTGGTTCTATTTCAACTCGCCACGCGGACGCGCCGAGCTGCGTGGCGCCGGGGTGATCCTCATGCTGCACCGGGTGCTGGCCGATGACGCCAGCGCCGCGCTGCCCCACCGCAACGAGCTGTGCGTCGGCCCGCGGGCCTTCGAGGGCTTGCTGCGCTGGCTGCCCCGGCATTTCGATTGCGTCAGCCTCATGGACCTGCTGCAGAGCCACGAGGAACCCCGCGCCGACTGCCGCCCCAAGGTAGCCCTGACCTTCGACGACGGCTGGCGCGACAACGCCGTCAACGCCTTCCCGCTGCTGCAGCGTCACCAGGTGCCGGCGAGCATCTTCCTGTCCACCGACTACATCGGCAGCCGCCAGCGCTTCTGGTGGGAAAGCGTCGGCGAGACACTGTGGGGCAGCCATGGCGAAGAGGCCCGGCGGCAACTGATCGAACGCCTGCGCAAACTCGGCCGACCGTTGCCGGCGGCCTACTTCATGCACGACCACAGCAAGGCCCGCAGCCTGGTGCTGGCGCGCTACCTGCAGACCCTCAAGAGCCTGAGCCCCCAGGCCCTGCACGTGCTGACCGACGCCTGCCCGACAGAGTCGCTGCCCCAGGCCATGGACTGGCAGCAGGTGCGCGCCCTGGAGGACTCAGGCCTGGTGCGTTTCGGCCCGCATGGCGCCAGCCATGCCCTGCTGCCCTACCTGGACGACCATCGCCTCAACGAAGAACTGACCCGCAGCCATGCGGCACTCAACCAAGGCTGCCGCGCACCGCTGCCGGTGTACTGCTACCCCAACGGCGACCACGACGAGCGCGTGCGTGCCCAGGTCGCCGCGCATCGCTACCCCTACGCCCTCAGCACCCGCCCGGGCATCTGCCAGGGGCATGACGATCCGCTGGCCCTGCCGCGCATCGGCGTCAGCCAGCGCAATGCCAGCCGGCCCTCGCTGCTGGCCTGGCGCATCAGTCGTGGAGAACGCTGATGAACCGCAACAGCTACCTGCGCCACCTGGCGCTGAGCATGGGCACCAAGCTTGCGATGATCGCCCTGCGCCTGCTGCGCAACGTGCTGCTGGCGCGCATCCTCGGGCCGAGCGAGCGCGGCCTGTTCGCCCTGCTCAGTACCCTGCCCGACCTGATCAGCGCCGCCACCAGCGGCGGCCTGAACAGCGCGATCGGCTACCAGGCGGCCAAGCAGCGCGACATGGGCCTGCTGCTGACCCAGGTGCTGGTCTACGGTTGCCTGCTGGCCGGCGTGCTGACCCTGGCCTGCGTATTCCTGGTGCGCGAGTTCGGTGCCGACCTGGAAGTCACCGTGCAACTGGGCCTGCTAGCCTGGCTGTTGCTGCTGGCGGTACCGATGACCGTGCTCAAGAGCGGCCTGCTGACCCTGCACAACGCCAGCGGCGGCGTCGGCGCCTTCAACGCCCTGCGCCTGACCGAGTCGCTGGCGCCGCTGCTGCTGTTCCTCGGGCTGTTCTGGATGTGGCGAGACGAGGCGCTGGAAGCGGCGCTGATCAGCTGGCTGTGCGGCATCGCCCTGGTCCTGGCGCTGGGTCTGTGGTGGCTGCGCCGCCAGTACCCGCTGGCGCTGCGCTGGGACCGCAGTGGCCAGCGTGAGTTGCTCAGCTACAGCGCCAAGAGCCACCCCGACCTGTTGTTCCAGCAGTTGATCCTGCGCTCGGACTACCTGTTCATCGGCGCGCTGCTCGGCAGCACCGCCCTGGGCCACTACGCCATGGCCAGCGCCGCCGCCGAACTGCTGCTGATCGTCCCCGAGGCGGTGACCACACCGCTGATGAAGCGCCTGCTGCAGCAGGATGCCGGCATGGAGCGCATCACTCCCCTGGCCCTGCGCCTGACCGCCACGGTGATGCTCGGCGCCTGCCTGGGCATGGCGCTGATCGGCCACTGGCTGATCGTCACCTTGTTCGGCGCCGACTACGCCCCGGCCTACCCGGCCCTGCTGGCGTTGCTGCCGGGCCTGGTGGGACTGTGCTATGCCAGCATCCTGCGCCTGGACCTGCTAGGCAAGAACCGTCCCGGCACGGTGTCGTTGATGATGGGCGCTGGTGCCGCGCTGAACCTGGTGCTCAACATCTTCCTCATTCCGGCCTGGGGTATCGTCGGCGCGGCCGCGGCTTCGTCCATCGCCTACCTGGCGGTCACCGTGGCGATGCTGGTGCTGTACTGCCGCCTCAGCGGCGTGCCGCTGGGCCAGACCCTGATCATCCTGCCCGCCGACCTGGCGCCGCTGCGCCAGATGCTGCAGCGGAGGGCGGCATGAAGGCCGCCTTGCTGTGTGGCGCGCTCTTGGCGCAGGGCGTGTTCGCCGCGCCGGTGCAGTGGGCGGATATCCGCGACGGCAGCCTGTACCTGCTCCCCGACCGCGCCGACGAACTGCGTATCCAGTGGCAGCCCGCCTGGCAGGCCGATGCCAACGCCGAGCGTCTGTACCTGCTGGACGGCCAGGGCCGCCTGGCCGGCAATCGGCGGATCGAAGCCGCGCAGGTGCGCGGCGAGCAACGCTGGCCGTTGGCGGCGGGCGGCGGCGCTTATCGCCTGGAGGTGCCCGGCTACAGCTTCCGTGACTATCGCATCCAGCACGACAACAGCACCCGCGCGCTGTTCGCCCCGGCAAAGGTGCACTTCAGCGCTGAAGTCGGGCCAGGCGTTACCCTGTATTTCCGGGTCAAGGCCGGCGAGCAGGCGGTATTGGCCGGCAAGCACCACGGCGGCGTGCATGGCCTGTTCGCCGAACGCCTGAGCGATGGCCGGCGCATTCAGCTACCACTCAAGCCCTACCGTGCCTACTGGCGCTTCGATCAACAGGCGCTGCCCGCCAGCGGCCGTGACGAGATCTGGCGACTGGGCCTGCAGGGCAGCGGCAAGGCGGCGTTCTGGCTCGACGGCAGCGCCAACCTGTTCGCCCAGCGCGCCGCTGACCTGGGCGAGCTGCCACAACTGCCGGGCCAGGTAACCCTTGCCTTGGGTGACAAGGTCCTCGGCCACACCCCACGGCTGGGCGTCGCCCTGCCCTACGTGCTGCCACCAGCCTCGAGCTTCGCCGCGCTGGATGCCCTGCGCCCCCAGGCCGCCGGCTTCTACAGCTTCGTCGACGTACTGCAACGCCAGCCGGACTTCGAAAACGCCTGGCGCAAGCTCTACCAGCAGCGCTTCGGCATTCTCCAGGACATCACCCTGCTGGCCGGCAGCGCCCGGGTCGCCGACCTGCGCAGCGACCGTACCAGCACGGACGGGCTGGACGCCTGGCTCGAGGCGACCAAGGCCCTGGGCGGCAAGGGCACTCACTACCTGGCCTTCGCCGACGAGCCGAATCTCAACTACCGCGACTACGCCAGCTACCGCGATTTCTTCCAGGCCATGGCCAAACGCGTGCGCGAGTATCCCGGTGCCCACGAGGCCGGCGTGCGCATCGCCATGCCGGCCTCCTCGCGCCTGCTCGGCGGGCCTTTTACCGACGACGGCAAGCAGCGCCGCGGCATCGACTGGGCGCGGCGCCTGCTGGCCGAGCAAGGCGCGCAGATCGACGCCCTGGCCTGGCACGAATGGATGGTCCGCGACCTGCTCGCCACCCGCAGCTACCGCGACAGCGTGCGCCAGGCTGCCGCGCTGGTGGGCCTGGATGGCCAAGGCCGGCCGCGCAAGGCGCTGCTGCTGGACCAGACCAACCTGTCCAGCGGCTCGAGCCTGAGCCCCTACGAGCAGAACACCCACTACGCCGGCTTGTGGTGGGCCTCGGTGGTGATCAACGCCGCCAGTGACGGCCTGCTCGACATGCTCAACTGGTTCCATGTCGCCGACGAGCCCGAATGGCCCAAGGGCATGCTGCGCGATGCCGGCGGCCAGCGCTACGAACTCAAGCCGGTAGGCCTGGCCCAGCAGTTCATCCAGCGCCACTGGCTGGACCAGGTGCTGGCCCTGGACAACGACGCCTTCGAGGTCGACGCCCTGGCCATGGCCCGCCAGCACCAGCGCAGCCTGCTGGGGGTGAACAAGGCCGAGCGCCTGCAGCAGGTGGCGCTGACCCTCGGCGGCTGCCCCAGCGGCCAGCTCGAACTGTTCGGCCCCGACAACCAGAGCCGCCGCGCCAGCTTCAGCTGCACCGATGGGCAGATCCATTTTCAACTGCCAGGGCAGACCGTATTCGCCCTGACCTGGAGCGCGTCATGAGACGCACCTCGATCAGCCATGCCCAGGAGGCACGATGACTGCATTCACCAAGATCCAGGACCGCATCAAGCGCAAGGGACTGCGAGACACCTGCCGTAGCGCCTTCCGGCATTACGTCTTCTATCATTGGGAATTGTTGTGGATGGAGCGCGACCTGGTCAGCCCGGTGCCGCCGCACCGGCTCAAGCCCTACGGCACCTTGCGGGTCGAGCACATCACCGTGCATAACGTGCGCGCCTTCGCCCACCACTTCGGCGACCGCGTCGAGACCATGCGCGAGCTGGCCGCCGAAGGCCATACCGGGTTGATGTTCCTCAACGACGACAACGACGCCGTGGCATTCATCTGGGGCAGCAGTCGCCATTACCACGACCGTCACTACTACGGTTGCTGGTTCCCGGTCGGGCCGGGGGAGTTCTTCGAGTTCGGCGGCGAGCTGATCCGCAAATACTGGGGTACCGAGCTGTCGGTGGACCTGCAGCTGGAACTGTGGAAGGCCATGGCCGCCCAGGGCTGCACCAAGGTGGTGGACGTGTGCGAGCAGCACAATATTCCGGCGCTCAAGCTGCACCTGCGCATGGGTTATCAGGAACAAGGACGGATCATGAACGTGTACTGCCTGTTTGGCCGCTGGAAGTTCTTCCGCGAAAGCCGCTACACCGCCTCGCGACTCGAGCCGTTGCGCAAGCCGGAGGCTCCGGCCTCCTCGGCCACGGCGGGCTGACCCCCATGGGCCTGCAACTGAAATGGTGCGCCTCGCTGCGCGCCGGCGACTTTCCCGCCGCCGACTACGAGGCGCTGCGCAGGCGCCTGCCCGACAGCACGCCGTTCAACCACCTCGGCTGGCTGCGCGCCGCCGAGTCAGCCCTGCTGCCGGGCCAGCGGCTGCAGGTCCTGCTCGGCTACCAGGACGAACGCCTGTGCCTGTGCCTGCCGCTGATCCGTGCCCGCGAACCGTTCGGCCCGCTGTTCGCCCCGGTGGTGCGCCACCTGGGATACCCGCTGAGCGACCGCATCGCCCTGCTCATCGACCTGCCGGCGCTATATGCCGACCAGGTCCTGCAGGCCATACGCAAGCGGCTACCGCATGCCTTGCTGCAGTTGAGTGAAGTACCGGACAGCGCCGAGCACGATGGCTGGCTGCGCCAGTGGGCCGGCGCCAGCTCCACCTGGCAGCAGCGCCTGACCTGCCGGGTGCCGGTGCACCGCATCAACGAACAGGACCGCCAGGAAGTCAGCGGCGACCCACGCTACAAGCTGCGCCGCGCGCGCAAACGCATCAAGGCCTGCGGTGCCAGCGTGCGCCGGGTCGTGGCCACTCCCGAGAACATGGGTGAACTGCTCGACGCCATCAGCGCCGTCGAAGCGACCAGCTGGAAAGGCGACGACGAGGTCGGCATCTTCTCCGGCCCCCAGCGTCGCCCATGGATGTACCAGGCCTTCACCGCCCTGGCCGGCGAAGGCCTGGTGTGCCTGGTGCTGCTGGAACTGGACGGGCGCTGCATCAGTTACCGCCTGGGCCTGCTGGAGCGCGGCCGGGTGTACGACTACAACCTGGCCTTCGTTCCTGAGTACCGCGACCTGGGCAGTGGCCGCGTGCTGCTGGAGGAATGGATTCACTGGGGCCTGGAGGAAGACTGGAAGTGGGTCGACGCTTCGCGGGTCAGCCTGGACAACTCCAGCCACCAGTTGCACGAGCGCATGACCGGCCAGGTCGAACAGTGGCGCCTGAGCAGCTACAGCTGGCGCCCCGACGGCGTGCTGCTGGGGCTGGCGCTACGCTGCTGGCACTGGTTCAAGCCACGCCTGCGCAGACGCTCGCCGCGCCAGGAAGCCGATGTTGTCGCCCCCACCCCGCCACAGGAGCGCCCGGATGCCATCCCAGGTCATAGTCAACGCTGACGATTTCGGCCTCAGCGCCCACACCAACGCAGTCATCCTGCATGCCTTCCAGGCCGGGCTGATCAGCTCGGCCACGGCCATGGCCAACATGCCGGCCTTCGCCACCGCCTGCATGCTGGCCCAGCAGCCGGCGCTCAAGGGACGGGTGGGGTTGCACTTCAACCTCACCTACGGCCGCCCGCTGAGCCCGGCGATCCTCGCCGAGCCGCGCTTCTGCACGCCCCATGGCGAGTTCGACCTGCGCCTGAAGCAACGCACCCTGCACCTGTCGCGGCGCGAGCGGGCCGCCGTGGAAGCGGAACTGGAGGCCCAGTGGAAACACTGCCTGGATCATGGCCTGATGCCAAGCCACCTGGACTCGCACCAGCACGTGCACAACATCTGGCCAGTGGGCGTCATCGTCGCCCGCTTCGCCCGCGTCCAAGGGGTGCCGATCCGCCTGGCACGCAATGTGGGGCACAATATCGGGCCGGCCAAGCGCATGTTCAAGAGCCTGCTCAACCGGCGCCTGCGCCAGCTCGCCGGAAGCACCGCCGACTTCGTCTGCACCCCGGCCGACCTCAAGGCCGGGTTGGCCCCCGCACACGGCGTGCTGGAGGTAGTCGCCCATCCCAGCGCGCTGGGCGGGCACGATTTCGGCGATGCCTACCTGGCCAGCGGCGAATCGCTGCTGGCGTTGGTCGAGCAGCGCCTGGGGCAGGTGCCACGGGTGGGGTATGCGAGCCTGGGCATCCAGGAGATGGGTTGAAAGCCCACCCGCTAGCGCCCCGGCGGCCGATGCCGGCGCTCGTGGTTGTCGGCCAGCCAGCCGCGCAGTGCCTCGGCCGGCATCGGCCGCCCGAGCAAAAAGCCCTGCCCCTGGTCGCAACCGGCGTGGCGCAGGAAATCGTACTGCTCCTGAGTCTCGATGCCTTCGGCGGTGATGCGAAACCCCAGGGCATGCCCGAGATCGATGATCGCCCTGGCGATGGCCACCGCGTCGTCGTCTGCGGGCAGGTCCTTGATGAAGGCCCGGTCAATCTTCAGGTGGTCGATCGGCAGCGCGCGCAGATAGGCCAGTGACGAATAACCGGTACCGAAGTCGTCCACCGCCGTGGCCACGCCCATGGCCTGCAATTGCGCCAGCACCGCGCAGGCTTGCTGCTGGCTTTCCATCAGCAGGCTCTCGGTGATCTCCACCTCCAGCAGGTTGGCCGGCAGGCCGTGGCGCTCCAGCGCCGAGGCGAGGCTGGTCACATAGTCGCTGCGCTCAATCTGCAGGGCCGCTACGTTGATCGCCAGCGGCCCGGGCAGGCCATCACTGGCGCGCCATTCGGCCAACTGGGCGCAGGCAAGTTCCAGCACCCGCTCGCCGAGCGGGATGATCAACCCGGTGCGCTCGGCCAGGGGGATGAACTCACCGGGCGAGATCAGGCCATGCTCCGGGTCGCGCCAGCGCAACAGCGCCTCGACGCCCTCCAGCTGCCCGCTGAACAGGTCAACCTTGGGCTGGTACCACAGCTCGAACTCGTTGTGCTCCAGCGCCCGGCGCAGATTGCGCTCCAGCTCCAGGCGCTGCTGCAGGCGCTCGGTCATGTCCGGGTGATAAGGCCGCCAGGCATCGCGGCCGGCCTCCTTGGCGGCGTACATGGCGGTGTCGGCATGGCGCAACAGGCTGTCGGCGTCCTCGCCATGCTGCGGGCACCAGGCCAGGCCAATGCTGCCAGTAACCAGGGCGGCGTTGCCATTAAGGTCGAATGGCCGCTGCAGGCAACGCAGCAAGGCGCGGACCTGCTGGCTCACCTGCCCCTGGGCGCCTTGCAGCATGAACACGAACTCGTCGCCGCCCAGGCGGCAGAGCCGGTCCTGACTGTCGAGCTCCTGCAGGAAGCGTGCGGTCGCCTGCTGCAGCAGCAGATCGCCCATCGGGTGCCCCAGGCTGTCATTGACCTGCTTGAAACCGTCGATGTCGAGCATCAGCACCGCCAGGCCATGGCCCTGTAAAATGGCAGTGCTCAGTTGCTGCTGGAACAGGATTCGGTTGGGCAACCCGGTGATGGTGTCGTAGTGGGCCAGGCGTTCGAGCTGGGCCTGGTAGCGCTGCAGCTCGCGATTGCGTTGCTCGAGCAGACGCTGCTTGCGATTGAGCTGCGCGACGAACAGGCTGAACACACCCGTGCAGCTCAAGGCGAACAGGAACAGCGGCGAGCCGAACAGGTCCAGCCCCGACCAGCCACCCCGTGGCGCGGCGACCAATTGCCAGAGGCCGCCCGGCACCTCCACGGTCATCTTCACCTGCGGCTCGTCGAACAGCCGTGGGTCGCCCCAGATCAGCGCGCCTTCGGCGCCCTTGCCATCGCCCCCACGCACGGCCAGCTCGAACTCGGTGTCCGGGCGCAGCCCCGCCGTATGCAGCAATCGGTCGATATCGGCAACGATCGACACATTGCCCCAGTAAAAACGCACGCCGCGGTTGCCAGTGACGAATACCGGCCGCCGGTAGATCAACGCCCGCCCGCCCTGATACAGCTGCAACGGGCCGGCCAGCACCGGCTGGGCATGCTCGCGGGCCGAGCGCAGCAGGGGAAACTGCTCCGGCAACTGGCGGTAATCCAGCCCGATGAGCCGCTCGTTGCCGGCCAACGGGTAGACATCGCTGATCACATCATCCGGCGCCAGCGCGATATGGCGCATGTAGGGCACCGACTGCAAGGCATCGCGGGCCATGCCATGGAAGTGCGCGGGGCTGATGCCGCCGTCGGCACTGATCAGCTGGGCGATGCCTTCGGCCTCGCCGAACGCCGCGCCCAACTGCGCCTCCAGCGCACCACGCATCCCCGCCAGGTGGGCTGCCAGGTTGCCCAGTTGCTCACTGCGCTCGCGCTGCGCGTCGAGGTGACCCAGGGCCACCGAAAGGCCGATGCCCACCAGGGCAAGACCGACCGGCAACAGGCGGTTGAGCGTGTTCCGCAAGGTGCCGGATGGCAGATGCGTAGGTTCAGGAGAATGCTGGGGAATGGTCATAGGCAGGCGATGGCAGTCGATTTAGCAGTTATCGGCGTTGCGCGGCCAATATTGAGGCCTGTTTTCCCAGCCCGGGGGCCGGGATGCATATGCACCACCGTCGGTGCCATCGCGACTGCTCTGATGCGGGCTTTACGAGGAGCCAAACATGACATCGAATACCCCCAACCCGCACCAACATATCCTTGAGCGCCGCCTGCCGGCCTGGGCGCGGGAAGCCACGCCCGAACACTGGCAGCGGCTCCACGAAGGCATCATGCCGTCCCAGGGCCTGCCCGACAGCGAGGCGGCCTGGTTCGCCAATGCCGCGCCACACCTGCGCGAAGCAGTCAAGGCCAGCCAGGCTCGCCTGATGCGCAGCCAACGCACGCTGGCCAGGCACCTGCGCGGCCTGAAGAACATCAACGAATTCGCCGAACCCCTGCTCGCCGAGCGCCTGCGCAAGCAACACGGTTTGAGCACGCCGCTTCGCAGCACGTCACTGATTGTGGTCAAGCGGTTCTATACCTTCCAGGTCTACACCATCCATCACGAACACCGTAGCCTGCTGCAGGCCGCCCTGCAGAATTTCGCTGAAACCGTCACCTTCGATCGCGACAGCGCGCTCGCTCTGGAGGGCGACTGGCAGGTGAACGAGGGCCTGGTTACCGGCAAGACCACGCTCGGCGACAGCGAAACCGAAGTCGATATCGAGCTGCCCAGCGAGCAGATCCGGATCAAGCCACTGGCCCTGTCACCAGCAGCCTTTGCTACCACCTGCCATGAACTGGATATTGGCCAGCGTTACCAGGCCCATCTCGATGCCCTGTTCACGCTCCCGCTGGTTCGCCCGGCGGCGGTTCGCGTTCATAAGGCCAGCCTGCGCCTGGCGGCAGACCTGGCGCGGGTACGCAACCAGTTGGATGGTAAAGGCCGGGACGCGGTACAGGCGTTGCTCGACGATAGGAAGGCGCTGGCCTGCAGTCAGCTGAGCCTGTTCGGCATCACCCTGCACGAGGCGATCCTGATCGATACAGGTACAGCCGGCGTGCTCCTCTATCTGCCGGCTCAGGCCGACAGCCTGCGAGCCTTTGACGACCTCGATGCCTTGCACCGGCAACTACGTGCCGATCTGCAACAGGCCGCGTTTCGTCAAGGCTTCATGGACTACGTGCCGCGCGAGCAGCAAGGCACATTTGCCAGCCGGCTTCGCCAAAGCGCGTATGCCGACCTGCATGCGTGCGCCGTGCCGATCGACGGCAACCTGTACGATTTTCTCCACGCCGACCATGTGGCGCGTCTGCGACACGAAGCCCTGCAACTGGCAGTACCCAGCGCACAGGCCGACGAGCAGGCTCGCAAAGCACGCAAGGCTCTCTGGGACAAAGCAGGCCTAGACATGCTGATGATCGCCGGGATGTTCGTCCCGGCGCTGGGCACGATCATGACGGCAGTGATGGCGTATCAACTGCTCGATGAAGCCTACGAGGGCTACGAGGCCTGGCAGGTCGGCGACCGCGAAGAGGCCTTCGGCCACTTCAAATCGGTGGCGCTCAACCTGGCCGTCATCGGTGGTCTGCACCTGGCGGGCAAGGCGATCAGACATCTGGCGGGCAGCCCGTTGCTCGACGGCCTCGACCCGGTCACCCTCGATGACGGCAGCCAACGCCTGTGGCGACCCGACCTGACCGACTACCGCAGTGCGGTGGCGCTGCCGGAGGAACTCGAGGCCAATGCACAGGGGCAGTTCCTGCATCAGGGCCGCCACTTCATCCGCATGGATGGGCACCTCTACGAGCAGCGCCTGGATACGCGCCAGGCGCAATGGCGCATCGTGCACCCCGATGACAGCGCCGCTTTCCAGCCGCCACTTGAACATAATGGCGCAGGCGCCTGGCGCGGCAGCCATGAGCAACCCCGCGACTGGTCGCTGGCGACCTTGGTCCGGCGCCTGGACAGCCGCCTGCAACACATGCCGGATGTTGCGCTCGAAGGCGCGGCCAGGGCCAATGGCCTGGGTACCTCCACCCTGCGCCAGCTGCACCTGGCAAACAACCCGCCACCCGCCGCGCTGCGCGCGACACTCGAGCGCCTGCGCCTGGCGAAGGTCAGTGAAGGCGTCGAGCAAGCCGCACTGGAAGGACTGCACATGCCCCAGCTGGCCAACGGGCACAGCGAACGGCTGATCATCAATGCCATGGCCGATCTGCCGGGCTGGCCGAGCGAACTGCGTCTCGAGCTGCGCGCCGCATCCCCCCAGGGGCCGGTGCTGCTTGCCGCCGGAGCGGAAAATGCCGGTCGTACCTGCACCGTGCTCAAGTCGGCTGACGGCTACGAAGCCTACCTGGGCGAGCGACCGGTCGCGCTGCGCCAGGACAACGATCTGTGTCGGGCGATCTTGCAAGCGTTGTCCTCGGTTGATCGTCAGGCCCTTGGCCTGACTGCCAGCGGCGCCGATGAACTGCGCCAACGGATTCACGACTTGGTCGTGGCCGACCGCGCCATGGCCAGACGCCTGCTGGGCAGCCATTTGCCTGGATGGGGCAAGCGCGGTCGGTTACGCGGCGGCATGGAGGCGCCGGCGCCTGAGGCCCCCCGCATCGAAGTCGGCGCACTCTTTCGCCGCTACCGACAACTGTACCCTGAGACCGCGGACCATCAGGTCAACGAACAGTTGAGCCAGTGGCTCGAGGCCGGCCTGGATCCGGCACGGCAACTTGAGGATCTGGAACAGCAGTTGCTGGAGTTCCGCAGCCAGATACGCGCCTGGGCTGGCAATGACCCATCGCGCCATGCCGCCGCCCGACGATTGGTCAGCAACTGGCAGCGGATCTCGGAGTACTCGGCGGAGGAAGGACTTGACATTCACCAGATCAGCCTGACCGACCTGGCACTGACCAACGAAGACCTGGCGACCCTGGCGCTGCCAGATCGCTTCACTCATATCAAGCGAGTCGACCTGGGCGCAAACCCCGGCTTGAGCCACTTGCCTGCCGAGTTTCTCGAACGGTTTCCAGGGTTGCAACGCCTGCATCTGATGGGTTGCGGCTTCGAGCAGCTGCCAGCGGTTGCCGCTGCGCAAACCTTGGAATGCCTTGATATGCAAGGTAACAATCTGGTCTGGAGCGACGCGAATCAAGCCGCGCTAGATCGTCTCGACACGCTTCGAATGCTGGACCTGTCGCACAACCCGCTGGCCCGCAGCCCCGACCTCAACCGCCTGGGCGAACTGGATGTGCTCAACCTCAACAGTTGCGAACTCGTCGATTGGCCCAGCGGTATTCGTAGCGATGAAGACTGGCGACCCGCCGTCTTCGACTTGCGTGACAACCGCTTCGCCAGCTTGCCGCAGGACCTGCATCTATCGCGGGTGGCGGCCCAGAACCTGTGGCTGGAAAGCGCGGACCTCAGCGAGCGGGTCAACCAGCAGATCCAGGCCTATTACGTTCGGCACGGCATCGACTTGCTGGTCGCCGACGCCGACTACGAGGAAATGCTGGAGGACACCGATGCCGACGACTGGGCCATCTGGAACGCGCTGCCGCTGCAATATCGTCGCGAGCTGCGTGGACTGCAGGATCTGCCAGACTACGATCAAGCCCGGCTGTGGCGACGGCTGCGCACCTTTGCAGATCCGCGGGCCATGGATTATGGCCTGGCGATCGGCGCAATGAGACTGCTGGACGCCGAGGCGTTCCCGCCGCCTTTCGAAGAATGATCGGCAACGACGGCGCCGGGCTGGTAATTTCCCGAGGGTCGGCGCATGCTCGCACGCTGAAGCGTTTCATCATCCCGATTTGAGAGGTGCAGTACCCATGGACCGTCTGCTCGACTCGCTGTTCCCCGCCCTCGAGGACATCCCCGAAGCCTGGCGCCTCGGTTCGCCCCTGGAGCAACGCGACTATCTGGTCAACGGTGAACTGCGGCACTGGGACGGCCCCCTGGCCACCGTGCGCAGCCCGGTCTGGCTCAAGGAAGGCGACAGTGAGCGCCAGGTCATCCTCGGCAGTGCTCCCCTGCTCGACGCCGACACGGCGCTCACCGCGCTCGACGCGGCCGTGGCCGCCTACGACAAGGGCCGCGGCGCCTGGCCGAACATGCGCGTGGCCGAGCGTATCGGGCATGTCGAAACCTTCCTGGCGCGCATGCGCGAGCAGCGCACGGCGGTGGTCAAGCTGCTGATGTGGGAGATCGGCAAGAACCTCAAGGATTCGGAGAAGGAGTTCGACCGCACCTGCGACTACATCGTCGACACCATCGAGGCGCTCAAGGACCTCGACCGTCGCTCCAGCCGCTTCGAGCTCGAGCAGGGCACCCTTGGCCAGATCCGCCGCGCACCGCTGGGCGTTGCGCTGTGCATGGGCCCGTACAACTACCCGCTCAACGAAACCTTCACCACGCTGATCCCGGCGCTGATCATGGGCAACACCGTGGTGTTCAAGCCCGCCAAGTTCGGCGTGCTGCTGATCCGCCCATTGCTCGAAGCCTTCCGCGACAGCTTCCCGCCTGGGGTGATCAACGTCATCTACGGGCGCGGCCGCGAGACCGTCAGCGCGCTGATGGCCAGCGGCAAGGTCGACGTGTTCGCCTTCATCGGCACCCACAAGGCCGCCAGCGACCTGAAGAAGCTCCACCCACGCCCGCACCGCCTGCGCGCGGCGCTGGGCCTGGACGCCAAGAACCCCGGCATCGTCCTGCCCCAGGTCGACCTCGACAACGCCGTCGAAGAGGCCGTCACCGGCGCCCTGTCGTTCAACGGCCAGCGTTGCACCGCGTTGAAGATCCTGTTCGTCCACGAGGACGTGGTCGAGGCATTCCTCGACAAGTTCCAGCGCAAACTCGTCGCGCTCAAGCCCGGCATGCCCTGGGAGCCCGGCGTGGCGCTGACGCCGCTGCCCGAACCCGGCAAGCTTGACTACCTCGACGGCCTGGTGGCCGACGCCACCGCCAAGGGTGCCCGGGTGCTCAACGAGGGCGGTGGGCAGAGCCGCGGCTCGTTCTTCTACCCTGCGCTGCTCTACCCGGTCAGCCAGGACATGCGCGTCTATCACGAGGAACAGTTCGGCCCACTGGTACCAGTGGTGCCCTATAGCGATCTGCAGAGCGTGATCGACTACGTGCTCGATTCCGACTACGGCCAACAGCTGAGCCTGTTCGGCAACGACCCGCAGACCATCGGTGCGCTGGTCGATACCTTCGCCAACCAGGTCGGCCGGATCAACCTCAACGCCCAGTGCCAGCGTGGGCCGGACACCTACCCGTTCAACGGCCGCAAGAACAGCGCCGAAGGGACCTTGTCGGTGCATGACGCATTGCGCGTGTTCTCCATCCGCACCTTGGTGGCGACCAAGTTCCAGGAAGCGAACAAGGCGTTGATCAGCGAAATCATCCGCAACCGGCAGTCGAGCTTCCTGACCACCGACTACATCTTCTGAAGCTGGCAAGCAAATGGGGCCGCATCGCGGCCCATTCGCTTTTTAGAGACAATCGATATAAGGCGACAGTCGATTTTCCGGCCGCGTAGACGACTCTAATCACCAAGGCGTTGCAACCCACCCCACGTGAAAAGGAGATTACGCAAATGGCAGCCAAGCCCATCCCCGAAGGCCAGCACAGCCTTACCCCATATCTAGGCATCAAGGACGCCGCCAAGGCCATCGAGTTCTACAAGAACGCCTTCGGCGCCGTGGAAATGTTCCGCCTCGAAGGCCCTGACGGCAGCATCGGCCATGCCGAACTGAAAATCGGCGACTCCTCGCTGATGCTCGGCTCGCCCTGCGACATGGAGGGCGGCCTCAAGCCCAGCGAAACCATCGAGACACCGGCAGTCGGCCTGCACCTGTATGTCGAGGACTGCGACAAAGTCTATGCCCAGGCCCTGCGCGCCGGCGCGACAGCAATACGCGAAGTCCAAGACCAGTTCTACGGCGACCGCAGCGGCACCCTGAAGGATCCGTTCAACAACCTGTGGTTCGTCTCCACCCACAAGGAAGACCTCAGCCCCGAGGAAATCCGCGCCCGCGCCGCCAAACTGTTCGGCGGCCAGTGATCGGCAGGCTCCAGGCCGCAAGCTTCAAGTTGAAAGCCGCCGCGCTTTGCCTGAAGCTTGAGGCTTGTAGCTTGGAGCTGCCCCTCAATGCGAATCATCGAAAAATCCGGCGCCCTGGTGCGCAGCCTGACCCCGGCAGAGGACGAACTGCTGGTGGGCTTCGCCCGCGGCACCCTCGCCGGCCCGCGCCTGTTGCAGGCCAACCAATGGCTGATGAAGATACGCAGCGCCAACCAATGGCTGGCCTGCGACTGCCGCAAGGATGCCCTGCCGGTGCTCAACGTGTCGTTGAACGGCAGCACCGGCACCCTGTTCCTGCGCAACAATCCAGAAACCCCCGAGCACACCCCCGGCTGCCCGTTCAGCAAGGATGAGCGCGAGGCCGGCGAGCGCGCCGAGGAAAGCGCCACACCAGCGGCCTGGCTGGCACCGGATGCGCCACTGCGCCTGCTCGGTGACTATCGCCGCGCCAGTGACGGTGAAGCACCTGCAACGTCACGCGAGCCCGGCGAGCGCCGCGAGCAGCAGCGCCTGCTATCGCTGCTGCTGACCTGGATCGAGGCCAGCGGCCTGAATGTCTACGCCAGCCACCTGAAAAAAGACCTCACCGCGCAGTTCGCCGACCTGCGCACTGTCGCCAGCCGCTACCCGCTGCTGGAGCGGGTACCTGCCAGCAACTACCTGGAAACCCGCCTGGACATGAAGCACATGATGATGCTCAAGGCACGCCTGCGCGAGGCCACGGTGTTCGGCAACCACCGCCGGCATGGCCTGCTGCTCGACTGCGTGGACCAGGTCAAGGGGCGCAAGCTGTTCAACAACCGCAGCGAGGACGGCTTCGACTTCCAGGGCCACCATCAGTACTGGGGCGGCAATCGCGCCAACGGCCCGCTGCTGGCCCTGGCGCTGTACTCGCCGGCCACCGCCGGCAGCCATTTCTACGAACTGATCCACGTGGCCAGCGTACCGGTGCTGTCGCGCGGGCACCTGTTCCCGGTGTACCGCGACGAAGAGCGCGAGCCGCTCAAGGCACTGGTGTCGCTGATCGACTGGATGGCTGGCAAGGGCGTCAAGGTGCTGATGCGCCGCCCGGTGATCGGCGGCCAGGTGATGGATGAACTGGTGCTGACCTCTGACCAGGACCGGGTACTGTCGGTGTCGCTGCTGGAGCAGCCGATCGGGCCGGAACCGGATGCGGAGAACTTCAAGCGCTATGCCGACTTCAAGAGCCTGGAGACCTTCCGCAAGTATGTAGCCGGGTTCTTCATGCGCGAACGCTGAAGGGAAGTCCCACAAGTGCCGGGGCCCGCGGCCCTTGTGGGAGCGGGCTTGCCCCGCGATGACTAAAACAGGCTAGAACGCCGCCTTGAAGATCGCCTCGATCTCCACCTGGCTGGCCACCCGTGGATTGGTCAGCCCGCAGGCATCCTTCAGCGCATTGGCCGCCAGCACCGGCACATCCTCGACCTTGGCCCCCAGTTCCGCCAGCCCGGCCGGGATGCCGATGGCCGCCGCCAGGTGCTCGATGGCCGAAATCGCAGCGCCGGCCCCCTGCTCAGCGTCCAGCGCGCATACCTTCACCCCCATGGCCTTGGCCACATCACGCAGCCGCGCGGCACTGACCTTGGCATTGAAACGCTGCACATGGGGCAGCAGCACCGCGTTGCACACGCCATGGGGCAAGTCGTAGAAGCCGCCCAACTGGTGGGCCATGGCATGCACATAACCCAGCGAGGCATTGTTGAACGCCATGCCCGCCAGGAACTGGGCGTAGGCCATGTTCTCCCGCGCCACCAGGTCACCACCATCGGCGACCGCCTGGCGCAGGTTGGCACTGACAAGACTGATGGCCTTGAGCGCGCAGGCATCGGTGATCGGCGTGGCGGCGGTGGACACATAGGCCTCGATGGCGTGGGTCAAGGCATCCATGCCCGTGGCCGCGGTGAGCCCCTTGGGCATGCCGACCATCAGCGCCGGATCGTTCACCGACAGGATCGGGGTGACGTTGCGGTCGACGATGGCCATTTTCACATGGCGCGCTTCGTCGGTAATGATACAGAAGCGGGTCATCTCGCTGGCGGTACCCGCCGTGGTGTTGATCGCGATCAGCGGCAGCTGCGGCTTGCTCGAACGGTCCACGCCCTCGTAGTCGCTGATATGCCCGCCGTTGGTGGCGCACAGCGCGATGCCCTTGGCGCAGTCGTGGGGCGAGCCACCGCCCAGGGAGATCACGCAGTCGCAGCCCTCGCGACGCAGCATCGCCAGGCCCGCCTCGACATTGGCGATGCTCGGGTTGGGCTTGGCGCCGTCGAACACCCGCGAATCGATGTCGCGCATGGCCAGCATGCCGGCGATGCGCTCGGCCACGCCGGCCTTGGCCAGCCCGACGTCGGTGACGATCAGCGCCTTGCGCAGGCCGTAGCCGGCAATCGCCGCCATCGCCTCTTCCAGGCAGTCGATGCCCATGATGTTTACGGCGGGGATGAAGAACGTGCTGCTCATGGCCGGGGTCCTCTCAAGCTGACGGTAGGTTTTCAGCATCCGCCGGAATGGGCAGGTGGGCATTGATCCAGCGCAAGCCGGCCTACCCCATGAACAACCGATACGCCGGATTCTCCGTCTCGTCCCAGTACTGGTAGCCCATCTCGTCCAGTGCCCGTGGCAACCCGGCCAACTCGTCCTCGGGCACCTCCAGCCCGGCGAACACCCGTGCCTGTGCCGCGCCATGGTTGCGGTAGTGGAACAGGCTGATGTTCCAGCGCTTGCCCAGGCGCTCGAGGAAGCTCAGCAATGCCCCCGGGCGCTCGGGGAACTCGAAGCGCAGCACGCGCTCACCGGCGCCGGGTGCCGCGTGGCCGCCGACGGTATGGCGCACGTGCAGCTTGGCCAGTTCGTTGTCGGTCAGGTCGAGCACCTGGTAGCCCTGTTCGCCCAGGCTGGCCAGCAACTGTTGCCGTGGGTCCTGCTGCGGGTGGGTCTGCACGCCGACGAACAGGCGTGCCTCCTTGCCTGGGTAGTAGCGGTAGTTGAACTCGGTGATCTGGCGCTTGCCCAAGGCCAGGCAGAACGCGCGGAAACTGCCGGGGCGCTCGGGGATGGTCACGGCGATGATCGCCTCGCGCTGCTCGCCCAGCTCGGCGCGCTCGGCCACGTGGCGCAGGCGGTCGAAGTTGACGTTGGCGCCCGAGTCGATGGCCACCAGGGTCTGCCCTTGCAGCCCTTCACGGGCCACGTAGCGCTTGATGCCGGCCACCGCCAGGGCCCCGGAAGGCTCGGTGATCGAGCGGGTGTCATCGTAGATGTCCTTGATCGCGGCGCACAGTTCGTCGCTGCCGACCGTCACCACCTCGTCGACGAAGTGGCGGCACAGCTCGAAGCAGTGCGCCCCCACCTGCGCCACCGCCACTCCGTCGGCGAAGGTACCGACCTGCGGCAGGATCACCCGCTCACCTGCGGCCAGGGCGGCCTGCAGGCAGTTGGAGTCCTGCGGTTCGACGCCGATCACCTTGACCTCCGGGCGCAGGTACTTGACATAGGCGGCGATCCCGGCGACCAGGCCACCGCCGCCGACGGGGACGAAGATCGCATGCAACGGGCCTGGGTGCTGGCGCAGGATCTCCATGGCCACGGTCCCCTGCCCGGCGATGACGTCGGGGTCATCGAACGGCGGTACGAAGGTGGCGCCGTCACGGTCGGCCAGGTGCAGGGCATGGGCCAGGGCATGGGGGAAGCTCTCGCCGTGCAACACCACATGGCCGCCCCGTGAGCGCACGCCCTCGACCTTGAGGGAGGGGGTGGTGGTCGGCATGACGATGGTGGCCTTGATGCCCAGGTGCGCCCCGGCCAGGGCCACACCCTGGGCATGGTTGCCAGCCGAAGCGGTGATCACGCCGCGGGCGCGCTGGGCAGGCGTCAGGCGCGACAGACGGGTGTAGGCGCCGCGGATCTTGAAGGAGAACGTCGGTTGCAGGTCTTCGCGCTTGAGCAGGACCTGGTTGCCCAGGCTGGCCGACAGGGCCGGCGCCGCTTGCAAGGGGGTTTCGATGGCCAGGTCGTACACCGGCGCCGAGAGAATCCGGCGCACCTGCTCGGACAGCAGTTGTTGGGGGGTTGCCGGGGGACGAGGGGTGGCGCTGAGGCTGGTCATCGATGACTCCTGGTTTCTTTGTCGTGCCCAGGAGTCAGAGAGAAGAAACCCGCCTCCAGGGCGGGTTCAGTGCATGTGTGCGCTAGCCCGCCAATCTGATAATGGCGGTAATAATGCTGAGGGCGCTGTACTGCGGGAATAGGTTCATGGGCTGGGAAACTAGCGTGCGGCGCAAGAAAAAGTCAAGGCTTGGCGCTACCGCCCTTGTCGACGCCCACGAAGTCCCCTGCCCTGTCGCAGATGATACCCAACCGCAGATACGACGAAAAACCGCACAATTGAAAGTCATTCGCCATTAACTCGTTCTCGGAATCCCCCGCCCGGGGGTAGAATGCCGCAAAACCGGGAGCCGCGATGAATCAGGACCGCCACATTCCAAGCGAAGACGATGCAATCACCGATGCCGCCGCGCATTGGTGCATGCGCCTGCACGCCGACGATTGCACGGCGGCCGAGCGTGAGGCGTTCGGCCAATGGTTGGCTGCCGACCCGCGGCATGCCGAGGAATACCAGGCGATGCTGGAAATTTGGGACACCGCCGACCTGCTGCCGCGCACCGCCCAGGTAATCCCGCTGCCCGTGCGGCGCCCGGCGGCGACGCGCCACTGGCGCCCGTTCGCCTCCGCCGCGGCCATCACCCTGCTCGCCCTGCCGCTGGCAGGCTGGCTCGGCTGGGAACAGGGCTGGCTGCCCAACGGCTACCAGCATTTCGAAGCCACCGACCACCTGCGTCAGGTACGCCTGGGCGACGGCAGCAGCGTCGAGCTGAACCTCAACAGCGAGCTGCGCTTCCTGAACTTCAAGGATGAGCGCCGGGTCACCCTGATCCAGGGCGAGGCGTTCTTCAAGGTCGCCCACGACAGCAGCCACCCGTTCATCGTCCACGCCGCCAACGGCCAGACCCGGGTCACCGGCACCCAGTTCAACGTGTGGAAGTACAAGGACCAGGTCAAGGTGACGCTGGTGGAAGGTTCGGTGCTGGTCAGCAGCGGCGGCGGCTCCGGCGGCTATCGCCTTGGCCCGGGCATGCAGGCCAGCTACCACAAGGGCGATTTCGAACCCGAACTGAACCAGAGCGACGACTACGCCAACAGCCTGGCCTGGCGCAGCGGCAGGCTGGTGCTGGACAACCTCAGCCTCGGCCAGGCGCTGCCGGTGATCAACCGTTACCTGGACAAACCGCTCATCCTGGCCGACGACAGCACCGCCAACATTCGCATCAGTGGCATCTACAGCACCCGCGAGGTGGAACGCCTGGTAGACACGCTGCCCAAGGTGCTGCCGGTATACCTGACCCGCAGCAAGGACGGCAGCACCGTCCTCAACCGTATCGTGCCGGCGCCGACCCGCGGCTGATCAGAGGCGGCCTGTGCTCTCCTGGGGCGCGTGGGAGCGATGCGTCATATGGCACCGGCTGCGCCGTGATCGCGGGGCTAGCCCGCTCCCACGCTGGCCCCTCGGAATCAGAGCGTCATCGCCGCCAACCAGCCAAACGCCAGCAGCGGCAGGTTGTAGTGGAGGAACGTCGGCACCACGGTGTCCCAGATATGGTGGTGCTGGCCATCCACGTTCAGCCCGGAGGTCGGCCCCAGGGTCGAGTCCGAAGCCGGCGAACCGGCATCACCTAGTGCACCGGCAGTACCGACGATGCACACGGTGGCCAGCGGATCGAAGCCCAGTTGCACGCACAGCGGCACGAAGATCGCCGCCAGGATCGGCACGGTGGAAAACGACGAGCCGATGCCCATGGTCACCAGCAGCCCCACCAGCAGCATCAGCAAGGCACCAATGCCCTTGCTGTGGTCGATCCACTGCGCCGAGGTCTCAACCAGGCTCTTCACCTCGCCGGTGGCCTTCATCACTTCGGCGAAGCCAGAGGCAGCGATCATTATGAAGCCGATCATCGCCATCATCTTCATGCCTTCGGTGAACAGGTCGTCGGTGTCCTTCCAGCGCACGATGCCCGACAGCGAGAAGATCAGGAAACCGACCATCGCGCCGATGATCATCGAGTCCAGCCACAGCTGGATGATGAACGCCGCGGCGATCGCCACCCCGGCCACCAGCAGGGTCACCGGGTTGTACTGCACGCTGACCTGCTCGACCTGCTCGATCCGCGCCAGGTCGTAATCACGTTTCTTGCGGTAGCTGAAGCACACCGCCAGCAACAGGCCGGCGAGCATGCCCGCAGCGGGAATGGCCATGGCGTGGGTGACATTGACCCCGCTCACGTCGACACCGGCGCGGGCGACGTTGGCCAGCAGGATCTCGTTGAGGAAGATGTTGCCGAAACCGACCGGCAGGAACATGTAAGGGGTGATCAGGCCGAAGGTGATCACGCAGGCAATCAGCCGGCGGTCGATGCGCAGGCGGGTCAGCACGTACAGCAGCGGCGGCACCAGCAACGGGATGAAGGCGATGTGGATCGGCAGGATGTTCTGCGACGACACCGCCACCACCAGCATCAGGCCGATCAGCAGCCACTTGATCTTGCCACCGTCGGCATGGCCCTGGCGATCGATCATCGCCAGCGCCCGATCGGCCAGGGCATGGGCCAGGCCCGACTTGGCGATGGCCACCGCGAAGGCGCCGAGCAACGCATACGACAACGCCACCGTGGCACCGCCACCCAGGCCACCATTGAAGGCCTTGAGCGTGCCCTCGATACCCAGCCCACCGACCAGGCCTCCGGCCAGGGCGCCGATGATCAGGGCGATGACCACATGCACACGGGACAGGCTCAGGATCAGCATGAGCCCGACCGCGGCAATCACTGCATTCATGGTGTGCAAACCTCGTTACGACAGACAAAAAGCGGGCATTCCGGCGACAGACTGCGCGCAGGCAGTGGCCGGACCAGGGGATGTTGTTATGAAGGGCGCACACTCTGAAGCACAGACCGGCAGAAGTCAAAAGCGTCTGCGCCGCGGCCCTTTGTAGGGAATAGACGAAAGTCGCAGGGTTTAATTGAACGTTTGAATAAAGAAAAATCCGAGCAGGCCGACACAGTCGGCAGCATCAAACCTATTACAAGGGATTTTCCCCATGCCTTTGCTGCGACAACTCTCCATCCAATGGAAGATCACCCTGCTGGCGGGCCTGTGCCTGGCGGCAATCGTCACCCTGCTCGTCGGCCTTTCGCTGTACCGCATGGACCACAGTTCGGACCTGGTGAAAGCCAGCAGCATGCGCATGCTCTCCGACTCGGCCCAGTCGCGCATCGAGTCCCAGGGCGAGGTCCAGGCCCTGAACATCCGTCGTCAGTTCATGGACGCCTACCAGTACGGCGCCGGTTTCGCCCGCCAGGTGCTGTTCCTGCGTGAGCAGGCGGAAAAGCGCTTCCTCGACGCCTACGACCTGCGCCAGGACATGACTGCCCAGGTGCGTGCCGCGCTGCAGGCCAACCCCGACCTGCTCGGCCTGTCGCTGGTGTTCGAACCGGGCGCGCTGGATGGCAAGGACAAGCTGTTCGCCGGCCAGGGCGAATTGGGCAGCAACGAGACCGGGCGCTTCGCCCTGTACTGGTCGCAGCCGCGGGTCGGCCAGCTGACCTCGATGGCGCTGCCCGAGCACGACATGGCCAACACCGAGATCGGCCCCAGTGGCCAGCCGGCCAACACCTGGTGGGTGTGCCCGCGCAGCACCGGCACCGTGTGCGTGGTCGAGCCGTACTTCTATGACATCGACGGCCAGCAGGTGCTGATGACCAGCATCGTCTTCCCGCTCAAGGCCGCAGACAAGGTCATCGCCACCCTGTCCATCGACATCAACCTCAACAGTTTGCAGGCTTTGAGCCAGACCGCCAGCCGCAGCCTTTACGAAGGCCAGACCACCGTCGGCATCCTCAGCCCCGTGGGCCTGCTGGCCGGTTACAGCGCCGATGCCGGCAAGCTGGCCCAGCGCTTCGACCAGGTCGACCGGACCCAGGGCGCGGAACTGGTGCGCAAGCTTGCCGAAGGCAAATTGCAGATCCTCCACGATCAGCAGCGCCTGAAAGTACTGGCCGCCTTCGAGCCGATCCCCGGCGGCAAGCCCTGGGGCGTGCTGCTGGATGTGCCGGAAAGTGCCCTGACCGGGCCGGCCGAGGCGCTCAAGGTAGAACTCGACGCCCTCAACAACAGCGGCACCCTGCTCGAACTGGGCCTGGGCCTGGCCGCCGCCATCGCCGGCCTGCTGCTGGTGTGGCTGATGGCCCGCGGCGTGACCCGGCCGATCCTTGGCGTGGCCGCCATGCTCAAGGACATCGCCAGCGGCGAAGGCGACCTGACCCGCCGCCTGCAATACGACAAGCAGGATGAACTGGGCGAGCTGGCCGGCTGGTTCAACCGCTTCCTCGACAAGCTGCAGCCGACCATCGCCGAGGTCAAGCGCTCGGTCCAGGCCGCCCGCGGCACCGCCGACCAGTCCGCGGCCATCGCCGCCGAGACCAGCGCCGGCATGGAGCAGCAGTACCGCCAGGTCGACCAGGTGGCCACCGCTTCCCACGAAATGAGCGCCACTGCCCAGGATGTCGCCCGCAGCGCGGCCCAGGCCGCCCAGGCCGCGCGTGAAGCCGACCAGGCCACCCGCGAAGGCTTGGCGGTGATCGACCGCACCACCACCAGCATCGACACCCTGGCCGCCGACATGAGCGGCGCCATGGCCCAGGTCGAAGGTCTGGCGCGCAACAGCGAGAAGATCGGTTCGGTGCTCGAGGTCATCCGCTCGATCGCCGAGCAAACCAACCTGCTGGCGCTCAACGCCGCGATCGAGGCGGCCCGTGCCGGCGAGGCTGGCCGCGGCTTCGCCGTGGTCGCCGACGAAGTGCGCAACCTGGCGCGCCGTACCCAGGAGTCGGTGGAGGAAACCCGCCAGGTGATCGAGGCCCTGCAGGCCGGCACCCAGGAAGTGGTCGGCGCCATGGACAGCAGCCATCGCCAGGCCCAGGGCGGCGTGGAGCAGGTCGGCCAGGCCGTCACCGCGCTGCAGCGCATCGGCCAGGCGGTGACCGTGATCACCGACATGAACCTGCAGATCGCCAGCGCCGCCGAAGAGCAGAGCGCGGTGGCCGAAGAGATCAACAGCAACGTCGCCACCATCCGTGACGTGACCGAGTCGCTGAGCGGCCAGGCCAACGAATCGGCGCGGGTCAGCCAGTCGCTCAACAGCCTGGCCAACCAGCAGCAGGGGTTGATGGATCAGTTCCGCGTTTAACTGCCAAACGCCGGGGCCGCTTGCAGGTGGTCTCGGCTGAAAAGCCTCGTCGTCTACACTTTTGCCGGAACCCACGGACCGGCACCGACGAGGCCCCGATGAAGAAAGTTCCTACCCTGCTGGCCAGCCTGCTCCTTGCCTTCGGCCTGGCCAGCACCGACTCCGCCGCTGCGGCCAAGCAACCCATCCACTTCGGCGCCATCGGCTGGGAAAGCGGTGCCCTGACCACCGAAATCCTGCGCCTGATCGTCGAACGCGGTTACGGCTACCCCACCGACACCCTCCCCGGCAGCACCGTCAGCATGGAAGTGGCCCTGGCGCGCAACGATCTGCAAGTGATCGCCGAGGAATGGGCCGGGCGCAGCCCCGCCTGGGTCAAGGCCGAGCAGGCCGGCCAGGTGTTCGCCCTGGGCGACACGGTGAAGAACGCGGAGGAAGGCTGGTGGGTACCGGCCTACATCATAAAGGGCGACCCGGCACGCAACCTCGAACCCCTTGCGCCGGACTTGCGCAGCGTCGACGACCTCAAACGCTACCCCCAGGTATTCGACGACCCCGAGGCGCCCGGCAAGGGCCGCTTCCTCAACAGCCCCAGCGGCTGGACTTCCGAGACCGTCAACAGCCAGAAGCTCAAGGCCTATGGCCTGGACGGGCTGTACAACAACTTCCGCAGCGGCACCGGCGCGGCCCTCGACGCCGAGATCGCCGCCAAGATCAAGCTCGGCAAGCCCGTGCTGTTCTACTACTGGAGCCCTACTCCGCTGATGGGCCGCTACGACCTGGTACGCCTCGAAGAGCCCCCGTTCGATGCAGCCGCCTGGGCCACCCTCACAGATCCCGCCAATCCCGCTCCCAAAGGCAGCCGTTCGTTGCCAGCCAAGCTCTCGATCGGGGTATCGAAAGCGTTTCGTGACGCCTACCCGGAACTGGTCGCCGTATTCGAGAAAGTCGACCTGCCCATCGACACCCTGAACAAGGCACTCGCCGACATGAGCGAAACCCGGCAGAAACCCCGCGACGCGGCAATCGCCTTCCTGCGTGCAAACCCTGCGGTGTGGAAGGCCTGGCTGCCCGCCGAAAACGCCGCCAAGGTCGAGGCCGGCCTGTGAGCGGTGGTTTTCCCGAAGCCCTGCAATTTTCTTTCGCCGCCTGGGTCAACCGCCTGGTCGACTGGCTGGTCCTGCACTATGGCGACCATCTGCGCACCGTCTCCGACCAGTTGCTGCAACTGCTGCTAGGCCTGGAAAACCTGCTCCGCCTGCTGCCCTGGTGGCTGCTGCTGGTGCTGGTCGGCCTGCTGGCCTGGCATGCCAGCCGCAGCCTGGCCCGGGCGTTGATGCTGCCACTGCTGCTGGCACTGATTGGCATGCTCGGGCTGTGGGACAAGCTGCTGCAGACCCTCGCCCTGGTGCTGGTCAGCACCGGCCTGTGCGTGCTGATCGGGGTGCCGCTGGGCATCCTGCTGGCCACCCGGCCCCTGGCCCGGCGCCTGATCCTGCCGGTGCTCGACGTGATGCAGACCCTGCCGGCCTTCGTCTACCTGATCCCGGTGCTGATGCTGTTCGGCCTGGGCAAGGTGCCGGCAGTGTTCGCCACGCTGATCTACGCCCTGCCGCCGCTGGTGCGCCTGACCGAGCTGGGCCTTTCGCAGATCGACCCGTCGCTGCTGCAGGCCGCCCACGGCCTGGGCGCCAGCCGCTGGCAACAGCTGCGGCGTATCGCCCTGCCGCTGGCCCTGCCAAGCATCATGGCCGGGCTCAACCAGTCGGTGATGATGGCCCTGTCGATGGTGGTGGTAGCCTCGATGATCGGCGCCCGCGGGCTGGGCGAGGACGTGCTGGCCGGTATCCAGACCCTCAACGTCGGCCAAGGCGTCGAGGCGGGCCTGGCGATCGTCGCGCTGGCGATGGTGATCGACCGCATCAGCCAGGCATACGGACGCCCCGGGCGTTGAGGCGCGCATTCGCGTATCGTAGCCAGGCTCTCACGCCCTCGACAGGGTAAGCCTGCCACGTCACGAACCGGAGCCCTGCGTGTCCCTCAAAGCCCTGCGCACCCTGGTCACCATCGCCCGCCATGGCACCTTCGCCCGCGCCGCCGACCTGCTGAGCTTGACGCCCTCGGCGGTGAGCCTGCACATCAAGACCCTGGAAGACGAGCTGCAGGTCGCCCTGTTCGACCGCAGCCGCCGCCAGGTAATGCTGACCGAGGCCGGGCAGCTGGCGGTGGCCCGCGCCGAAGGCATCCTGGCTGCCTACGACGAACTGGCCGACACCCTGGCCAGCGGCCCGAGCCTGCGCGGTCGCCTGCGTATCGGGGCGATCCACACCGTACTCGCCCGGCGCCTGCCCAGGGCACTGGTGTGGATCAAGGCGCACCACCCCGAGCTGCATGTCAGCGTGGTGTCGGGCATGTCTGCGGAACTCGCCCGGCGGGTCGAAGATGGCGAGCTGGACGCGGCGATCACTACCGAACCGGTCAGCCCCTACCCGCAAAGCCTGCAGTACACGCCGCTGTTCGAGGACCGATTCTGGGCCATCGCCAGCCCGGATCTGGCAGGCCAGAGCTTGTCTGCGCTGCTCGCCAGCCAGCCGTTCCTGCGCTTCGACAAACGCGCCTGGGCCGGCCGCCAGATCGAACAGGAACTGCGCCGTCAGCGCCTGCAGGTCAACGAGCAGATGGAGCTGGACAGCCAGGAGGCCCTGGCGCGCATGGCGGCCATGGGGCTCGGGGTGGCGGTCATCCCCATGAGCGATGACGACCTGGAACGGCTGCCCGCTGCCACCGTGCTGCCCTTCGGTGAACCGCAGCTGACCCGGCGCATGGTGCTGCTGGAACATGAAAAGAGCCAGCGGCGGCACCTGAGCGCGGTGTTGAAGACCGCGCTCGAGGCTTGAACACTGGCGAAAGCGCTACGCAGCGGTGTAGACAATGCATTTTTTCTCAACGGTCACTCAAGAAAACACCGTTTTTTCTGCTCACTCAACTCCGCTAGTCTGTGCCCGTACCCGGCCACGGACCACCCGCCATGCTCCACCTGCTGCTCACTACTCTCGTCCCGATCATCCTGCTCATCGCCCTGGGCACCTGGCTGCGGGTCCGTGGCTTTCTCGCCGAAACCTTCTGGCCCGGCGCCGAACGCCTGAGCTATTACGTGCTGCTGCCGTCGTTGTTCCTGCACGGCCTGGCCACCGCCAACCTTGAAGGCGTGCCGGTACTGGGCATGGTCGGCGTGCTGATGCTCTCGACCCTGCTCGGCGCCCTGCTGCTGGTGCTCTACCAGGTCGTCGCCAGCCATGACGGCGGCGACTTCACCTCGGTGTTCCAGGGTGGCGTGCGCTTCAACAACTACATCGGCGCCACCCTGGCCGCCGGCCTCTACGGCACTGCCGGCATCGCCCTGGCGGCGGTGGCCAACGCCGCCATCGTGCCGCTGGTCAACCTGCTCTGTGTACTGGTGTTCGCCCGCTTCAGCGCACGCCACAGCTCACCGACCACAGTGCTCAAGGCGATCTTCGCCAACCCGTTGATCATCGGCTGCGCGGCAGGCCTGTTGCTGCGGGTAACCGGCCTCGGCCTGCCGGCCGGCCTGGAGCCCACGGTCAAGGCCCTGGGCCAGGCGGCGCTGCCCCTGGGCTTGCTGTGCGTCGGCGCGGCGCTCGGCGGGGCGCGCCTGGGCCAGCAGGTCAGGCCGGTGCTGGCGGCGTCGCTATTCAAGTTCCTGGTCATGCCGGTGACCACCTGGGGCCTGTGCCGGTTGCTCGGGCTGGGTGGCCAGGCAGCGGTGGTGGCGGTGCTGTTCCAGGCCCTGCCCACCGCGTCGTCGTCCTATGTGATGGCCCGGCAGATGGGCGGCAATGCACCGTTGATGGCCACCATCATCGCCCTGCAGACCATCGCTGCCGCTGCGACCCTGCCCCTGGTGCTGAGCCTGACACTGAATTGAAGCCGAACGGCTAGACTGTGGACAGCCCTCTCGCGGAGTCTCGATCATGCGCCTTGCGTGGATGCTGTTCGGTCTGTCCCTGACCCTGCTTGCAGGCCCCCTCCCCGCCGCCGACAGCCAGCAGGCCGCGGTTGCCGAAGACAAGGCGCAAGTGCTCGAGGAGAAGGTGGTCGAGGATGCCCCACCGCCCAAAAAACAGGAAACCCTGACCCCCGGTGAAGTCCAGGCCGTCGACCCGGCAGGCCAGGCGCCGATGGACGACAGCATCACCTGCCTGGCCCGCACCATCTACTGGGAAGCCAAGGGCGCCGACGCCGAGGACATGAGCGCGGTGGCCAGCGTGGTGCTCAATCGCCTTGGCCACGAGGGCTTCCCCGACAGTATCTGCGCGGTGGTCAAGCAGGGGGTCGAGAGCAAGAGCTGCCAGTTCTCCTGGTGGTGCGACGGGCGCCCCGATCAGGTGGAAGAAGCGCAGCGCTACGCGGTGGCCAAGGAAATCGCCCGCAAGGCACTTAACCAGCAGCTCAAGGACCCTACCGGCGGCGCCCTGTACTTCCATGACCGCAGTGTTCGCCCCGACTGGGCCAAGGCCTATCGCAAGACGGCCCAGACCACGCACTTCCTGTTCTACAAGCCGAACCAGGCATTGGCACGATAAGCCGAGATCAAAAACCGACCGTCGCCGATACCACCCAGGTCCGCCCAGGTGTCGCCCAGGCGTCGCTGGAGCCAGCCGCGATGTGCTTGGTAGAGAGCGCTGAGCGAGGGTTCGGGTGCCGCAGTGGACTCGGTCATCAATGGCACGCTGACACAGGTGTAAATGAGACCGGCTCTAATTGACTTCAATGCATTGGCCAATAACATCGGCCCTGACGGAGCATGCGGCTGTATTCGCCGCAGATCAGGGCCATTTCACCAGGCTGCCTACCCCGCGCTACATCAATCGAATTCAATAGGAGGCTGACAGTTACCGGCTGAAGTTCGAGCAGTGCCGGCCGGGCATGCGCCCGATCCAATGTCACCGATAAACGTGGCGGCAACCTGCAGCGTCTTTTCCGCATTGCTGCTTTGGAAGAACGGTGAAGCGCCTTTGGGAGAGCTCACCGGCTCATTGCCATAGGCAATCTGGGTCAAGCTTGCAGATGCCAGCAACGCGGCCAGTACAACCTTTTTCATACAGTGTCCTTTCAGTGATTTCTGGTTTCATTTGCGCAGGCAAAGCGTTTTCTCCTGCAGCCCGCCAGACTCTATCTGTCATCCATGCCAGGCAGCGTTAGGAAAAGACCGCTTCGCCGCTTAAAAGCGCTCCTTTGACTTTGTAGGAAGTCCTGTTTGAGAACGTGTTGGCGCCAAGGTACAGGGCCAGCAGCCGTGAGGCGAAGCACTACGCGGGCTGTGCTCTGTCTCATGGTTACTGCACCTCTACCGCCTGCCCCCCAGCATTCCGCGCTCGACGATGAAATCGATCACTGCCTGCAGCCCCTCGCCCTTCTTCAGGTTGCTGAACGTCCACGGCCGCTCCGGGCGCATGCGTCGGGTGTCGCGCTCCATCACCTCCAGCGACGCCCCCACATAGGGCGCGAGGTCAGTCTTGTTGATCACCAGGAAGTCCGACTTGGTGATGCCCGGCCCGCCCTTGCGCGGGATCTTCTCGCCCTCGGCGACATCGATCACATAGATGGTCAGGTCGGCCAGTTCCGGGCTGAAGGTGGCGCTGAGGTTGTCACCGCCACTCTCGACGAAGATCACCTCGAGGTTACCGAACTGGCGCGCCAGCGCCTCGACGGCGGCCAGGTTCATCGAGGCGTCCTCGCGGATCGCCGTGTGCGGGCAGCCGCCGGTCTCGACGCCGACGATACGCTCAGGCTCCAGGGCCCCGGCTTCGGTGAGAATGCGCTGGTCTTCCTTGGTATAGATGTCATTGGTCACCACGGCGATCTGGTAGTGATCACGCATGGCCTTGCACAGGGCTTCGAGCAGCGCGGTCTTGCCGGAGCCGACCGGGCCGCCGACGCCGACACGCAGGGGTTGCTGGTAGTTTTGCATCGTGGCAGTCCTCAGGAACGGAACAAACGGGTGTATTGGGTTTCATGGCGCGACGAAGCGATGGCCAACAGTGGCAGGCCACCGCCTAGCTGTTCGTCGTCCAGGGTCAGGGCATGATCGAGCACGGCAGGCAGTTCCTCGCCCAAGTCGCGCAGCAGGGTCTGGGCGGCCTGCTGGCCGAACGGCACGAGCTTCACCCCCGCCATCACCGCGCCTTCGAGCCAGGCGAAGCCATGGCCCAGGGCGAGCTGGCGCAGCGGGATCGACCAGTGCACCCCGAGCCAGGCCATGCCGCCCAGCTGGCTGAGTTCGAGGCTGGCGCGCCAGGCCGGCTCCTGCCCCAGTTGCCAGCCATCGAGCAGACGCGCCAGGGCGCTGCCGCGCTGCCGTTCCTCAAGGCGCAGTTCGGCGGTCTCGCGGTTGGCCAAAAGAAACTGGCTCCAGTGCGCGAAGGCGTCGGCATCGTCCGCCTGGCAGGCCTTGTACAGGCGCGCCAGCAACGGCCAGTCGAGGTAGCCGAGGGTGTCGTGCAACTGCTCGCGCTGCCAGGCGGCGAAGCCTTTGGCGTCCTTCACCCAACCGGCTTCCACGGCCCATTCCAGGCCTTGCGAGTAGGTGAAGCCGCCCACCGGCAAGCCGGGGCTGGCCAACTGCAGCAAGCGCAGCAGCGCTAGGTCGCTGTGCATCAGCCGGCCAGCACCAGCGCAGCGCCCGCCAGCAAACCGCCGCCGAAGGCCTTCTGCAGGCCGGCATGGCGCCGCAGCAGGCAACCGACGCCAAAGCCCGCCGCCAGCAGCAGGCCGCTGACCGTGACGAAACCGGCACTGAACTGCCAGAACGCGCTGGGGGTGGCTTCCACGCCATGGGCCCAACCGTGGAACAGGGCGAATACCGGCATGATCAGCGACAGCAGCAGCTGACGGCTCGGCAACAGCATGGCGGCAGCGGCCACCAGCAGCGAGCCGAGGATCATCTGCTCCATGCCGACCACATCGCCGAACAGATGGCCACAGACCGCGCCGCCGAACATCGCGGCCAGGGTCGCCAATGGCAAGGTCAGGTTGCGCCTGGTCAGGGCGGCGAGTACGCCGGTGCCGAGCAGCATCAGCAAGTGATCGAGGCCGGTCAGCGGGTGCAGCAGGCCATCCTGCAACGGGTTGCTGTCGTGGCCGGGATGGGCGAAGGCCGGCAAGGCCACCATCAGCAGTACCAGGGCGAACGTCTTTTTCATTGTGGGCTCCAGGATGAGGTCAGGAATGGGCTGGCAGGCGCACGAACGGGTGGTCATGGCCGTGGGAATGGCTGTGAGGTGCGCTCTGGTAGGCGCCGGCCTCGGGCTCGAACGGTGCCTGTTCGGTCACCACCTCCAGCCCCAGGCCACGCAGCATGTCGTCGAGTACATGGTCGTGCTGGAAGCGCAACAGACCCAGCTCGATCTGCAGCGGTACGTGGCGGTTGCCCAGGTGGTAGGCGGCGCGGGCCAGCAGGTGCGGATCGGCGCAGCGCACGGTCGAGACCGTCTCGGGCGCAGCGAGCACGCGAATGACCTGCTGGCCTTCAACATCGGCCAGCAGTTCGCCGCCTCGCAGCAGATGGCCGCGCTCGAGCACCAGCCCAGCCTCGCGACCATCGTCCAGGGTGACGCGCAGGCGGCTCTTGATGCGGCTATCGACATCCAGGGTGACGGTGCCGGTGATGGCTTCGGACTCAGTGATCCGACGGGTGAGGACAATCATGTTCGCTCCTTCAGAACAGGAAATAGCGCTGCGCCAGCGGCAACTCGTGCGCCGGCTCGCACACCAGCAGCTCGCCATCGGCGCGAACCTGGTAGGTCTGCGCGTCGACTTCGATCAGCGGTTGCAGGGTGTTGTGGACCATGTCGGCCTTGCGTACCCGCCGGCAACCATGGGCCACACCGATCAGGCTCTGCAGCTTCAGTTGCTCGGGCAGGCCACGGTCCAGTGCGGCCTGGGGCAGGAAGGTCATGCGCGTGGCATGCCGCGCCGCACCCAGGGCGCCGAACATCGGCCGGTAGTGCACCGGTTGCGGGGTCGGGATCGAGCCGTTGATATCGCCCATCGGCGCTGTGGCAATCATCCCGCCCTTGAGCACCAGCGCTGGCTTGACCGCGAAGAACGCCGGCGCCCACAGCACCAGGTCGGCCAGCTTGCCCACCTCCACCGAGCCGACCTCGTGGGCGATACCGTGGGTCAGCGCCGGGTTGAGGGTGTACTTGGCGATGTAGCGCTTGACCCGGAAGTTGTCGCTGTAGCTGCTGTCCGGGGCCAACGGGCCGCGGCGCAGCTTCATCTGGTGCGCCACCTGCCAGGTGCGCAGCACCACCTCGCCGACCCGACCCATGGCCTGGGAGTCGGACGAGGTCATGGCGAAGGCGCCCAAGTCGTGGAGGATGTCCTCGGCGGCGATGGTCTCGCGGCGGATGCGCGATTCGGCGAAGGCGACGTCCTCGGCGATGCTCGGGTCCAGGTGGTGGCAGACCATGAGCATGTCCAGATGCTCGTCCACCGTGTTCACGGTGTAGGGCAGTGTCGGGTTGGTCGAGGACGGCAGCACGTTGGCCTGGCCCGCTGCGCGGATGATGTCCGGCGCGTGGCCGCCGCCCGCCCCTTCGGTGTGGAAGGTATGGATGGTGCGATCGCCGATGGCGGCCAGGGTGTCCTCGATGCAGCCCGACTCGTTGAGGGTGTCGGTATGGATCGCCACCTGGATGTCCATTTCCTCGGCCACGCCCAGGCAACAGTCGATGGCGGCAGGCGTCGAGCCCCAATCCTCGTGCAGTTTGAGGCCCACGGCGCCAGCGGCGATCTGCTCGCGCAGGGCTTCGGGCCGCGAGGCATTACCCTTGCCCAGCAGGCCGATGTTGATCGGCAGGCAGTCGGCGGCCTGGAGCATGCGCGCCAGGTACCAGGGCCCCGGGGTGCAGGTGGTGGCGTTGGTGCCGGTGGCCGGCCCGGTGCCGCCGCCGATGAAAGTGGTCACGCCGCTGGTCAGCGCCTCCTCCACCTGCTGCGGGCAGATGAAGTGGATATGCGAGTCGATGCCGCCGGCGGTGACGATCTTGCCTTCGGCGGCGATCACCTCGGTGCCCGGCCCTACCGGTACCGTGACGCCGGGCTGAACATCAGGATTGCCGGCCTTGCCGATGGCGGCGATACGGCCATGCTTGACGCCGATATCAGCCTTGACGATGCCCCAGTGGTCGATGATCAGCGCATTGGTCAGCACCAGGTCCATGGCCTCGGCCGCGAGCATCTGGCCCTGGCCCATGCCGTCGCGGATCACCTTGCCGCCGCCGAACTTGACCTCCTCGCCGTAGATCGTGAAGTCCTTCTCCACCTCCACCCACAATGCGGTGTCGGCCAGGCGCACGCGGTCACCGACGGTAGGCCCGAACATGTCGGCGTAGGCCTGGCGGGAAATCCGGCTCATGCCCTGCCCTCCAGCACGCCCATCACCTTGCCCTGAAAGCCGTACACCTCGCGCTTGCCGGCGTAGGCCACCAGTTGCACGGTGCGCGCCTGCCCCGGCTCGAAGCGCACCGCGGTGCCGGCCGGAATGTCCAGGCGAAAGCCCCGGGTCGGCTCGCGCTCGAACACCAGGGCGTCGTTGACTTCGTAGAAGTGGTAGTGCGACCCCACCTGCACCGGGCGGTCGCCATGGTTGGCCACGCTGACGCTGACGCTTTGGCGGCCGACATTGAGCTCGATGTCGCCTGCGGCGACCTGGACTTCTCCGGGAATCATGCCGGCCTCCTCAAACGATGGGTTCATGCACGGTCACCAGCTTGGTCCCGTCGGGAAAGGTCGCTTCGACCTGGACGTCGTGCAGCATTTCCGGCACGCCGGCCATCACCTGCTCGCGCACCAGCACCTCGCGGCCCAGGCTCATCAGTTCGGCCACCGAGCGGCCATCGCGGGCGCCTTCAAGCACCGCGGCGCTGATCAGCGCCACCGCCTCCGGATAGTTCAGTTTCAGGCCACGGGCCAAGCGCCGCTCGGCCAGCAAGGCGGCGGTGAACAGCAGCAGTTTGTCTTTCTCTCGCGGGGTCAGCTCCATGGCGGCTCTCTCAGGTGGCCCAGATGCGCGGCGGGCACGGCGCCAGGCCAAGCACGGCCGGGCGCAGCAGGTGCCAGAGGCGCTGCAGGTTGCGTTGCAGGTGTTGGTTGTCGTGGTCGAGCAGGCGGATCACCAGCAGTGAGCCGAGCAGCGTCGCGCCGGCTGGGGTGTCGAGTTCGTCGAGAACTTGACGCACCCGCTCCAGCATCGCTGAGTCGGCGGGCACTGCGCAGAAGGTGGCGAGCAACGGGTGCCCGGCCACCTTGTCCAGCAGCCCGCCCTCGATGCGCAGGCGCTCGTGCAGGCCGGGGTCGCCGGGCAGTTCGATGCGCAGGCGGCTGTCCAGCGCGCCCTCTTCGAAGCGCTCGTTCATCACCGGGCGACCCAGGCACAGCGTCTCCCAGGCCAGCAGGCGCGCACCGGGCTCAAGGCTGAAACAGTTGTCGAGGCAGGCGCGGGCGCCATTGAAAAATATACTGTCCTGCGGCAGCCATTCCAGAGTGCTGCCGGCGGCGAGGTGAAAGCGCTGGGCGAGCCGCGCGGTAGGGCCGATGCTGCGGTAGAACTTGCTCGCGCCGGGCATGGTCAGCAAGGCATGGCTGCCGGGCTCGAGGTGGACATCAAGTTCGAGGCGGTCGCCGGCGACGATGCCCCCTGGCGGGTGCAGCACATAGACATGGCATGGCGCACCCTCCGGATAGAACGGCCGCTGCACCAAAAGAGGTCCGACATGACGCCGCGCACCAAGGCGGGTCACGTCATCGCGCTGGACGAAGCGCAACTGCAGGTGGGCGCTCCAGCCCGGGTCTGCCTGCGGTGGATCGATCTGCTGCGCCAACGACATCCTAAAACCCCTGAAATCCATGGCCTGACGGCCGGATGAGGGCCCTGCTCGGGGCGCTTGCAGGCGCGCCGGGCTGACCACTCGATCAATATTCGCTGGAGGGATATAGCAGGGAGCGGGCCAACTGCGCAGATGAACGATGATGAAACTTTCGAACCGTCAGTCATGCCGCAAGGCTGCGGGCCAGAGCGGCTGCGCCCGGACGCGCAATTCAAGTGCCTGCCGGCGTGGCGAAGTAGGCTAAAGTGACCACCCTGCCCTTTTTCGAGCCAAGGATGCCCCCATGCAATTCGCCCCCGCCATTCCGATTCTGCGGATCTTCTCGGTCGACAAGGCCAGGGAGTTCTACCTTGATTTCCTGGGTTTCCAGCTCGATTGGGAACACCGCTTCGCCCCGGACCTGCCGCTGTACATGCAGATCCACCGCGACGGGTTGATCCTGCACCTGTCCGAGCACCACGGCGACGCCACGCCCGGCTCGGCGGTGTTTGCCCGGGTCGAGGACCTCAAGGCGCTGGAGCGCGAACTGCTGGCCAAGCGCTACGGCTACGCCCGCCCGCAGGCCGAGGCGGTCGACTGGGGCCTGGAAATGCAGGTTGCCGACCCGTTCGGCAACCGCCTGCGCTTCTGCCAGCAGATCGACAACGTCTGATGGCCAGCGGCAAGCGTGCCCTGGCGCGCCTGGAGCGGGAGATGGTCGCCTGCCTGACCGAAGCCTGCGCCACTGCTCAGGGCGAGATCGTCGGTTTCGCCTGGCTCACCCACCAGGTGGACCTCAACGACTTCCCCGCCAGCCTGCGCATCACCTGGGTGTTCACCGACGACACCGACAAGGCTCGCGCGCTGGCCGGCACGGACAAGGCACGGATGATCGCGCTGACTGGCCAGGCGCTGAGCGACGCGGGGATCGCGCTGGACCATGTGGCCTGGCATGTGCGTTTCGACAGCGAAGAAGCCTGCTGGCGCGATCATGGCGGGGACTGGAACCGGCGCTTGCGCTGAGGCCAGCCCTCGCACGGGTAAAATTACAGAAGAATCCCACAACCAATTCGGAAGCACGGAGCTTCGTTCAACTGCAAAAACCTTTCACTGTCAGGCCCTGGGAAACACGCCCCAGCAACGAAAGGGAAGTCACAGTGCAATTCGAGAAAACCTATCAAGTCATCGCCAACCGCAGCATCGTGCTTGATGTTCATGAACTGACTATTCACCCAGCAGACCGCGCACGACTTGCGATGCTTGATTTCACGAGCGCTCGGCAGGCCAGCTACCGAGTGACGGAGACCTTGATTCAGGTCTATGACCGTATGCAGGCGAAGGGCCGTCCCTGCCAGATTCGGGTATCGATCTCAAAAGCGCTCACCAGAGAACAAGCCGATGCACTAAATGACCAACGCGGGCACGTCGGTGCGCTAATCAGCACAGCTATTGGGGTACCCGTCGGCTTGGTCGCGCCAATAACCGGCGCCGCGCTGGGGGTAAGCATCGGCCCACTGGTTAGCAGCAGGTTACCGACTTATCACATGGGCGATAGGATGGTGTACATAGAGGCGACTGTCAGCGGAGGCATCGGACCGCAACGGTCAAGCCAATCGCTGATTATCCAGGCCCGCCCATGAATACCTTCATCGCCGCGGCGCTGCTCACCCTTGCAGCAGCCGTGCTCCACCACAACCTTCGCGCTGCAACGGTACGCAAATGGGCCGGGCTGTCTCTGTTTGTCGCAGGCGTGCTGGTTTGGCGGTTCCTTCCTCAGGGCCTGTACCTGGGCGTGGAGTCGTTTATGTGGGTGACATTTCTGCTCTGCACAGGCTCAGGCCTGTTCGTTCATCGTAATCGTCATCGCGACAGCGACTGACCCGAAGGAACACGCCCGGCGGATTGTGTGACTGGCCGTTCCCGATCCGCGCCGGATGTATTAAGGTGGCGGGGTGCGCATATAAAAGCAGCCCGCCGTGTTCGGGCAAGAGCAATGAGGGTGTCATGAGTAACGAAAGCATTAACTGGGACAAGCTGGGTTTCGACTACATCAAGACTGACAAACGTTACCTGTCCGTATGGCGTAACGGCGAGTGGGACAAGGGCACCCTGACCGAAGACAATGTGCTGCACATCAGTGAAGGCTCCACCGCCCTGCACTATGGCCAGCAGTGCTTCGAAGGCCTGAAGGCCTACCGCTGCAAGGATGGCTCGATCAACCTGTTCCGCCCGGACCAGAACGCCGCGCGCATGCAGCGCAGCTGCGACCGCCTGCTGATGCCACGGGTATCGACCGAACAGTTCATCGAAGCCTGCAAGCAGGTGGTCAAGGCCAACGAAAAATTCGTTCCACCGCACGGCAAGGGCGCCCTGTACCTGCGTCCGTTCGTGATCGGCACCGGTGACAACATCGGCGTGCGCACCGCCCCCGAGTTCATCTTCTCGGTCTTCGCCATCCCAGTCGGTTCGTACTTCAAGGGCGGCATGACCCCGCACAAATTCCTCATCTCCGACTTCGACCGTGCCGCCCCGCAAGGCACCGGCGCGGCCAAGGTCGGCGGCAACTATGCGGCCAGCCTGCAGCCAGGCTATGAAGCCAAGAAAGCCGGCTTCGCCGACTGTATCTACCTCGACCCGCTGACCCACAAGAAAATCGAGGAAGTCGGTTCGGCCAACTTCTTCGGCATCACCGCCAACAACGAATTCGTCACGCCGAAGTCGGTCTCGGTGCTGCCGGGCATCACCCGCCTGTCGCTGATGGAACTGGCCGAATCGCGCCTGGGCCTGAAGGTCATCGAGGGCGACGTGGAAATCGACAAGCTCGACCGCTTTGTCGAAGCCGGTGCCTGCGGTACCGCCGCAGTGATCACGCCGATCGGCGGCATCCAGTACAACGGCAAGCTGCACGTATTCCACAGCGAAACCGAAGTCGGCCCTGTGACGCAGAAGCTGTACGCCGAGCTGACCGGTATCCAGAGCGGTGACGTCGAGGCGCCAGCGGGCTGGATCGTCAAGGTCGTTTAAGCCTGTGCCGTCATGAGAAAGGGGCGTGCCAGCAATGGCACGCCCCTTTTCCTTTACTGCTGCGCCATCGCCCGGTCAGCCACGGCAGTATTGCGTAGATGAATTTTTCTTAAATCGCCGGTTGTCTATTCTTTGGCACAATCAGGTCTCCACTCGCCGCCCAGGAACCAGCATGCCACGCGTACTGACCATCGAAGACGACGCTGTCACCGCCCAGGAAATCGTCGCCGAACTGTCCAGCCACGGTCTGGAAGTCGACTGGGCCGACAATGGCCGTGAAGGCCTGGCCAAGGCCATCGCCGGCGGCTACGACCTGATCACCCTGGACCGCATGCTGCCCGAGGTCGACGGCCTGACCATCGTCACCACCCTGCGCAACCTGAAGATCGCCACGCCGATCCTGATGATCAGCGCGCTGTCGGACGTCGACGAGCGTGTGCGCGGCCTGCGCGCCGGCGGTGACGACTACCTGACCAAGCCGTTCGCCTCCGACGAGATGGCCGCCCGGGTCGAGGTGCTGCTGCGCCGCAACAGCGTGCCGATGACCCAGACCCGCCTGCAGGTCGCCGACCTTGAGCTGGACCTGATCAGCCACGAAGCCCGCCGCGGCGAACATGCGCTGAACCTGCTGCCCACCGAATACAAGCTGCTCGAGTACCTGATGCGCCACTCCGGCCAGGTGATCACCCGGATGATGATCTTCGAGGAGGTCTGGGGCTATCACTTCGACCCTGGCACCAACCTGATCGACGTGCACATCGGCCGCCTGCGCAAGAAGATCGACTCGCCCGGCCAGAACCCGCTGATTCGCACCGTGCGGGGCTCCGGCTATGCCATTGCCGAACCCGTCTAAGGGCTGGAGCTCCTCCACCAGCCGTCTGCTGGCGCTGTACAGTTTCCTGTTCGTGGCCTGGAGCAGCATCCTCATGGGGGTGCTGTACTTCGAGGTCAGCAGCTACCTGAACAAGCTCACCCGCCACTCGATGCTGCAACGCCAGCACCTGTTCGCCCACATGAGCGGCAAGCAGCTGGACGACGCGCTGGTGGCAAGCCAGGCCTTCGAGGAACGCAGCTTCGACGCCTACGGCCTGTTCGACGCCCAGCTCAACCCGATCGGCGGGCGCATCCGTGCAATACCCCCGGAGCTGGGCCTTGACGGCAAGGTCCATGAGCTCAAGCGATGCCTGGACGCCGACGACCCCCACCTGCCCCGCGACAGCTGCGATGCCGTGGCGATCAAGGTGCAGGACGGTCGCTGGCTGGTGCTGGTGCGCGACAACGGCTCGCTGTTCGTGGTGACAAGAATCATCCTCGATGCCCTGCTCTGGGGTATCTCGCTGACCTTGATCCCTGGCTTTGCCGGCTGGTACCTGCTGCGGCGCCGGCCGCTCAAGCGCATCCGCGCGATCCAAGCCCAGGCCGAGCTGATCGTCTCCGGCGACCTCACCCACCGCCTGCCCCTGTCGGCCCGGCGCGACGAATTGGACATGCTTGCCGCCATCGTCAACGCCATGCTCGACCGCATCGAGCGGCTGATGCACGAGGTCAAGGGCGTCTGTGACAACATCGCCCACGACCTGCGCACTCCGCTGACACGCCTGCGTGCCCAGCTCTACCGCATCCGCCAGCAAAGCGGCAGCGACTCCGCCGAAGGCGAGGCGCTGGACCAGGCGATCGGCGAGACCGACACGCTGATGGCACGCTTTCGCGGCCTGCTGCGCATCAGCGAACTGGAAGACCGACAGCGCCGCGCCGGCTTTGTCCGGCTCGACCCGCAGGCGTTGCTGGTGGAGCTGCATGACTTCTACCTGCCGCTGGCCGAAGATGGCGGCATTCGCCTGCACCTGGAGCAGCCTGCGCAGCTGGCGGCGCTGCATGGCGACCGGGAGTTGCTGTTCGAGGCACTGGCCAACCTGGTGGGCAATGCCATCAAGTTCACCCCCGAAGGCGGACAGGTGCGTATCGTCGCCAGCGAGGACGAGGCCGGCGTGCATATTGCAGTCGAGGACAGTGGGCCGGGGATCCCGGCGGATGAGCGCGAGGCGGTGTTGAAGCGCTTCTACCGCAGCGAGGAAGGCCATCGCCACGCGGGGTTCGGGCTGGGGCTGTCGATCGTCGCGGCGATCGTCGACCTGCATGGGTTCGGGCTGGAGGTGGCCAGCAGTGCACTGGGTGGGGCAAAACTGGTGCTGCATTGCCCGTTGGCGGGGCCGGCAAAGTAGCAGCCTGAAAAGCATCGCGGGGCGAGCCCGCTCCCACGTTGACACCCAATTGCAGGTGCGTCGACGTGGGAACGGGTTTGCCCCGCGATTGGGCCGCACAGCGGCCCCGGTTGCAGTATCAGTCCGCCAGGCGCCAGGTGGTGGTGCCCTTGCTGTCTTCCAGCACCACGCCCATGGCGGCCAGTTGGTCGCGGATGCGGTCGGATTCGGCCCAGTTCTTGTCGGTGCGCGCCTGCAGACGCGCCTGGATCAGCGCCTCCACTTCGGCGGCATCGACCTTGCCCTCTGCACCGGCGCGCAGGAAGTCATCGGCTTCCAGTTGCAATACACCCAGCACATCCCCCAGCTCGCGCAGACGACCGGCCAGGCCGGCGGCGGCCTCGGGGTCGCTGTCACGCAGGCGGTTGATCTCGCGCACCAGGTCGAACAGCACCGCGCAGGCCTCAGGCGTGCCGAAGTCGTCGTTCATCGCCACGGTGAAACGCTCGACGAACGCCTCGCCACCCTGGGCAGCCACGCGCGGCAGGCCACGCAGCGCATGGTAGAAACGCTCGAGCGCGCCCTTGGCGTCGCGCAGGCTGTCCTCGGAGTAGTTGATCGCGCTGCGGTAGTGGCTGGCCACTAGCAGGTAACGCACCACTTCCGGGTGGTACTTGTCGAGCACATCGCGGATGGTGAAGAAGTTGTTCAACGACTTGGACATCTTCTCGCCATTGATGCGGATCATGCCGCAGTGCATCCAGGCGTTGGCGTATTGCTTGCCGGTGGCCGCCTCGCTCTGGGCGATCTCGTTCTCGTGGTGCGGGAACTCCAGGTCGCTGCCGCCACCGTGGATGTCGAAGCTCTCGCCCAGGCAGCAGGTGGACATCACCGAGCATTCGATGTGCCAGCCCGGACGGCCCGGGCCCCACGGTGAATCCCAGTACGGCTCGCCGGGCTTGACGCCCTTCCACAGCACGAAGTCCAGCGGGTCCTGCTTGGCCTCGTCGACTTCGATGCGCGCGCCAATGCGCAGGTCTTCGATCTTCTTGCGTGACAGTTTGCCGTAGCCGACGAACTTGCCGACCCGGTAGTAAACGTCGCCATTGCCCGGCGCGTAGGCGTAACCCTTGTCGATCAGGGTCTGGATCATCGCGTGCATGCCGGGGATATGGTCGGTGGCACGCGGCTCCAGGTCCGGCTTGAGGATGCTCAGGCGGCGCTCGTCCTCGTGCATCGCGTCGATCATTCGGGCGGTCAGCGCGTCGAACGACTCGCCGTTCTCGTTGGCCCGGTTGATGATCTTGTCGTCGATGTCGGTGATGTTGCGCACATAGGTCAGCTCATAGCCGCTCTTGCGCAGCCAGCGGGTGACCAGGTCGAAGGCCACCATGCTGCGGCCGTGGCCCAGGTGGCAATAGTCGTACACGGTCATGCCGCACACGTACATGCGCACCTTGTTGCCGTCCAGCGGCTTGAAAACTTCCTTGGTCTTGCTCAGCGTGTTGTAGATGGTAAGCACGAAGGTTCCTCAGCTGCCCCACGAATCGCGCAGGGTCACGGTGCGGTTGAACACCGGGCGACCCGGCTGGGAGTCTTTCAGGTCGGCGCAGAAGTAGCCTTCGCGCTCGAACTGGAAGCGGTCTTCTGGCTGGGCCTGGCCCAGGGAAGGTTCCGCGCGACAACCGCTGAGCACCTGCAGCGAATCGGGATTGATGTTGTCGAGGAACGTGCCGCCGTCTTCGGTCTTCTCTGGGTTGGCCGAGCGGAACAGACGGTCGTACAGACGCACTTCGCACTCGATGCTGCCTTCAGCCGGCACCCAGTGGATCACGCCCTTGACCTTGCGGCCTTCGGGGTTCTTGCCCAGGGTGTCCGGGTCGTACGAGCAGCGCAGCTCGACGATGTTGCCTTCGGCGTCCTTGATCGCCTCGTCGGCGCGGATCACGTAGCTGCCGCGCAGGCGCACTTCACCGGCCGGCTCCAGGCGCTTGTAGCCCTTGGGCGGCTCTTCCATGAAGTCGTCGCGGTCGATGTACAGCTCGCGGGCGAACGGCAGCACGCGCACGCCCATGTCTTCCTTCGGATGGCGCGGCAGTTCGAGCTGCTCGACCTGGCCCTCGGGGTAGTTGGTGATGACCACCTTCAGCGGGCGCAGCACGCACATGGCGCGCGGCGCGGTGCGGTCGAGGTCGTCACGGATGCTGAACTCGAGCATTGCCATGTCGACCACGCCGTCGGAACGGTTGGTGCCGATCATCTCGCAGAAGTTGCGGATCGAGGCCGGGGTGTAGCCGCGGCGGCGGTAGCCCGACAGGGTCGACATGCGCGGATCGTCCCAGGCCTCGACGTGGCCTTCGTCCACCAGTTGCTTGAGCTTGCGCTTGGAGGTGATGGTGTAGTTCAGGTTCAGGCGGCTGAACTCGTACTGGCGCGGGTGCGCCGGCACCGGCAGCTTGTCGAGGAACCAGTCGTACAGCGGACGGTGGCTTTCGAACTCCAGGGTGCAGATCGAGTGGGTGATGCCTTCGATGGCGTCCGACTGGCCGTGGGTGAAGTCGTAGTTGGGGTAGATGCACCACTTGTCACCGGTCTGGTGGTGGTGGGCATGGCGGATGCGGTACAGGATCGGGTCGCGCAGGTTCATGTTCGGCGAGGCCATGTCGATCTTGGCACGCAGCACGCGCTCGCCGTCCTTGAACTCGCCGGCCTTCATGCGGGCGAACAGGTCCAGGTTGTCCTCGACGCTGCGCTCGCGGAACGGGCTGTTCTTGCCTGGCTCGGTCAGGCTGCCGCGGTATTCCTTGGCCTGCTCGGGGGTCAGGTCGCAGACGTAGGCGTTGCCCGACTTGATCAGCTCCACGGCCCAGGCGTGCAACTGGTCAAAGTAGTCGGATGCATAGCGCACCGGGCCTGCCCATTCGAAGCCCAGCCACTTGACGTCACGCTGGATGGAGTCGATGTACTCCTGGTCTTCCTTGGCCGGGTTGGTGTCGTCGAAACGCAGGTGGCAGACGCCGCCGAATTCCTTGGCCAGGCCGAAGTTGACGCAGATCGACTTGGCGTGGCCGATGTGCAGGTAGCCGTTGGGCTCCGGCGGGAAACGGGTGACGATGCTCTGGTGCTTGCCCGCGTCCAGGTCAGCCTGGACGATCGGCCGCAGGAAGTTCACAGGGACGGCGGGGGCGCCTTTGGCAGCGGCGTTTGGCGCGTTGTCGGCAGTGGGCTTGCTCATAGTGTCCTTGAATGCAGGTAGCCGGCCGGGTAGGCCGATTGAATCAAAGGGCCTATCATAGCCGAAGCAGTCAAGCTGCTGACAGCCGGAGCACCTACAAAGTGGCGCGTTTTGTCGCCGCAGCGGTCTACAATCCGGCACAATGGCGCCCCAGTGGCGTGTGCCGCGGCTGCCTGATCCTGCGTCAGGTTGTCCGAGCGCAGCGCGCACCCTATTTCCCGAATGCCTTGAAAGAGCGAATTTCAGCATGTCCAAAGTCAAACTGAGCACCAACCACGGCGATATCGTCATTGAACTGAATGACGAAAAAGCCCCGATCACCGTGGCCAACTTCCTCGAATATGTGAAGGCCGGGCACTACAGCAACGTCGTGTTCCACCGTGTGATCAAGGGCTTCATGATCCAGGGCGGCGGTTTCGAGCCAGGCATGAACGAAAAACGTGACAAGCGTGCCAGCATCCAGAACGAGGCCGACAACGGCCTGAAGAACGACAAGTACACCATCGCCATGGCCCGTACCATGGAGCCGCACTCGGCCTCCGCGCAGTTCTTCATCAACGCCTCGAACAACGACTTCCTCAACCACAGCGGTAAGAATGTCCAAGGCTGGGGCTACGCCGTGTTCGGTAAAGTGACCGAAGGCACCGAGGTTGTCGACGCCATCGAAAAGGTCGCCACCGGTTCCAAGTCTGGCCACCAGGACGTGCCGAAAGAAGACGTGATCATCGAGAAAGCCGAGATCATTGAGTGATACTGCTGATCTCCGATCTGCACCTGCAAGAAGAACGCCCGGACATCACCCGGGCGTTTCTTGATCTGCTCGACGGCCGCGCCCGCCACGCCAAGGCGCTGTACATCCTCGGCGACTTCTTCGAGGCCTGGATCGGCGACGATGCGATGACGCCCTTCCAGCAGTCGATCTGCCAGGCCCTGCGCCGGCTGAGCGACAGCGGCACGGCGATCTACCTGATGCACGGCAACCGCGATTTTCTCATCGGCCAGGCGTTCTGCGACGCCGCCGGCTGCACCCTGCTGGCCGACCCCAGCGTGGTCGAGCTAGGTGGCGAGGCGGTGCTGCTGATGCACGGCGACACCCTGTGCACCCGCGACGTGGCCTACATGAAGCTGCGCCGTTACCTGCGCAACCCGCTGACCCTGTGGATCCTGCGGCACCTGCCGCTGGGCACGCGGCACAAGCTGGCGCGCAAGCTGCGTAGCGAAAGCAGCACGCAGGTGCGCATGAAGAGCACCGAGATCGTCGATGTCACCCCCGAGGAAGTGCCCAAGGTGATGGCCGCCCATGGCGTGCGCACCCTGGTCCACGGCCACACCCACCGGCCGGCATTGCACAAGCTGGTGGTCGACGGCCAGCCGGCGCGGCGTATCGTGCTGGGGGACTGGGATCGTCGGGGCTGGGCGTTGCAGGTGGACGAACAGGGTTTCCAGCTGGCCCCGTTCGACTTCTCCTGAAACAGCGCGGGACAAGCCCGCTCCTACAACTCTCGTAGGAGCGGGCTTGCCCCGCGCTGCCATCTACGGTGCTATTGGGCGCTGACCACCTGTCCCTTGTCCCGCTCGCTGATCACATACTGCCGATACTGCGGATCAGCCTTGATCTGCGCTTCTGTGAACGGTATCGGCGCCAGTTGCTTGGCCGCAAAGGCTCGGGTCTGGTCGGCGGCATGCACCGACGCCCGCTCGCTCGACAGCGAGAACGCCAGCAACCCTTGGGCCTGCGGCCCCTGCTCGGTGAAGCTGACCACCTGCAGATAGCTCGAACCACTGACCACCAGGCGCTTGCCCGGCCCCACCGGCACACTGACCATCGCGTTGTAGACGCCCAACGCCTGCGGCCCGCCGGGCACCGGCGTGCCATCGGCGGCCTGCTGAATCTGCCCCCAACTTTGGTCGGCGGCGATACCGGCCTCGCTCACCTGCGCAAGCGAGCCCAGCGCCGCCTCGTGCAGCAGCCTGCGCACCGCGGCCTGCTCCACCGCCAGGCCACGAGGCGTGTGCAACGGGTCGGCCGGGTCGAACGGCACGCGCCAGCTTTGCGGATGCTCGGTCAACGCGCCGGCGATATTGATGAAATGAACCAGGCCGATACCGCTGCCCTGGTCGGCCTTGCCGGTCCACGCCTGCAGGCTGGCGCACACCGACTGAATGTCCGCCTCCACGCCCTTGCACCATTGCAACAAGTCCGGCATCAGCAAGCTTGCCTGGTACACCTCGTCATCGAACACCATGCGCTGCAGCTCGGCGACACCCAGCTTGGCGTTACCTTGCAGGCGCTGCAGGGCGAAGCGGCTGCGCATGCCCAAGGGCTGGTCGGCACGGCTGACCAGCGGTGAGTAGCCGGTCAACGGCTGGGCCGGGTTGGCCATCCACGCTGAATCGTTGGCGTGCTGCACATAGTCGCGCCGCTCCAGGCTCGGCAACAGGCTCGCTGGAAAAATGCCTGGCTGTGCAGCCTGCGCATCCACCTTCCATTGGCAGGCGCTGCGCGAACCGTCAAGCACCACCAGCGGGCCCGACGCGCCCGGGTTGCTGCACTGCTCCAGCATCCCCTGGTCGACATAGGGCACCACCGACTGATTGAGGTACAAGGCCTGGCCAGCAGCGTCCACTGCCAAGGTGTTGACCCAGGGGATGCCCTGCAGCTCGCCCACCGACGCCTTCAGCGCCTGCAGGCTGTCGGCACGGTTGATCCGGTACCACTGCTGCAATACCCGGGTGTTGTCGAGGTTGGCGTCGCGCAGGCTGTAGGCGGCGTGATTGTCCCAATCCAGACGGCCGGGCCATTGCACCACAGGGCCAAACTTCGACAGGTGAATCGTGCGTTCGACCTGGCTAAGCGTACCGTCCTTACCCTTCACCGTGATCGTTAGCAGCTTGCGCTCCAGCGGCAGCGACTGGCCGTCATACAGGTAGCGGGTGGCATCCTTGGGGTCCAGTTGCAGGCGGTAGAGGGTGAAGTGCTTGGAGGTGTCGACCGTGTGGGTCCAGGCCAGGTGCCGGTTGAACCCGATATTGACCACCGGCAGGCCCGGCAACGCCGCTCCCATCACATCCAGTTGGCCGGGGATGGTCAACTGCATCTGGTAAAAGCGCATCCCGCCAATCCACGGGAAGTGCGGGTTGGCCAGCAGCAGCCCGCGGCCATTGGCCGAACGCTCAGCGCCCACGGCCACGGCATTGCTGCCACGCTCGGCGGCGAACTGCGCCTGTCGCGCCAGGGCCACGCTGTAGTCGACCGCCGGGCGCTGCGCCGCCAGCTTGGGTGGCGTCGCGGCGACCACGGCCTCGACGAATTGCCCCACACCGCCCTCGGCCAGCAAGCGCCGGGTCAGCTTGACCAGATCGCGACTGGTGATCGGTCGTAGCCACTCCCCTGCCCCGCACTCGGCCGGCAGCCCCTCGGCCCGCCGTTCACCCAGGGCACGGTTGTAGCCGTTGGCATAACCGTCAAGCAGGTCGCGCACCGCCACCGGCTGCGCCTTGAGGAAACTGTCTACCGCCGCAGGCTCGTTGAGCCAGGTAAAGAACAGGTCGCTGGAGAGATTGTCACGCTGCTCGACCGTCTTGCCGTCGGCACCGAAATAGCGGGAGCGCTCGCCATTGACGGTCAGTACTTCGCCAGCCAGCAGGCACAGGTTGTCCTGGGCATAGGCGTAGCCGATGCCGTAGCCCAGGCCACGCTCGTCCTTGGCCAGGATATGCGGCACGCCGAAACTGGTGCGACGGATCTGCGCGGAGGCCTCGCCATCGACCTCACGCGCCTGCAGGGTCAGGCTGGAAGCGACCAGGGCAGCGGCAAAGCCCAGGCGAAACAGGGGAAGAGGGATCACAGGCACTCCTCGTGCTTATCGGGGTCATCCCGAACAGACGAATGGCCAGATGAAAATTTTACGTTCGACGCAGTGCTGCAACGTTCTCAACAGAACGTGTCAGATTTTTTTCACCGGGGGTTGCAGTTTTGTCGAGCTCAAACGTCTTTAGATGTGAGGCACCGATGATTTCGGGACAGTCCACGAAAAGGAGCATTCACATGTACAACCCGCAACAAGCGCTAGCGGCGCAGCCTGCACCCAGCCAGGCTGCCGCCTCCCAGGAGGAACGCGTGGGCAACGAACAGATCCGCGAGCTGCTGCGCGCCTACGGCCTGCGCACCAGCCTGATCCGCCTGAAGGTCATCGACGCCCTGCACACCGCCGGCCGCAATGGCCGCAGCATTGGTGTGCGTGGCGTGCATGCGCAACTCGAGCAGTTGGACATCCCGCTGTCGTTCCTGAGCGTGCGCGAGGTGCTCAAGCGCCTGTGCAGCGAAGGCGTGATCAACCTGGGTAGCGACAAATGCTACAGCCTGAACCCTCAGGCCCGGGCCGTGCTCGAGCAACCCGCCTCGCGCTGAGCACATGGCCGGCAAGGATATGCCGGCCCGCCTGCTTCAGGGTTTCACCTTGCGCCGCAGGATCCCGTTGATCACCACCACGACCACCGCAATGGCGATGGCGACGTACTGGAATGTCTGCTCGCTGATAGTGCCCTGCTTCTGCAGGTAACTTAGGCCAAGCATGATCCCCAGGACCACCAGGATGATCAGGATCGAATATTTCAGGCGCTGCACGTGTGTCATCGGAGGTTCCTTGCGACATCGGGGACATGAGGCTCCAGCGGAGCCGACGCCATGATACCTCGGCCGCTTGCCCCTCGCTGCAGTTCCTGCCGGCTCCCCACGCAGCAATCCCCCCTTTCCTGCCCCTGCCCCACGGTAGCGTCGAGATGCGCCCGTAGGTGCATGTCTAGGTAAGCTACCCAGTAAGCCATCATGGAACCCTTTCTCTAGATGGTTTGGGGCCTGCAGCGCAAGGGTGAAGGCATTTCCTACTTCAAGGCGTCCGGCTGCCCGCAAACAACAGACAAGGACGACTACAAGCCCCGGTCCGCTTCGGCCCTAGCGACTTTTTCCGTCGCTGTTCGAAAATCTGGCCACGCCACGCGGACCTCCCCGTGGCAACCGTCGCCGCAGCCCACCGGGACCTCGGCGCCGGCCAAACCCAATGACGGAAGGAACCATTTCGTGGAAATGCCAGACCTGAGCAACATCGACCTCACCCAACTGCCTCAGTCGCTGCAGGCACTGATCGAATGCATCGGTTTGGACAACGCCTACCGGCTGACCCATGCCTTTGGCGGACGCCCCAAGTACATCCCCAAGCATCGCCAACGCACGAAACTGGCCGATGTGCTGCCGCCCGAGGCGCTTGATGCGCTGATCCAGCGTTTCGCCGGCCTTGCCCTGGAGATCCCCAAGTCCGACCACTTCCAGCGCCAGCTGCGCAACCAGCAGATCCAGCGGGAGAGCGCCAGCGGGCTGTCACGCAGCCTGCTCGCCGACAAGTATGGATTGAGCCTGCGACAGATCGGCAACATCCGTAGACAGGCGTAGCCAGCGCCTGGTCAAAGGGGGAATGCCGTGCCTGCCAATCTCAGAAGGCGCGGGGCAACTCTGCTGCAATCGACCGTGCGAAGGTCAAGTCGCTGCCACGGCGACCTCGAACTACTTTTCGCCGTCCTCGAGCGGTGTGCTCCACAGCACCAGCTCGAGCGCCGCGGCAATCTGGATACGGTGGTCGGCGAATGAAATGGCAGCAGGCCTGGGCGCGCTCCAGGCGCCGGAGCAAGGTATTGCGATGCGTACCCAATACGTCGGCGGTCTGGATCAGAAATCGCGCTTGTAGAAGATATCCAGCGAGCTGGCCAGGCCGCTCGCGGCTTCCAGGTAGACCTTCTTGCTGAGCTTGTAGCGCAAGGCAATGGTGTTGGCCGGCTCGAACACGCCCACGCCATAGCGCAGGCTCAGGCGCTCGGTGAGGTTGCCGCTGGCCACCACGCTGGTCTTGTTGCCCGTGCCCTGGGTGTCGAGCTGGAAGTCGTCGATACCCAGGTTCGAAGCCAAGCCGCCGGTCAGGCCGGCGCTGCCCATCAAGCCTAGCCCCAGCGCCGCCTCGGCAAGCATGTTGCTGTCCTCGCCGGAGCTGTTCAGCGGCCGGCCCAGCACCAGGTAGGACAACGCCTGCTCCTGGCTCATCGCCGGCTCCGAGAACACCTTGGTGGTCGGCTGCTCGGCGCTGCCGCTCAGGCGGATGCCGGCGATCACGTCGTCGACCTTTCGGACCGCCTCGATGTCCAGGTACGGCTGGTCGATGGGGCCGGCAAACAGCAGCCGCGCGCGGCGAATGGTCAGGCTCTGCCCATACTGCCGATAGCGTCCGTCGGCCAAGCTCAGTTCGCCCCGGGTATCGAGGTTGTCGCCGATATGCACGTGGCCCAGCAGGTTGGCGGTCAGGCCGAAGCCCTTGAACGACAGTTTTTCGCTGCCGACATCGACATCGATGTCCATCGCCACCGCCATCGGCGGCTTGCCCTGCTCGGTCTGGTGGCCGACGATCACCGTGTCGTCCGAGACCTTGACCGTCGACGGCGGCAGCTCGCGCACGGTGATCTTGCCCTTAGGCACCTGCACCTTGCCGGTCACCGCCAGTTTGTCGTCCAGCAGGCGAATGCTCAGGTCGGGCGCCACTTCCAGCGCCGCGTAGGGCTCGACGCTGACCGGCAGCTGCTGGCCTTTCAGGCGCAGGTCCATACCCAGCGCCTGGCCCCAGGTCATATGCCCGGTCAGTTGCCCACGCCCTGCCGCACCACTGTGCCAGTTGCCGTTCAATTGCACCTGCTCACCGGCGATCAGCGCCTGCAGCGACAGGTCCTCCAGGTTCACCGGCAACTCCGCGCCGCTGACCTCGCCACCGCTCAAGGCCAGGCTACCATTGACCTGGGGCGCAATCAGGCTGCCAGACAGGCGCCCGCTGCCGTTGAGCTGGCCGGCCAGGCGCTCGACCATCGGCAGGAACGGCCGAATGACCGACAGCTCAAGCCCGGCCAGGCGGAAATCACCGGACAACGGCTTGTTACGGCCCAAGGGATCAAGACGGGTGTTCACATTCAACTCACCCAGGCGCTCGCCCCGGAAGTCCAGGCGGGTGTCGACCCGGCGTGGCGCCAGGGTGCTGTCCAGGCGCAGCACCTGATAGGGGAAGTCGACCCAGCGGTCCTTGTCGCGTACCCGCAGGGTGCCACCGCCGGCATCGACGCGGATGCTGCCCTTGGGGCCGCTGGCCGGGATGTCGAGGTTGATGTCGGCGTTGAGCAGGCCCTGCCAGGCGAAGTCCTTGGGCAGCCACTGCGCCAGGCTGTCCAGCGGGAACTGCTTGAGGTGGTAACGCAGGCGCGGCTCCGGCGCCAGGCGCTGGTCCTCGCCGCACAGGCTGGCTTGGCCGGAACGCCAGCAATGGGCGCCGAAATCGAGCTGGCCGCTGGCCAGGCGCTGCAGGCGCGCCGGGGCCTGCAACTGCCAGTCCTGGCCGCCGGCCTGGATGCGCCCGCTGGCCAGGCGACCGCGCCAGTCGCCCTTGGCCAGGGCGCCATCCAGCGCCAGGTCGAGCTTGAGTTGCGGGCCGTCGAGGGCCAGGGTGGCAGCCTGCTGGCGAAGATCGCCCTTGCCTTGCACATCAAGGCTGCCCAGGGCGGTATCACCCACCCGGATACCGCCGGCCTTGAGCGTCAGTTGTCCGCGCTGGGCATTGTCCAGCCGGGCATCCAGGTCCAGTCGCTGCACGCGGTTGTCGGCCTGGCCCAGCTGTTGCCCCTGCAGGGTCAGGGTGCCTTGCGGTGCGGCCAGGGTGCCGGCCAGGTCCAGACGGCCCTTGGCCTGCCCTTGCAGCTGCGGCCAAAGCTGGCCCAGGCGCGGCAGGTCGAGGTCGACACGCCCGGCCAGGCGTTGCTGCACGCTGGCGCTGCCATTGATGCGGTTGTCGCCCAGCTGCACCGCCAGGCTGCCCAGGGTCCAACGCTCGCCCGCGCCTTCGGCGTCGACCTTGACCAGCGCCGGCTGGCCGCGCAGGCGCCCTTTGAGGTCCAACTGAGCCTTGAGCCTCAGTTGTTCGTGCTTCAATTCGCCCTGGCTGCGCAGCGGGCCGGCCAGGGTGCCGGGCAGCTCCGCCAGCCAGTAGGCCGGATCCAGGGCCGACAGTTGCAGGTCGACATCCCAGGCCAGGGTGTCGGCAAAACGCAGGGCGACACTGCCGGCGGCCTTGCCCTGCCCGGCGCTGAGCAACAGTTGCGACAGGCGTACCTGACCGAGGTCGCCGTCGAACGGGCTGGCTAGGCTGAAGGCGCCGGCCGGGCCGTCCAGATCGCCGTTGACCACCCCTTTGTAGCTGCCGTCGCGGTACTGCACCTGGGCGTTGAAGCGCTTGAGCGTGACCTGGGGCGCCGTCTCCAGCGGGTACAGGCGCAACCAGGGGAAGTCCAGCCAGTCGAGGCTGGCATCGGCGCTCAGGCCTTGCTGCCAGTCGGCGTTGGCCTGCAGCTTGAGGCGTTGCTGGTCGCTGGCGTTCAGGTCCAAGGCATCGAGCCGGGCACCCTTGGCATCGACCTTGCCGGCCAGCACCAGGCCGATCGGCCCTTGCTCGGCGGGCAGCGTGGCCGAGCCGGACAGTTGATACCCCTTGAGCAAGTCACCCTGGGCATCGAGCCGCAGCTGGTCGAGTTGCAGGGTGTCGGGCAGCTCGGCGGCGGGTTTGAAGCTGTCCGCGCGAATGCTCAGGTGGGCCGGCAGGTGCTCGGCCAGGGCCTGCAGCTCACCGCTCAGCCGTGCGTCCAGATAGCCACTGCTGGTGGCGTCGACGGCAAGGGACTTCTGCAACTCGCCCTTGGCGCTCAACGCCAGTTGCCAAGGCTTGCCATCGACCGCGGGCAGTTGCAGCGTACCTTGCAACTGCAGCGGCCAGTCGCCTTGGGGCGTAAGGTCGCCCTGCACGTCCAGGCGCAGGTCGTCGCGGCGCAGTTGCAGGCTGTCCACGCGCAGGCCGCTCGCAGTCCAGTGCGCGGCCAGGCTAAGGTCGCCCAGCAGGTCGCTGCCATCCAGGCGCAGCTGGCCCAGCTTGACCTCGCCCAGCTCGATGGCCAACGGCAGATTCAGCGTCGGCAGTTGCAGCGGGCCGCTATCGGGCTTGTCCTCGCCCGGGGCGAAGGCCATGTCGATACGCTCGGCCTGCAGACGCTCGACGCACAAGGTGGCGCGCAGCAGGCAGGCTGGCGACCAGTCCAGTTGCGGGGCCTGCACCTCGACACGGTCTTCGCCCGCCGTCCAGCGCAGTTGGCTGGCCTGCCAACTGCCGCCGAGGCGTCCGGAAAAATCGCTGACTTGCAGCCCCGGCACCAGGCCCAGCACCCAGCGGCTGCCGCCCTGGGTACCCAGCACCAGGCTCAGCGCCAGGACGATCAGCAACAGCAGGCCCAGCAGTGCCAGCAGGATGGGTTTGACTACACGCGTCACAGCTCAGGCCCCATGGAGAAGTGCAAACGAAAACCACCGTCGTCATCCAGGGCGCGGGCCAGGTCCAGGCGCAGCGGCCCCACCGGCGACACCCAGCGCACGCCGATGCCGACGCCGGTCTTGAGGCTGGGCAGTTCCAGCGAGTTGAACGAATTGCCCTGGTCGATGAAGGTCGCCAGGCGCCATTTCTCGGCAATCGAGTACTGGTACTCGGCGCTGCCGGCCACCAGGTAGCGCCCACCGATGCGGTCGCCCTGGTTGTTCTTCGGTGACAGCGACTGGTAGTCGTAGCCGCGCACGCTCTGGTCGCCACCGGCGAAGAAGCGCAGTGACGGCGGGATGTTCTGCTGGTAGCCATTGGTGGCACTGCCGCCGAACTGCACGCGGCCAAGGAAGCGATGGTTCTGGCCCAGGGTGGTCAGGCCCTTGAGCAGCACGTTGCCGTGGATCAGGTTGGTGTCCGAACCCAGGCCCTCCTTGGCCGCCTGCAGGTCGAACTGCAGGCGGTAGCCATTGTGCGGATCGATGCGGTTGTCGCTGCGCAGGTAGGAGAAGCTGACACCCGGCATCAGCAGGTTGCTCAGCCCCGAGTCGTCGCCCAGGCGATACTCCTCGCGCTGGTACTTCAGCGAAATCACCCGCTGCCAGCCGCTGGGCAGCTTGCTGTGCCACTCCGGGCCGACGGTGAGCAGCTTGCTCAAGGTATCGGTGCCGGAAATCTCCTCGTTCTGGTAGCCGCCGGCGAAGCGCAGCTTGTCGGTGAGCGGCGGGTCCAGCGGAACGTCGTACCACAAGCCGACGTTCTGCCGTGGCGCCGACAGCTCGGTTTCCCAGCCGTAGCTGTGCCCTTGCGGGTTGACCCAGTGGCGGGTCCAGTTGGCCTTGCCGCGCGGCCCGACGTCGGTGGAGAAACCCAGGCCCAGGCCGAGGGTGCGTGGCTTGCGGGTGTCGAGGTGGACGTCCACCGGAATGTCCTCGCCCACTGCGGCGGTGGGCGCGGCGTCCACGCGCACGCTGTCGAAGTAGCCGCTGGACTGCAGGTCGTTGTTGAGTTCGGCGATCAGTTCCGAGTCGTACGGGGTGCCGGGCTTGAACCCCACCATGCGCTGCAGCAGGTCGTTGTCCAGCGGCGCATCGCCAGCGAAGCTCACCGCGCCAAGGCGGTAGCGCGGGCCACTCTGGTAGACCAGTTCGATATCGGCCACACCGGCCTGCGGATCGACCGCCAGGCGCTGGCGCTCAAAGCGCCCGGCGAAGAAGCCGTAGCGCGAGGCCTGGTTCTGGATCAGCCGCTTGGCGTCCTCGTAGGTGCCGTGGTTGAGCTGCTCGCCCGGGCGCAGCGCCTTGCTGTCGGGAATGCGGAACACCCTGAGCTCGCTGGCCGGCCCTTCGATACGCACGGTCACGTTGCGCAGGCGAATCGGTTCGCCGGGCTCGACCTGGATGATCAGTTGCGGTGGCTTGTCTTTTTCGGCCGGCGCCTTGACCTCGGTCTCGACCCGCGCCTGGTAATAGCCCAGGGCCTGGGCCGCCTTGCGCGCCTGCTCCTCGGCGCCCCGGCTGAAGCGCAGCAAGGCCTCTTCGTCGCGGTCACCCAGGCTGCCGATATACCCTTCGATATTGGACTTGAGCGCCTTGTTGGCGGGTTTGACCCGCACCAGCAATTCGCTCTGCGCCCATGCCATGGAGCTGGCGGCCAGCAACAGCAGGCCCCAGCCAAGTCTTCCTGAATACGTCATGCGCGGCATGCTACCAGAGCGCAACGGCCAAGGGGCTTTCAGAAAACGCCTGTCACAGGTTCGCGACCCTCGACGAGCGCGGGTTGGGGTGGAAGAACACCCGCTCGCGGATCGGCCCTACGGCGATCTCGCCGATCTCTTCATAACCCTGGCGCTGGTAGAACGCCAGGTAGTGCGCATTGCCGGTGTCCAGCACCACGCCCTCGGTACCGGCGTCCTCGGCGCACCAGTCATGCACGGCCTGCAGCAGTTGCTCGCCGTAGTGCTGGCCCTGGAACTGCGGATGCACGCCCAACAGCGGCAGCACATGCACCTTGTCCCCCGGCAGGCAACCGGCCAGCGCGGCCTGGTAATCCAGGTAGCGGCGGGTGCAGCGCAGGCCGGTGCCGAGGATCATGCGCAGGCGCCAGGCCCAACTGTCGGCCACGCCGAGCCGGCGTTGCGGCGGCACGATCAGCGCCAGACCGATCAGGCGATCCTCCAGCAACAGGCCGATCGCCGGCAATTGCAGATAAAAGTGCTGGCGCACCCACTCGCGCACCATCACCCGCAGACGGCGCTCGTACCCGGGGCGCTGGGCCTCGAACAGCCAGGCGAAGGTCGGTTCGTGGCGGTAGGCATGGTAGAGCAGTGAACGCGCCTCGCGGGCGTAGCCAGCGTCGAGCAGGCAGATCCGGGCCGGGGCGGCGATGTCGTCGGGCATTGCGGGCAGTCCTCCTGGAATGGGCGTACAGGGCCTTGGAACCAGATTCCGGCGCTGGGTTCACCTCCTCCAGCACGTTAGCAGCGCCCGCAGCGCGGCGCCATGCTGGCCGTGGCCGGCGATGTCGGCTAGCATCCGTGGCTTTTACCAGGATCGTCTTTCCATGAAGATCGTCTCGTTCAACATCAACGGCCTGCGCGCCCGCCCGCACCAGCTGGCGGCGCTGATCGACAAACACCAGCCGGACGTGATCGGCCTGCAGGAAACCAAGGTCAGCGACGATCAGTTCCCGTTGGCCGACGTCGAGGCACTCGGCTACCACGTGCACTACCACGGCCAGAAGGGCCACTATGGCGTCGCCCTGCTCTCGCGGGAAAAACCGCTGTCGCTGTCCAAGGGCTTCGCCAGTGACGAGGAGGACGCCCAGCGCCGCTTCATCTGGGGCACCTTCGCCGATGCCGACGGCACGCCGATCACCATCATGAACGGCTACTTCCCCCAAGGTGAAAGCCGCGACCACCCCACCAAGTTCCCGGCCAAGCAGCGCTTCTACAGCGACCTGCAGGCCCTGCTCGAAGGGCAGTTCAAGAATGACCAGCCTGTGGTAGTGATGGGCGACCTGAACATTTCGCCCCAGGACTGCGATATCGGCATCGGCCCGGACAACGCCAAGCGCTGGCTTAAGACCGGCAAGTGCAGCTTCCTGCCCGAAGAGCGCGAGTGGATGGAGCGTCTCAAGGGCTGGGGCCTGGTCGACAGCTTCCGCCACCTGTACCCGGACGTGGCCGACCGCTTCAGCTGGTTCGACTACCGCAGCCGCGGTTTCGAGGACGAGCCCAAGCGCGGCCTGCGCATCGACCTGATCATGGCCTCCCATGGGCTGCTGCCGCGGGTCAGGGCCGCCGGGGTCGACTATGAGCTGCGGGGGATGGAAAAGCCTTCGGACCATGCGCCGATCTGGCTTGAGTTGGGCTGATTGCGTACGGGCTGCGCGATTACAGGCGCAGCCCTACCACACCTGGATACAAATCCCCCTTAAACATCGCCTCGTTCAGTTCGTCCAACAGCACGAACTCCCGCTGTCTGCCCAGCAACCCTGAACAAGGCTTTCCCATGACCGCACCCCTGAACCGCCTCACCCTGGCCGCCCTGCTGGTCGCCTGCAGCCTGCCGGCCCTGGCCGCGGCGCCCGCGCACAAACCTGGCAGCGTGTTCCGCGACTGCGCCAAGACCTGCCCGGAAATGGTGGTGCTGCCCGCCGGCAGCTTCATGATGGGCACCCCGGATGACGAAAAGGGCCGCCAGGACGACGAAGGCCCGCTGCACGAGGTCACGTTCAAGAAAGCCTTTGCCGTCAGCCAATACCAGATCACCAACGGGGAGTGGAAGGCCTACCTCAAGGCCACCGGCTACAAGGTCCCCAACGGCGATACCCGTCCGGGCCGCGAGTGCATCGCCGGCGTGCCGCGCTACCAGCAAGGCGACCGCCAGCCCGCCGTGTGCCTGAACTTCCACGAAGCCGAGGCCTATGCCGGCTGGCTGTCGAAGAAGACCGGCAAGGTCTACAAGGTGCTCAGCGAATCCCAGCGCGAGTACGCCGTGCGCGGCGGCAGCACCGGGCCGTTCCCCTTCCCGCTCGATGACAACGACGAGCAGAAGTACCAGATCTCCAAGCACGCCAACACCTACGGCCCTACCGACGGTTTCTCCTTCACCTCGCCGGTCGGCAGCTTCCCGCCCAATGCCTTCGGCATCTATGACGGCCACGGCAACGTCTACGAGTGGACCCGCGACTGCTACGTCGACAGCTATGCCAGCGCCCCCACCGACGGCAGCCCGCAGACCAACAGCAGCGAATGCGAGGATCGCCGGGTGATCCGCGGCAACGACTACACCGAGGCGCCGATCTTCTCGCGCTCGGGCAACCGCAACGAGCGCAGCTCCACCCTGCGCGGCGACTGGATCGGTTTCCGCGTCGCCCGCGAGCTGTAAGCCCTGCCCCGCCCCGGCGCCCTCGGCGCCGGGCGACTAAATCCGCGCAAAACCCTCTCGTCTACCAAGATCAGGACCTGCTCCTGCCCGGCGCCAACGAATACTCACGAGATGCCCCCATGACGCTCAAGACACCCAGCCTCGCCCAGGAAACCCTGCGCATACTCAAGCCGTTCTGGATGCTGGTCGCGCTTTCGGCGGCCCTTGGCGTGGTCAGCGGCCTGAGCGTCACCGCCCTGCTGGCCACCATCAACAGCGCGATGAATGCCGCCGGCGGGCCTGACACCCATACCGCCCTGCTGTTCGGTGGCCTGTGCGTGCTGACCCTGGCCTGCTCCACCGGCTCGAACTTGCTGACCAACTACGTGGGCCAGAAGGTGGTGGCGCGGCTGCGCCGCGAATTGTCCGCCAAGGTGCTGGTGGCGCCGATCGCGCAACTGGAGCGCTACCGTGCCCACCGCCTGATCCCGGTGCTGCTCAACGATGTCAGCACCATCAGCGCCTTCGCCCTGTCCGTGGCGCCGATGGTCATCGCCTTCACCGTCACCCTCGGCTGCCTGGCCTACCTGGCGCTGCTGTCCTGGCAGATCCTGCTGATCACCGCCCTGACCGTGGTGATCGGCACGGGCGCGCAGTTCCTCGCCCACCGCTTCGGCATGAAGAACATCCTCACCGCCCGCAACGGCGAGGACGAGCTGCAGAAGCACTACCAGGCTCTCTCCGGCGGCGCCAAGGAGCTGCGCATCCAGCGCAAGCGCCGCCAGCACATGCATGACCAGCTGATCCACGGCGCCACCGAGCGCATCTGCAAGGCCAACATCCGCGCGGCGAACATCTTCGTCAGCGCCGAGACCTTCGGTTCGATGTTGTTCTTCGCCGTCATCGGCGTGGCCATCGCCTTCCAGGCGCTGTGGCCGAGCACCGACCGCACCGTGCTTGGTGGTTTCGTGCTGGTGATGCTGTACATGAAGGGGCCGCTGGAGCAGTTGATCACCAACCTGCCGAGCATCAGCCGCGCGCAGATCGCCCTGCGCCGCATCGCCGAACTGTCGGCGCGCTTCTCATCGCCGGAGCCGCACCTGCTGGTGAGCGACCGCGCCCCAGCCGTGTCCAGCGTCGAGTCGATCGAGCTGCGCCAACTGCGCTATGACTACCCGCAGGTCGAGGGCAGCCAGCCGTTCCACCTGGGGCCGGTGAACCTGAGCATCCGCCAAGGCGACATTGTCTTCATAGTCGGCGAGAACGGCTGCGGCAAGACCACCCTGATCAAGCTGCTGCTGGGCCTGTACAGCCCGCAACAAGGCGAGGTGCGCCTCAATGGCGAAACGGTCACCCCGCAGCGCCTGGACGACTACCGCCAGCTGTTCACCACCATCTTCGCCGACTACTACCTGTTCGACGAGCCGCTGCCCGGCCAGGCCGAGCTGCCGCCCGAGGCCGGCAAGTACCTCGAGCGCCTGGATATCGCCCACAAGGTGAGCATCCGCGACGGCAGCTTCACCACCACCGACCTGTCCACCGGCCAGCGCAAGCGCCTGGCGCTGATCAATGCCTGGCTCGACCAGCGCCCGGTGCTGGTGTTCGATGAATGGGCCGCCGACCAGGACCCGGCCTTCCGCCGCGTGTTCTACACCGAGCTGTTGCCGGAACTGAAACAGCAGGGCAAGACCATCATCGTCATCTCCCACGACGACCGTTATTTCCCGGTGGCCGACCAACTGGTGCGCATGCACGGCGGCCAGATCGTCGTCGAGCGCAACCAGGAACCCGCCCTGCCCGCCTGACCCCGCCTCACGGGCGGTGGTCCTCGCCACCGCCCGCACGTTGTAAATTCCCCGCCGCTCCGCTCGTTCCCCTATAGCCGCACGCTGAATCACCCCTGCCTACAGGGAAGTCGCAGGTCAGGCCCCTGCCAACCGAAAATATTTTTCCGGTTTTGGCATGCGCATGCGTCCTACTCGCAACGGAATAATTTTCATTTACTTTGCGTACCTTGAGCCAGAGCATAAAAATGCCACTACCAGCCAACACACTGACCCCCTTGAGCAAGGCGCTGATGCTGCGCCGGATGCTGCGCTCCTCGCCGGCCATGGCCACCCTCGGCCTCGCCCTGTCCCTGCCGCTCGCAGCGCAAGTGCAAGCCCAGGAGAGGGACTTCGACATCCCGGCACAATCGCTGAGCAGCGCGCTGCAAGAGCTGGGTCGCCAGGGCAACCTGCAGGTGCTGTTCAGCCCAGAGACCGTACAGGGCCTGCGCAGCAGCCCGGTCAAGGGCCGCTTCTCGCCAACCCAGGCAGCTGGGGAGCTGCTGAAGAACAGCGGGATTCGCTACAGCGTGCAGGACAACACCCTGATCATCAGCGGCGCGGCTGAATCCGGCTCGGCCATGACCCTGGACGCCACCACCATCAATGGCCAGGTGTTGGGTGCCACCACCGAGGGCAGCAACTCCTACACCACCGGCGCGGTGACCATCGGCAAGACCGCGCAATCGCTGCGCGAGACCCCACAGTCGGTCACCGTGGTCACCCGCAAGCTGATGGACGACAAGAACCTGGTCTCGCTGGACCAGGTGATGGCCCAGACCACCGGTATCACCCGCGCCAACCGCGGCTATGGCAACCACCACTTCAGCTCCCGTGGCTTCGACCTCACCGACGAAAGCTACATGGTCGACGGCGTGCCCGGCCAGGCCTACGCCTACACCGGCTGGATGACCCCGGACATGGCGATCTTCGACCGCGTCGAAGTGCTGCGCGGCGCCTCCGGCCTGCTGGTGGGCGCGGGCAACCCGGGCGGCGCGGTGAACCTGGTGCGCAAGCGCCCGACCGCCGACCCGCGTTTTTCCGTGATCACCCGCGCCGGTTCCTGGGACAACTACCGCCTGGACCTGGATGCCAGCGGCCGCCTCAACCCCCAGGGCACCCTGCGCGGACGCATGGTCGCCTCCTATGAGGACCGTGGCTACTTCACCGATGTCACCAAGTCCAAGCGGCCGCTGCTGTACGGTATCGTCGAGGCCGACCTCAACGATGCCACCACCGTCGCTCTCGGACTGCGCCGCCAGACCTCGCGCATCGACGGCTACAGCGTGCTGGGTATCCCCAACAACCCCGACGGCAGCAACCCGCACCTGAAGCGCTCGACCTACCTCGGGCAGGACTGGACCAAGTTGCAGACCAACATGGACGAGGTGTTCGCCGACCTCACCCATCGATTCAACGACAACTGGACCGGCAAGCTGGCGCTGTCTCACTCCGAAGGCGGTTACAACCGCAGCGCCATCGAGTGGGGCGTGAATGACACGCTGGAGTACGGCGCCCCAGGTGGTCCAGTGGTCAAGGACGTCAGCTATCACAAGTTCGATGTCACCTCCAACGCCATCGACGGCCACTTGGATGGCACCTTCGAAGCGTTTGGCCTGACTCACCAGCTCACCCTGGGTGCCAACTGGTCCAAGCGCAAGATGAACGACAAGGACGCCACGGAGTTCTTGCCCACCCCTATTCCTCTCGATGTGTTTGATCCCAGCCACAGCAATATTCCTGAGCTGGCGCGCCAGGGATGGGACTCCAAGAACGACACCATCGACACCCGCTACGGCACCTACCTGAGCGCCCGCCTGCACGCCACCGAAGACCTGAGCTTCGTCCTCGGTGGTCGCCTGAGCTGGTACAAGAACGAAGCCTGGAACGGCCCGAAGGTAACCACCAGCCGGCAGGACGAGGAATTCACACCCTTCGTCGGTGCGATCTACGACCTGAACGACCAGTGGTCCTGGTACGCCAGCTACGCCGACATCTTCCTGCCGCAGTCCAACTACCGCACCGTCAGCGGCAGCGTGCTCGACCCGTCGATCGGTTCGAACTACGAGACCGGGATCAAGGGCGAGCTGTTCGACAAACGCCTGAACGTGTCCTTCGCAGTCTTCTACATCGAGCAGGAAGACGTGGCCCAACAGGACGCCGCCAACCGTGGCAAGTGCCCGACCGATCCGGCCGGCCGCTGCTGGGTCAACGGCGACGGCATCAACCGCAGCAAGGGCTTCGAAGCCGAGGCCACCGGCGAACTGCTGCCGGGCCTGCAAGTGGCGGCTGGCTACACCTACAACACCACCAGCTCGTCCGAAGGTGGCCCGATCTCGGCGCAGACCCCGAAACACATGGTGCGCGTGAACACCAACTACACCTTCCCGGGCGAGTGGAACCGCCTGAGCGTCGGTGGTGGCGTTTCGGCGCAGAACTCCTACGTCGATGCCTACAACGAGGCGTACAACAGCGGCCGGGCGATCTTCGACGCGCGTGCCGCCTACAAGCTCGACGAGCACTGGACCGTGGGCGTGGACGTCGAGAACCTGTTCGACCGCAAGTACTTCGACTCGATGGGCTACTGGACCCGCGGCACCACCTACGGTACTCCGCGTAGCTACATGTTCACCCTGCGCGGCGACTTCTAACCCCCGCGCGGCAGAGACCGGCGCCCTCTCCCAAGGGGGCGCTGTGTTTTCAGCGGCATCCAACGCCCTGTTGTCTTTCCCCCCGCCCCACCGCACACTCGACCCCGCCAGCCAGGAAGCGGAGTCCGCAGTGCCCACGCCACGCCAATTCAGCAAGAAGACCAGCACCAGCAACATGCTGCGGCTCAAGTCCGGAGACGCCGGCAACCAGCGCCCCTATCGCGTCGACTTCGTCCTGCTCGAACACTTCTCCATGGCCAGCTTCACCGTGGCGATGGACGTGCTGGTCACCGCCAACCTGCTGCGCGCCGACAGCTTCACCTCCACCCCGCTGTCACTGGGCGGTGATCGCGTGCTCAGCGACCTGGGCCTGGAACTGATCGCCAGCCCGCTCGATCCCCGCAGCCTGCAGGACCTCGACCTGTTGGTGGTGTGCGGCGGCCTGCGCACGCCATTGAAGTACCCCGACCTCGACCGCCTGCTGGGCGACTGCGCCAGCCACGGCATGACCCTCGGCGGGCTGTGGAACGGCGCCTGGTTCCTCGGCCGCGCCGGGGTGCTCGACGACTACGGCTGCAGCGTGCACCCCGAGCAGCGCGCCAGCCTGGCCGAGATCAGCCCGCAGACGCGCATCACCCCGGCCAGCTTCACCCTGGACCGCGATCGCCTGAGCGCCGCCAGCCCCAATGGCGCCATGGAGCTGATGCTCGGCCTGGTACGGCGCCTGTACGGCGATGCCCTGGCCGAAGGCGTGGAAGAGATCCTGTCGTTCTCCGGCGCGCGCTATCGCCAGGTCGGGCCCGGGGCGAAGAAATCCATGAGCCTGCACCTGCGCACCATCGTCGAACTGATGGAGAACAACCTCGAGGAAACCCTGAGCCTCGACCAGCTGGCCGCCTACTCCGGTCGCTCGCGGCGGCAGATCGACCGTTTGTTCCAGGCCCAGCTGGGTACCTCGCCCAGGCGCTACTACATGGAACTGCGCATCACCAAGAGCCGGCGGCTATTGCAGTATTCGGACCTGTCGGTGATGGAGGTGGCGGTGGCCTGCGGCTTCGTTTCGGTATCGCATTTCAGCAAGTGCTATGCGGCGTACTTCGGCTATCCGCCGTCGCGGGAGCAGCGGCTCGGCGAATGATGTTGCCTGGGCGGGCCCTATCGCGGGGCAAGCCCGCTCCCACGCAGGTTGCCAGTCGGCGGTCGTGGGAGCGGGCTTGCCCCGCGATAGGGCCGGAACGGACAAAGGATCAGCCCTGCTCATCGAGCAATGCCTGGATCACCCGCTCCTGCCCCGCATAATCGCCTTCGCCAAAGTGCACATGGCGCACCTGCCCCTTGCGGTCGACGAAGTAGTGCGCCGGCCAGAACTGGTTGCCCCAGGCGTTCCAGATCCGATAGCCGTTATCCACCGCCACCGGATAGGCGATGCCCAGTTGCTGCACCTGCGCCCGAACACTGTCGATGTCATGCTCGTAGTCGTACTCCGGCGTGTGCACCCCGACCACCACCAGCCCCTGCGCGCTGTAGCGCCGCGCCCAGTCGTTGACATGCGGCAGGCTGCGCCGGCAGTTGATGCAGTCGTAGGTCCAGAAATCCACCAGCACCACCTTGCCCTTGAGGGCCGGGCCGTCCAGCGGCGGCGAGTTGAGCCACTGCTCGGCCCCGGCCAGCGAAGGCATGGTGCCATAGCTGTCGCGGGCCAGCAGGTGGCCGGCCAGGCCCAGCCCGAGCAGGGCCAGGGCCACGCCGCCGGCCTTGAGCAGGCGGCGCTTGCCGCGCGCCTCAGTTGTCATGGCAGCCACTGGTGGCGTAGGAGCGGTACTCGACGCTTTGCGGCTTGCCCTGGGAGTCGAGGTAGTCCATGCGCGTGTTGACCACGCCACAGGTGTTGCTGCGATCATCCTTCACCGACAGCACCTTTTTCACATCCAGCTTGTCGCCGTAGCGGTACTGCATCACGCTGGCCTCGTTGAGCGAAGTGCTGCTGGCCTGGGCGGTGATGGCGCCGAGGCCGAGGGCGGCGAACAGGGCGGCGCTGGCGAGGGTCTTGATAGTCATGGTGGTTCTCCTGATGCGAGGTCTTGGCATTGGGGAGGCGTCGCTCCCCGGTAAGGCCATTTCACTCCCGCCAGGTATCCCGCTTGTGTCCGCCCAGGCTGTGACGTGCTTCCTCCTGTATCCACGGCAGCGCCAGATACACTGCAATACAAAGCGTGGCAGGCAAGCCCGGATTCGCTCGGTACACTGCGCCCAACCCTCACCTACAAGGACACCCCGATGGAGCATGTCGATCACATTCTGGTCGTCGACGACGACCGCGAAATCCGCGAACTGGTCGGCAACTACCTGAAGAAGAACGGCCTGCGCACCAGCATCGTCGCCGATGGCCGGCAGATGCGCGCCTTCCTGGAAAACAACACGGTCGACCTGATCGTCCTCGACATCATGATGCCCGGCGACGACGGTCTGCTGCTGTGCCGCGAACTGCGCGCCGGCAAGCACCGCAACACGCCGGTGCTGATGCTGACCGCGCGCAACGACGAGACCGACCGCATCATCGGCCTGGAAATGGGCGCCGACGATTACCTGACCAAGCCGTTCTCCGCCCGCGAGCTGCTGGCGCGGATCAACGCCGTGCTGCGCCGCACACGCATGCTGCCGCCCAACCTGACCATCAGCGAAAGCGGTCGCCTGATCGCCTTCGGTCCCTGGCGCCTGGACACCACCGCCCGCCACCTGCTCGACAGCGAAGGCACCCTGGTGGCGCTGTCCGGCGCCGAGTACCGCCTGCTGCGGGTATTCCTCGACCACCCGCAGCGGGTGCTCAGCCGTGAACAGCTGCTCAACCTGACCCAGGGCCGCGAGGCGGACATCTTCGACCGCTCCATCGACCTGCTGGTCAGCCGCCTGCGCCAACGCCTGGGCGACGACGCCCGCGAGCCCACCTGCATCAAGACCGTGCGCAGCGAAGGCTATGTGTTTTCGCTGCCGGTGCAGCTGCTGGAGTCACCGGCATGAAGTGGCCACGCACCCTGGCCTCGCGCCTGGCGCTGATCTTCTTTACAGGATTGGTGCTGGCCTATGGCCTGTCCTTCAGCCTGCAGGCGTACGAGCGCTATGTCAGTAGCCGCTCGATGATGCTCAGCAACCTGGAGCTGGACGTGTCGACCTCGGTCGCCATCCTCGACCGCCTGCCCGCCGCCGAGCGCCCGGCCTGGCTGTCGCGCCTGGAACGGCGCACCTACCGCTACCGACTGGACGAGGGGCTGTCCGGCGAAGCCATGCCGAGCGAGAACCCGCCGATGGCCGCCGACTCGATCGTCAAGGCCATCGGCGACCGCTACCGCCTGACCTTCCAGGAAATCCCCGGCCCCAATGCGCACTTCCAGGCCCACCTACGCCTGGCCGACGGCGCGCCGCTGACCATCGACGTCACCCCGGCCCCGGTGCCGGTGGCCACCTGGCTGCCGGTGGTGCTGCTGATCCAGCTGGCGGTGCTGCTGGCCTGCACCTGGCTCGCCGTGCGCCTGGCCATCGGCCCGCTGACCCGGCTGGTCCAGGCCGTGGACGACCTTGACCCGAACAGCCCCGGTCCGTTGCTCGACGAAAGCGGCCCGCGCGAGGTGCGCTACGCCGCCGTGGCCTTCAATGCGCTGCAGGCGCGCATCGCCGCCTACCTCAAGGAGCGCATGCAATTGCTGGCCGCCATCTCCCACGACCTGCAGACGCCGATCACGCGCATGAAGCTGCGGGTCGAACAGATGGACGACGGGCTGGAAAAGGACAAGCTGTGGCACGACCTCGACGCCATGGAGCACCTGGTGCGCGAGGGCGTGGCCTATGCCCGCAGCATGGACAGCGGCACCGAGGCGCCGTGCCGGGTCAACCTCGACGCCTTTCTCGACAGCCTGGTGTTCGACTACCAGGACAGCGGCGCGCAGGTGAATCGCAGCGGCAGCGCCCAGGCTACCCTGGAAACCCGTCCCCACGCCTTGCGCCGGGTGCTGGTGAACCTGGTGGACAATGCTCTGAAGTTTTCCGGCGCCGCGCAGCTGGAAGTCGGCTGCGAGAACGGCGTGACGCTGATCCGCGTGCTCGACGATGGCCCCGGGATCCCCGAGGCGGAGCTCGACGACGTGCTCAAGCCGTTCTACCGGGTCGAAAGCTCGCGCAACCGCAGCACCGGCGGCACCGGGCTGGGGCTGGCGATCGCCCAGCAGCTGACCCAGGCCATGGGCGGCAGCCTGACCTTGCGCAACCGCGCCGAAGGCGGACTGTGCGCGCAGGTCGAATTGCGTTGAAGTAAAGGGCAAGCCCGCTGCTCAAGCCTGTGGGCTTGCCCTTTGACGCGGCCAGCAAAGGTGACAACAAAGCAAGATCGTTCAAGCCACCCTCTGACCTGTCTGGCATGCTTGTCTGCCCTGTCGATTCGTTGCCGCTTCCATGCCCAGCCCACCCCTCGCCCGCCAAGCGTTCCTCCACGGCGCCATCGCCATCCTGCCGCTGTCCGTGGCCGTTGCCCCCTGGGGCCTGCTCGCAGGCAGCATGGCCATCGAAGCCAACCTCAGCGCCTGGCAAGGCCAGGGCCTGTCGGCCATCGTCTTCGCCGGTGCCGCGCAACTGGTGGCCATCGGCCTGCTCAAAGGGGGCGCCAACCTGTTCTCGATCCTGCTCACCACCCTGCTGCTGACCTCCCAGCACCTGCTCTACGGGCTGTCGATGCGCCCGGTGCTGTCGGGGCTGCCGACTCGCTGGCGGCTGGGCCTGGGCTTCCTGCTCACCGATGAGTTCTTCGCCCTGACCAGCCACCACGACCAGCAGCAGTTCAACCGCTGGTACGCCCTGGGCGTGGGCCTGACGTTCTATGTGGCGTGGAACCTGTTCACCCTGGCCGGCATTGTCCTCGGCCAGAACATCCCGCACCTGGATCAGTTGGGCCTGGACTTCTCCATCGTCGCCACTTTCGTCGCACTGATTGCGCCGCTGGTGCGCAACCTGCCGACCGTGGTGTGCGTGGCGGTGTCGCTGTTCTGCTCGGTGCTGTTCAGTTACTGGCACTGGGAGACCGCCCTGGTCGCCGCCGGCCTGCTGGGCATGACCGCCGGTTTCGTCTGCCAGAAGTTCTCCGGAGGCCGCCCATGATCTGGCTGCTGATCTTCGCCATGGGCACAGTGGTGTTCCTCAACCGCTACGCCTTCCTCGAACCGCGCCTACCCCTGCGCCTGAGCTCCAACGCGCGGCAGTTCCTCGGTTTTGCGGTGCCCGGCATGCTCACCGCGATCTGCGGGCCGATCATCTTCCTGCCCGGGCACCAGCTCGACCTGAGCCCGCTGAACCCCTACCTGCTCGGTTCGCTGGTGGCCATCGCCCTGGTGCTGTTGACCCGCAGCGTATTGCTGAGCATGCTGGCGAGCATGCTGATCTTCTTCCTCCTGCGCAGCTGGCTGGCATGACCACGCCCCTGCGCGAACAGGCCCACCTGTGGCAGGCGCCCGCCCTGGGCGATGTCGAGATGCTGCACGCCCGCTACATCCAGCAGCGTTTCGCCCCGCACGTGCACGAAGGCTATGTGTTCACCGTGATCGAGTCCGGCGCCCAGCGCTTCTGGCACCGTGGCAGCGAGCACCTGGCGCCGGTGGGCAGCATGGTGCTGATCAACCCCGACGAGCTGCATACCGGCGCCACCGCCCACGAGGCTGGCTGGCGCTACCGCGGGTTCTACCCCGAGCATGAACGGGTCACCGGCGTGCTCGACGAACTGGAACTGGGCCGCCATGGCCTGCCCCGGTTCAAGGACAGCGTGATCCAGGACCCGGCCCTGGCCGCCACGTTCAGCCACCTGCACCGGCTTTCGGAATCCTGCGCCAGCGTCCTGGAGCAACAGACCGCCTGGCGCCAGGCCGTGCTGGCACTGGTGCAACGTCATGGCCATTGCGCCGAACCCGTCGCCCCCGGCAACGAACCGCTGGCCGTGGCCCGCGCCCGCGAGCTGCTGGAGAGCCAGCTGGCCGATCCGCCGTCGCTGGAGGCCTTGGCGGCTGCGGTAAACCTTTCGCCGTTCCACTTCGCCCGGGTATTCCGCCAGGCCACCGGCCTGCCGCCGCATGCCTGGCTCAAGCAGCGCCGCCTGGCACGCGCCCGGGAACTGCTCAAACGCGGCCAAGCCGTCCTCGAAGTCGCCTTTACCCTGGGTTTTGCCGACCAGAGCCATCTGAGCCGGCAGTTCAAGCAGGCCTATGGCGTGCCGCCGGGCGCCTATCGCCAGGCCTGCCTCAACCCGGCGTAGCGGCACGACTCCAGGCGCCCGGCGTCAGCCCGGTCATGCCGCGGAAGAACGCGATGAAGGCGCTGTCGCTGGCGAAGCCCAGTTCATCGGCGATCTCCCCCAGCGGCACGTTCAGCGCCAGGCGCTCGACCGCCCGCAGCAACCGCCACTGCTGGCGCCATTGCTGGTAACTCATCCCGGTGTCGCGACGCAGCAGGCGGCCGATGGTCTTTTCACTGGCCCCGGCTTGCCGTGCCAGTTCGCCCAGCGCCGGCGGCAAGCGATCGAGGCCGTCCACCAGGCGCGCCAGGCGTCGGTCGCGCGGCAGCGGCAGCAGCATTGGCTGGCGCTGCGCGCTCTGCAGTTCGGCACGACACAAGCCCAGCAAATGATGATTGGCCCCATGCCGCCAGTCGCTGTCGAAGGGTGCCTGGGCAATCCGCTCGAGCAACTCGCGCAATAATGGGTTGACGTCGAGGATCGTCACCTGCTCCGGCAGCCCCGCCGCCGCCGTCGCATCCAGGTACACCGAGCGGTAATCCACCGTCTCGCGCATCCGCGCGCGGTGTGCCAGGCCGCCCGGTATCCACGCCGCGCGGCTCGGCGGCAACAGGCACAGCAGCCCCGGCGAATCGATGCGCACGCAACCCTGGCGGGTGAACAGCACCTGGCCTCGGACATGCCAGTGGTTGCCGGAATCATGGTCGCCCAGGGCCGAGCAGATGCCGATCACCGGTGCGCAGTGGGCGTCCGGGTCAAAAGCGCTATCGGGTGCGAGCCATGCCATTGCAGCTTGTCCTGTTTCATTGATTTTATGGCCTGATCACGATAATGGATCACAGCTTGCCAACCCTACCATGGGCCTCCGATCAACTGCAGAGGACAAGCCCATGCAAAATCGTTGGTGGCTGGCTTTCACCACTGCCATGCTCATGTTCCCGCAAATAGCCGAAACCCTTTACAGCCCGGCACTCGTATCGCTGGCCGAAGGCTTCGCGGTTTCCGCTGCGGATGCCTCGTTGACCCTGTCGTTGTACTTCGTCGCCTTCGCGGTCGGTGTGCTGTTCTGGGGTCGGTTGTGCGATATCAAGGGCCGGCGGCCGACCATGCTCGCGGGCCTTGCGCTGTACGCCCTGGCGGCGCTGGCGGCACTGCTGGCCAGCGATTTCAGCCAATTGCTGGGAGCGCGGATGGTCGCCGCTTTCGCCGCCGCGGTCGGTTCGGTGGTGACCCAGACCGCATTGCGCGACCGCTACCACGGCGCGGAACTGGCCCGGGTGTTCTCCCTGATCGGCGCGTGCCTGGCCATCAGCCCCGCACTGGGCATGCTCGGTGGCGGCTGGCTGGACCAGGCGTTCGGCTATCGCGGCGTGCTGGCCGCACAGCTGATCCTGGCATCGGCATTGCTGGCCTGGGGCTGGCAGGCGATGCCCGAGACCCAGGCCGCCGCGCCCGCACTGACACCGTTGCGCCAGGTGCTGATGCGCCTGCTGGCGGCCCCCCGGGTGCTGCTGGCCAGTGCGCTGGTGGCCTTGTTCAATATCGCCGTGTTCGCCTGGTACAGCCTGGCGCCGTTCGTCTTCGAACGCCTGGGGCAGGCACAGTGGATGGGCTATTCGGGCGTGGCCCTGGCCCTCGGCTCGCTGGCTGGCGCCAGGCTCAATGCCCTGCTGCTGGGGCGCGCAGTCGCGGCCGCCACCCTGATGAAGGGTGCCGCGCTGCTGCTCGTGCTCGGCGCGCTGGGCATGACGGCGATCGGTGAATCACCGTGGATCGTCGCGCCAATGGCCCTGGTAATGGTCGCGTTCGCCATGGCCATCCCCTTGCTGCTCGGCTCGGCACTGGTGGCCTACGCCGATTGCCGGGGTACCGCGGCAGCCGTGTTCGGCCTGTTGTATTACCTGCAGATCGGCGCGGGGCTGATACTGGTCGGCATGCTGCAGATGCTGGCGCCTGGGTTGCTGCTGATCACGCTGGCCATCTGCGCGCTGAGCCTGGGCTATTTGCGCTATCTGCGCGGCTGACACCGTCGGCTGCAGCCGCTGCTACACTCACAAGGCTGAACGGAGGAACCCGCCATGTCCGAACGAGAAATCACCACGCTCCTGTCGCTGATGAGCCAGCGCCAGGCCTGCCTGAGCAGTGCCTGCAAGGAGATCGCCGACTGGATCGACCGCCAGGGCGACGTGCCCGCCGCCGGCAAGATCCGCGCCAGCCTCAAGGCACTCGAGGCCGAAGACGCCCAGGTGCGCAAGACGCTGACCTCGCTGAACATCGAACGGCCGCTGCCACGTTTTCGTAGCTGACCGCTGACAACCATCGCGGGGAGCAGGCTCGTCGGAGCGCCGCATCGCCCGCGATGGGTGCTGCATCAGTGGTTCATGTGCATATGGTCGTGGCCAGCGCCGGCCTCGGCGTTGAGCGCATGCACCGGAGCCTGTACCTGCAGGGTTTCCTTCGCGCCCTTGGCATCCTCGATGGTCAGGGTCAGCGGCACCTGCTCACCCTCCTTCACCTGCTGGTTCAGGCCCATCAACATCACGTGGAAGCCGTTCGGGTCCAGCTTCACCGCCTTGCCGGCCGGCAACTCGACCGCCTTCACTTCACGCATGCCCATCACGTCGCCGTTCATGGTCATCTCGTGCACCTGCACGGTCTTGGCCACGGGCGAGGCGACGCTGACCAGCTTGCTGTCGCTGCTGGCGGTCAGGGTCATGAAGGCCCCGGTGGCATGCTGGTGCGGCACGCTGGCGCGTACCCAGGCGTCGCTTACGGTGGTCTGGGCCAGGGCCGGCAGGGCCAGGCTCATCAGTGCCAGGGCGGCCAGGCCGCGCTTGATCGGTTGCATCGACATTCAGCAGATCTCCATCAGGGTGACCAGGTCTTCAGCGCATTCCTTGGCGTTCAGGGAATGGCCCAGGCTCAGGCGCAGGGTGCCACGGGTATCGTAGACGTAGCTGGTGGACGAGTGAGAGATGGTGTAGGTATCGCCGGCCGGGACCTTCTCGTAGAACACCTTGAATTCACGGGCCACCGCGTCGATTTCCTCGGGGGTGCCGGTCAGGGCGACGATCGACGGGTCGAAGGCCTTGACGTAGGCATCGAGCACCTCGGGGGTGTCGCGCTCCGGGTCCAGGGTGATGAACACCGGCTGGAACAGGTCGCGGTCGCGGCCACGCAGGATCTTGCGGATCTGCGCCACACGCGCCATGGCGGTCGGGCAGACGGCCGGGCACTGGGTGAAGCCGAAGAAGATCATCGGCATCGAGCCGTAGAAGCTCGACAAGGTGCGCTCGTTGCCTTGCGGGTCCTTGAGCTTGAACTTGCGCCCGAGGATCTCGTTGCTCATGTTCTTGCCGTACTTGAAGTCCAGGCCCCTGGCCGGGCTGCAGCCCGCCAGCAGGCCAAGCCCCAGTACGCCCATCCCGGCGACAACCGCGCGCCGGGTCAACAGATCATTCATGGAACCATCCTTTACAGGGAAGGTGCCGACCCCTGGGATGGGCCGGCCAGAAAACCGGGGCATTCTGTCACGCCACCCCCGCACCATCCACCCGACATCCGGCTGATCGGGCTGCAGCCCTTTGTTTACGGGGCGCGACCGGTTGTCGCAGGGGTTGAATCCGTAACACTTTGTTGCTAAGGATCAATGCACAAAGCCTGAAAAACATCGCGGGGCAAGCCCGCCCCACGCCTGGATGCAGCTGCTGCCAGGCGTGGGGCGGGCTTGCCCCGCGATGGCGTCACCACTGGCGATCAGTAGTACGCGTTTTCCTTCTGGCTGTGGTCAGTCACGTCACGCACGCCCTTGAGCTCGGGAATACGCTCGAGCAGGGTGCGCTCGATGCCTTCCTTCAGCGTCACGTCGGCCTGGCCGCAGCCCTGGCAACCACCGCCGAACTGCAGCACGGCGATGCCGTCGTCGACCACGTCCACCAGGCTCACGGCGCCGCCGTGGCTGGCCAGGCCCGGGTTGATCTCGGTCTGCAGGTAGTAGTTGATGCGCTCGTTGATCGGGCTGTCCTCGTTGACCATCGGCACCTTGGCGTTCGGCGCCTTGATGGTCAGCTGGCCGCCCATGCGGTCGGTGGCGTAGTCGACCAGCGCGTCCTCGAGAAACGGCACGCTGACCGCATCGAGGTAGGCGGTGAAGCTCTTCAGGCCCACCGGCTGGTCGTCGGGCTTCTCCTCGCCCGGCTTGCAGTAGGCAATGCAGGTCTCGGCGTAGGTAGTGCCCGGCTGGGTAATGAAAATACGGATGCCGATGCCAGGCGTGTTCTGCTTGGAGAGCAGATCGGCCAGGTAATCATGGGCGGCGTCGGTAATGGTTATAGCGCTCATGGAAGTTCCTCACAGACTTGCCGGCAGTGTACGCCAACCCGGCCGGGTAACAAAGTCCTAGCATTTGACTCGGGATAGCGCCAACGCCGGTTCCCGCGCCGCACCGGCGGCCAACCAGCCCTTGAGCCGCCAATACAGGCCACGTTCCAGCCATTGGTAGCTGAGCCACGACATTAGTCCGATTGACGGCACGCACAAGGCGAACACTAGGTAAGGGTTCAGGCGCAACCACTCGCTGATGAACAGGCCGCCGTACAGCACCAGCACATGCACCAGGTACACCGAATAGGAACAGTCGCCGAGCGCCTTGAGCACCTGGTTACCCTTGAAGTACGGCTCCAGGGCAATGAACGCCAGCACCACCAGCGCGCTCGGCAGGCCCCAGTGCAACAGGCGCTGCGAAGCGTCGAGGTGATAGAGCGCGAACCCTGCCAGGCCGAGCAGCCCCAGCGGCAACCACAGGCCTTCGCGGATCAGCCCGCGGCGGTACAGCACGCCCAGGCCGATGCCCAGCAGGAACTCGTAGACGATGTCGTTGTTGTAGAAACGGCTGAGCACACCCAGGCGCCCCAGCACTTCGCTTACCAGCAGCAATGCCGCCGTCACCAACAACAGGTGATGACGCTGGCGCACCAGGAAGGCCAGGCCGAACAGCAGGTAGAAAAACATCTCGAAGTTCAGCGTCCAGCCGACATTGAGCGTCGGATACAACCCGTAGCCACCGGGGTTTTCCGCCGGAATGAATAGCAGCGACAGCAGCAGGTGCTGCCACTCGAACACCTGGTGCGGCATCCAGCAGCTGGCCGCCAGCATCAGCACGGCCATGAGCAGGGTGTAGAACCAATAGGCGGGCACGATGCGCAAGGCACGGTTGAGCAGGAACTGCCCGGGGGCGATGGCCTTGTCGCGGGTCGACAGGTAGATCACCAGGCCACTGATGACGAAGAAGATGTCCACCCCCACCGCGCCGCGATCAGCGAGCAGTTGGCCGATGGGGCCGGTGGCGTGGAAGTCGAAGAAGATCTGCCGGAAGTGGTGGCAGACCACCAGCCAGGCGGCGAATGCCCGGAGAGCCTGAAGCGAATACAGCATGAAATACCCTGTGATCGGCGGTGCATTGAGGCCCGGTAAGCCGGCTCCACAGGGTTCGCGCACTTCTGTGGGAGCCGGCTTGCTGGCGATGGGCTGCAGAGCAGCCCAGGGCCTACCTACCGATTCCGACCGCAGGATGCCGGGAAAGTCCCGGCCAACCGATCAGAGGTTCTCGTAGCGGTTCATGTCCAGCACCCCGGCCTCCACCGGCTGGGTCTGCTTGATGTAGCTGTTCAGGTCATGGAAGTAGTGCCAGAACTCAGGATGGCTGCGGCGCACGCCCCAGCGCATGACGATGCGTTCGAACTTGTCGGTGTCGTCACGCGCCGCCTCCATATCTTCGACGAACTCCGGCACATCGGCCGTCGGGATATTGAAGATGAAGTTGGGGTAGCTGCTGAGCACGCCCGGATACAAGGTCAGGGTGTCCAGGCCCGGCTGGTAGCGGTAGGCCTCGCCAAGCAGGAACGCCACGTTGCTGTGCGCGCGGTTGCGCAGCAGGCTGTAGACCTGGCGCTGGCCGCCCTGCCCTTCGATGCGCAGCATGCTCGCCTCGGGCAGTTGGCCGATCACCTTGAGCCCCGCCGCCGGGCGCGACACCAGGCGGCTCAGCGACTGCTCGGCGTCACGGAACTCCGCGGACAGGCCGGGCCGCGAGCAATAGGCGCCCTGGCAGCGGTTGATCGGGTCCGGCGCGGCGTTCAGGCTGCCGGTGCGTTGCAGCAGCTTGAGGCCGAAGTCGCGCTTGGGATCGTGCTTGTCCAGTTTCAGCGCGCTCGGAGTGCTGGTGTCGATGTCCTCGTAGTCCATCCACATCTTCACCTTGCCGCTATTCTGGTACCAGTCGCCGAGGATCTCGCCGCGCTTGCCCGCAGGCATCAGGCGCAGGAAGTTGACCTCGGCGCCGTTGCGGATCAGGTCGAAGTACAGCCGCGTCTGCAACTGGTGCGAGACGTTGCCGAACACGTCGAAGTTCACCGCCAACTGATAGTAGGTGCGCTCGAACAGCGGGTAGTCGAACAACCACATGGTCAGCGGCACGTCACCGATCAGGCCCTTGGTCACCGAGGCGCTGTCGAAGTGGCGGAAGATGCTCAGCAACGCGTTGTCGTTGCCCGCCCACAGCGTCGACCAGCTTGGCGCCGGCTGTTCGGCATAGGCTTCACGGCGCAGGGCTTCGTACTCGTTGCGCTTGTCGCGGTAGGCGTGCCACAGGCTCAGCACGCTGCCCACGTCGTCGATCTGCCCTGGCATGGCCAGCAGCGGCGTAGCTTCGCCACGGTACTGGGCGTCGGTGATGTACAGGTCGTGGGCCGGCTCCTGGAACAGCGCCCAGAAGTTGTCGCGGATCACGTCGGTGGCGATTTGCCCGCGGCACACCGGGCCACGGATGAAGGTACGGACGAAGTACTCGGCGTTGTCCAGCATGAACTGGTAGCGGGCCACCGCCGGGATCGCCTCGAAGGTCTCGAACGGGTTGGACCGGTGCCGCGGCCCATAGCCCGGCAGTGCGCTGGCGTGCCAGTCGCCGCTGTAGAACAGCTGCTTGACCCGCTTGAGCTTCTGCGGCCCCATCGGGTAGGTGATGTGGGTCTTGTGCACGATCACGCCCTGCACCGGGATCAACCGATAGTAGAAATCGGTGCCCGGCGGGTCGTTGGGGCGGCGGGTGGCGATCAGGTCCACCGGCTGGCCACTCGGCGTGCGCGAGCGCACCCACTGGAAGAAATGGCCCTGCTCACCGCCGACGAAATGGATGTGCGCGAGGAACAGGTGCTCGTACAGCCAACGGCCGACCAGCGCCTCGGTCGAACCGGGGCGATTGAGCAGTTCTTCCCAGTCGGCGATCTGCTTCGCCTCTGCGGCGCTGGGCTGGATAGGGGTCTTTTCCACCGGCGCGCCAGCGCTCAGCCAGCGCTGCAGGGTCTGGTACTCCTGGTCGGTCAGCCCGGTGACCGCCAGCGGCATGCCCTCCTTGGGATGGGCGCCGGCATAGGCGTCGAATTCATGCGGCAACGGGCACATGTTGTTGCGGTTGAGCCCCAGCACGATCTCTTCGGGCAGCTTGGCGTTGGGCGTGAGCGGAGTCTTGTGGCCCAGTTCGAGCATGCGCGCCATCAGCGCCGCCTGGCTGCCCTGCTTGTCCAGCACCGAGTAGAAGCCCTGCTTGCGCCAGCCCGCTTCGTCGCGGGCATCGTAGAACAGCCGCGTGGTGGGTACCGCCTGGCTGCGCTCGCCCTGGTAGACCGGCACCTTCGAGGCGCCGCGCTCGGCGCCCTCGGCGCTGCCCAGGTTGAGCTGGCAGGCAGCATCGTTACAGGCGTGGCAGGCCACGCACTTCTCGGTGAAGATCGGTTGGATATCCCGGGTGTATGAAATCGTAGGGCTCGATTGGGGGGCCTGCCCGAACGCCGCGCCACTGATGAGCAAGGCGAAGGCGCTGGCAAGTATGCGATGCAGCATGTGCCGAATGTCCTGGTTACTTGAAGCCATCACGATGTGCCTGGCGGGTCCTGAGGTGTTGGGGGCGTCGCGCTAACATGAGGGAAATTCATGCGAATGGGCGATACGCCTAAAATCCGTGCAGCTTTGTTATTATTCGGCACCTTCTGTTATTTGCCCGACCAGGTAGTCCTATGTCCGACCGCAGCGCTCGTTTACAAGCACTCCAGAACGCACTCAAAGAGCGCATCCTGATCCTCGACGGCGGCATGGGTACTATGATCCAGAGTTACCGCCTCGAGGAACACGACTATCGTGGCACGCGCTTTGCCGATTGGCCAAGCGATGTCAAAGGCAACAACGATCTTTTGCTGCTCAGCCGCCCCGATGTGATCGCCGCGATCGAGAAAGCCTACCTGGACGCCGGCGCCGATATTCTCGAGACCAACACCTTCAACGCCACGCAGATTTCCCAGGCCGACTACGGCATGGAGGCACTGGTCTACGAGCTCAACGTCGAAGGCGCGCGCATCGCCCGCCAGGTGGCCGACGCCAAGACCCTGGAGACCCCGGACAAGCCACGCTTCGTCGCCGGCGTGCTCGGTCCTACCAGTCGCACCTGCTCGATCTCCCCGGACGTCAACGACCCCGGCTACCGCAACGTCACCTTCGACGAGCTGGTGGAAAACTACATCGAGGCCACCCGTGGCCTGATCGAGGGCGGCGCCGACCTGATCCTGATCGAGACCATCTTCGACACCCTCAACGCCAAGGCGGCGATCTTCGCCGTGCAGCAGGTGTTCGAGGACGACGGCATCGAACTGCCGATCATGATCTCCGGCACCATCACCGACGCCTCCGGCCGCACCCTGTCGGGCCAGACCACCGAGGCGTTCTGGAACTCGGTACGCCACGCCAACCCGATTTCCGTGGGCCTGAACTGCGCCCTCGGCGCCAAGGACCTGCGCCCGTACCTCGAAGAGCTGTCGACCAAGGCCGGCACCCACGTCTCCGCCCACCCCAACGCCGGCCTGCCCAACGCCTTCGGCGAGTACGATGAGACCCCGGCCGAGATGGCCGCGGTGGTCGAGGAGTTCGCCGCCAGCGGCTTCCTCAACATCATCGGCGGCTGCTGCGGCACCACCCCGCCGCACATCCAGGCCATCGCCGAGGCCGTGGCCAAGTACAAACCACGGGCGATCCCGGACATCCCCAAGGCCTGCCGCCTGTCGGGCCTCGAGCCGTTCACCATCGATCGCCAGTCGCTGTTCGTCAACGTCGGCGAGCGCACCAACATCACCGGTTCCGCCAAGTTCGCCCGGCTGATCCGCGAGGAAAACTACACCGAGGCGCTGGAAGTCGCCCTGCAGCAGGTCGAGGCCGGCGCCCAGGTGATCGACATCAACATGGACGAAGGGATGCTCGACTCCCAGGCCGCCATGGTCCGCTTCCTCAACCTGATCGCCGGCGAGCCGGACATCTCCCGGGTGCCGATCATGATCGACTCCTCCAAGTGGGAGGTGATCGAGGCGGGCCTGAAGTGCATCCAGGGCAAGGGCATCGTCAACTCCATCTCCATGAAGGAAGGCGTCGAGCAGTTCAAGCACCATGCCCGCCTGTGCAAGCGCTACGGCGCCGCCGTGGTGGTGATGGCCTTCGACGAGGTCGGCCAGGCCGACACCGCCGCGCGCAAGCGCGAGATCTGCCAGCGCAGCTACGACATCCTGGTCAACGAAGTCGGCTTCCCGCCCGAAGACATCATCTTCGACCCGAACATCTTCGCCGTCGCCACCGGCATCGAGGAGCACAACAACTACGCCGTCGACTTCATCGAGGCCTGCGCCTACATCCGCGACCACCTGCCCTATGCCCTGAGCTCGGGCGGCGTGTCCAACGTGTCGTTCTCGTTCCGTGGCAACAACCCGGTGCGCGAGGCGATCCACTCGGTGTTCCTCTACCACGCGATCAAGAACGGCCTGACCATGGGTATCGTCAACGCCGGCCAGCTGGAGATCTACGACGAGATCCCCGCCGCCCTGCGCGAAAAGGTCGAGGACGTGGTGCTCAACCGCACCCCGCACGGCACCGACGCCCTGCTGGCCATCGCCGATGACTACAAGGGCGGTGGCGCCACCAAGGAAGTGGAAAACGAAGAATGGCGCTCGATGCCGGTCGACAAGCGCCTCGAGCATGCGCTGGTCAAGGGCATCACCGCCTACATCGTCGAAGACACCGAAGAGTGCCGCCAGCAGTCGGCGCGCCCCATCGAAGTCATCGAAGGCCCGCTGATGAGCGGCATGAACGTGGTCGGCGACCTGTTCGGCGCCGGCAAGATGTTCCTGCCCCAGGTGGTGAAGTCCGCCCGCGTGATGAAACAGGCCGTGGCCCACCTGATCCCGTTCATCGAGGCCGAGAAAGGCGACAAGCCCGAAGCCAAGGGCAAGATCCTCATGGCCACGGTCAAGGGCGACGTGCACGACATCGGCAAGAACATCGTCGGCGTGGTGCTCGGTTGCAACGGCTACGACATCGTCGACATGGGCGTGATGGTCCCGGCGGAGAAGATCCTGCAGACCGCCCGCGAGCAGAAGTGCGACATCATCGGCCTGTCCGGGCTGATCACCCCGTCGCTGGACGAGATGGTCCATGTCGCCCGCGAGATGCAGCGCCAGGACTTCCACCTGCCGCTGATGATCGGCGGCGCGACCACCTCCAAGGCGCACACGGCGGTGAAGATCGAACCCAAGTACTCCAACGATGCGGTGATCTACGTCACCGACGCCTCGCGCGCGGTGGGCGTGGCCACGCAGCTGCTGTCCAAGGAACTCAAGAGCGGTTTCGTCGAGAAGACCCGCCAGGAATACGTCGAGGTGCGTGAGCGCACCGCCAACCGCAGCGCCCGCACCGAGCGCCTGAGCTACGCCCAGGCCATCGCCGCCAAGCCGCAGTACGACTGGGCCGCCTACCAGGCCGCGGTGCCCGCCTTCACCGGCGTCAAGGTGCTGGAGAACATCGACCTGCGCACCCTGGCCGAGTACATCGACTGGACGCCGTTCTTCATTTCCTGGGACCTGGCCGGCAAGTTCCCGCGCATCCTCACCGACGAAGTGGTCGGCGAAGCCGCCACGGCGCTGTACAAGGACGCCCGCGAGATGCTCGACAAGCTGATCGACGAGCAACTGATCAGCGCCCGCGCGGTGTTCGGCTTCTGGCCGGCCAACCAGGTGGCTGATGACGATATCGAGGTGTACGGTGACGCCGGCGAGACCCTGGCCACCCTGCACCACCTGCGTCAGCAGACCATCAAGCCCGACGGCAAGCCGAACTGGTCGCTGGCCGACTTCGTCGCGCCCAAGGCCAGCGGCGTGACCGACTATGTCGGCGGCTTCATCACCACCGCCGGCATCGGCGCCGAGGAAGTGGCCAAGGCCTATCAGGACAAGGGCGACGACTACAGCTCGATCATGGTCAAGGCCCTGGCCGACCGCCTGGCCGAGGCCTGCGCCGAGTGGCTGCACGAACAGGTGCGCAAGGAGCACTGGGGCTATGCCAAGGACGAGCACCTGGACAACGAGGCGCTGATCAAGGAGCAGTACAGCGGCATCCGCCCGGCGCCTGGCTACCCGGCCTGTCCGGACCACACCGAGAAGGAAACCCTGTTCCGCCTGCTCGACGGCACCGCGATCGGCGAGACCGGCCCCAGCGGCGTGTTCCTCACCGAGCACTTCGCCATGTTCCCGGCGGCGGCGGTCAGCGGCTGGTACTTCGCCCACCCGCAGGCGCAGTACTTCGCCGTGGGCAAGGTCGACAAGGACCAGATCGAGCAGTACAGCGCACGCAAGGGCCAGGACATTGCCGTGAGCGAGCGCTGGCTGGCGCCGAACCTCGGCTACGACGCCTGACCACACCGGGGCTGCTTTGCAGCCCATCGCGTTCCTCGACACATGCACAAGGACCCCAGCATGTCTCCCCGAATCCTGGTGATCGGCGCCTACGGCAACTTCGGCCGTATCATCTGCCGCCACCTGAACCAGATGTCCGCCGTGCAACTGGTGATCGCCGGCCGCAATGCCGACAGCCTCTCGCAACTGGCCGCACGGTTGAACGGCAGCGAAAGCTGGTACGGCGACGCCATGGCCCCAGGCTTCGCCCAAGCCCTACGCGACCTGCGTATCGACTGGGTGATCCACACCGGCGGCCCCTTCCAGGGCCAGCCCTACCGCGTGGCCGAAGCCTGCATCGAAGCCGGCAGCCACTATTGCGACCTGTCCGACTGCCGGCTGTTTGTCAATGGCATCGCCCAGTTGGACGAGCGCGCGCGCCAGGCCCAGGTCACCCTGCTCAGCGGCTGCAGCTCGGTGCCCAGCCTGTCGTCGGCGATTCTCGACGAACAGCGCCACCTCTTCAGCCGCATCGACCGCATCGAGCACGGCATTTCGTCCTCGGCGAAGATGCCCGGCCTGTCCACCATCGAAGGCGTGCTGGCCTATGCCGGTCGGCCCATCCGCCAGTGGCGCGACGGCCGCCCGTGCAGCGTCGACGGTTGGCTCGGCCTGCAGCTGCGCCATCTGCCGGGCCTGGGCTGGCGCCTGCTGCACAACGTCGACGTGCCGGACATGGACATCTTCGCCGAACGCTATGGCGCCCGTGACCTGGCATTCAAGGCCGGCTCCGGGCTGATGCTTGGTGGCCTGGCCAACGCGACACTGGCGCGGCTGGTCAAGCTGGGCCTTGTGCGCGACCCGCTGCCCTGGGCGCGACGCCTGCATCGGCTGGGCAGCCGTTTCGAACGCTGGGGCGATGGCAAGAGCGCGATGTACCTGGATGTCCGCGGGCTGGACCCGCAAGGGCAGCCACTGCGCCTGCAGGCCCAGGTCAGCGCCAGCGACGACAAGGGCCCGGAGATTCCCAGCTGCGCGGCGGTGGCGCTGATGGCCAGGGTCGTCGCAGGCTACCAGCCTGAACCGGGCGCCCGCCCCTGCGTCGGCGAGATCAGCGTCGAACAGTACCTGGCGGCCATCGGCGAGCCGGACAAGGTGCGCTACAGCGTCGGCTTGCAGCGCAGGCGCGCCTGAGATGAGCTACCTGCTGCTCAAGTACCTGCACATCATCGCCGCGGTATTTCTCTTCGGCTTCGGCATGGGCTCGTACCTGTACCTGATTGCCGCCAATCGCAGCGGCGATCCGCGGGTGATCGCCGCTGTGGCGCGGATGGTGGTGCGCTTCGACGCCTGGATCACCACGCCGGCGGGCGTACTGCAACTGCTGACCGGCTACGCCATGGTCAGCATGGGCGGCATGCCGTGGTCCGCCGACTGGCTACGCGCCGCGCTGCTGATCTTCTTCGCGGTCGGCGCCCTATGGCTGCCTGTGCTGCTGTTGCAGACGCGCATGCAGCGCCTCGCCGCCCAGGCAGCCGACAGCGGCGCGGCACTGGGCCAGACCTACCAGCGGCTGTATCGCCCATGGCTGTGTATGGGGGTGGTGGGGTTTGCCGGGATGTTCCTGATCGTGCTGGTGATGGTTACCAAACAGGCGCCATGGCAGTGGCTTTGATACGCCAAGAAAATATTTCTACATCCAAGCAAATAGCGAGTAGAAGTTTTTCCTGAAAGCCCCACAAGCTGGAAAAATTGGAAAACATTCATATCGCCATTTCCCTAGCATGAGTCCATGGATGCCGACAGGCGGCGTCCACGCACGGACCCGCCCTTGATCATGCCCAGCACCCCGCTCTACTTCGATTACGCCGCCACCACGCCGGTCGATGACCAGGTCATCGCCGCCATGCTCACCTGCCTGGGCCGTGAGTCAAACTTCGGCAACCCCGCCTCCAGCGGCCATTCCCACGGCCAGGCGGCCCGCGAAGCCGTCGAGCATTCCCGCCATCAGGTGGCCGTGCAGGTCGGCGCGCAGCCCGACGAGCTGGTCTGGACCTCCGGCGCCACCGAATCGAACAACCTCGCGCTCAAGGGCATCGCCCAGGGCTGCGCGCAGCCGGGGCATGTGATCACCAGCCAGCTTGAGCACAAGGCCATCCTAGACACCGCCGCCGAACTGGAGCGCCTGGGCTGGGCGGTGACCCGCCTGGCCCCGGATGCCCGAGGGTTGATCCAGCCCCAAGCGGTCCAGGCCGCGCTGCGCCCGGACACCGGCCTGGTGTCGCTGATGGCGGTGAACAACGAACTGGGCACGGTGACCGACTTTGCCGCTATCGGGGCAATCGTCCGCGAACACGGTGCGCTTTTGCACGTGGACGCGGCGCAGGCCGTGGGCAAGGTTCGGATCGACCTGGCGCAGCAGGCGGTCGACCTGATGTCGTTCTCGGCACACAAAGTCTATGGTCCCAAGGGCATCGGTGCCCTCTACGTCGGCCCTCGCGCCCGCCCGGCGATGCGTGCGCAGATGCACGGCGGCGGCCATGAGCGCGGCCTGCGCTCTGGCACCCTGGCCACCCACCAGATCGTCGGCATGGGCAGCGCCTTCGCCCTGGCCGGCCAGCCCGGCGCGGTGGAGTACCAGCGCCTGGAGCAACTCGCCCGGCGCTTGCGCGACGGCCTGCTGGCAATGCCCGGGGTCACGCTCAACGGCTGTGCGGTGCAGCGCATTCCCCACACCCTCAACCTGTGCATCGACGCCAAGGGCTTCAACAGCCTGGCCCTGGCGGGCGAGCTGGCGCTGTCGAGCACTTCGGCGTGCAACTCGGCGAGCAATGCGGCGTCCCACGTGCTGCTGGCCCTCGGCCTCGACGAACGCCAGGCGCGCAACAGCGTGCGCCTGAGCGTCGGGCGCTACACCAGCGAAGCGGACGTGGACACGGCGCTGGCGGTGTTTGGCCGGGTGATCGGCGCGGCGGCAGTAGCGCTCTGGTAAGGCAGCACGTTCGCCGGCGGGAACGGCGCCGCTGACACGCCGCATCGCCGGCAAGCCGGCTCCCACAGGGATGGCGCCTGGCTTGAGGGCGGTGCTGTCGGGGTGGGAGCCGGCTTGCCGGCGATGAGGCCCGCACAGCCGACACACGTACCGTCTAGACCTCAGAAATCAATGCTCCCCGAGAACTTCACCAGTCGCGGGTCGCCCTGGGTCAAATACCCCCCATTGGCCGACGCCCAGTAGTTCTTGTCCGTCAGGTTCTCCACGTTGACCCGCAGGGTCACCGCCTTTTCCTGCACCTTGAAGCGATAGCGCGCGCCAACGTCGAAACGGTTCCAGGTCGGCAGGCTCAGGGTGTTGGCCGGGTTGGCGTACTGCCCGCCGGTGCGCAGCATGCGCGCATTGAGCGCCACGCCCTCCAGCCCCGGCACATCCCAATCGACACTGGCATTGAGCTGGAAGGTCGGCACGCCTACCGCGTGGTTGCCATCGGCCGTGCCGCCCTGGGTGTTTTTCAGCTCGGTGTCCATGCGCGTGCCACCGGCCATCAACCGCAGCCCCGGCAGCGGCTCGCCGAACACACTGAGCTCAAGCCCCTTGTTGACCTGCTCGCCATCCTGGACGAACACATTGCCGTCGACGAAGCCATCGGTGGGCCGCTCGATGCGGAACACCGCCAGGTTGGCGCCGAAGGTCTGGTAATCGAGCTTGACCCCCGCCTCCACCTGCTTGGTCTTGGCCGGCGGGAACACCTCGCCGACATTGATCACCTGCCCTGATGCCGTGGCGCCCTGGGCCAGGCCCTCGATACGGTTGGCATACAGCGAGACCGATGGGTTGAGCTTGTAGACGATGCCGTACACCGGCGTGGTGACCGCCTCGTCATAGAAGGCGTTGCGTCCCAGGTCCGGGCCCGGCCCGTCGTAGGCGTAGCCCTCCACCCGCAATTGCTGGCGCCGCACGCCCACGGTGAGCAGCAGGGTGTCATCGAACAGGCCCACGGTGTCGGACAGCGCGATGCTGCGGTTGCGAGTCTTGCCGGTCACGCCGGGGTCGTCCAGCTTGCCGCCGACGAAGGTCGGCGTGGTCGGTTTTGGCAACGGGTCGGTGCGGTAGATATTGGTGGCCTGCGAGTTGTAGAAGACGAAGGCGTTCTCCTGCTGGGTCCAGATGCTCGCCGCGCCGATATTCAGCTGATGGCTGAGCGGCCCTGTATGGAAGCGGCCATTGATGCCGCCCATGAAGGTGGTGTTGTCCTCGTTGTGGGGGATCTTCGAGCCGCCGATGGTGGCGTCGCCGCTGGCCGCGTCGGTGAGGATCGGCGTGCCGTAGAAGCCGTTCTCGTGGGTGTGCTTGACGCCCCCCGCCAGGTAGCCGCTCCAGTTGTCGTTGAAGTCGTAGTCGCCGCGGAGCATGCCGAAGGTGTCCTCGGTCTCGGTCCAGGCCCAGTCCTGGCCGTAGTTGTGGTCGGCGTCCGGCGCATGGGGGATATCGGTCAGGCCGGCGCCCAGGCGCACTGAGTTGCGCATATGGTTGACCCGCTGCTTCTGGTAGCCGAAATCGCCCGAAACCCGGAAGTTGTCGCCACGGTAGTCGAGCCCGGCGACGAACAGCTTGCTGCGCTGGTCCTGGTCGTCGACCGCCGTCTCGCCCTCGCGCTGCGAGAGGTTCAGGCGCACGCCGAAGCGATTGTCCGCGCCGAAGCGCTGGCCAATGTCCAGGTGCTCGCCGATGCGCCCGTCACTGCTGATGTCCTGGGTGTAGCGGCGTGTCGGCGTATCGCCGGCGCGCTTGGGTTGCAGGTTGACGTTGCCGCCCAGGCCGGTGCCGGTCGGGCTGGCGCCGTTGAGAAAGGCATTGGGCCCCTTGAACACCTCGACCCGCTCCACCGCATCGGTGGAAATCATCTGCCGCGGCAGCACGCCGTACAGGCCATTGAACGCCACGTCGTCGCCATTGAGCGGCAGGCCACGGATGACGAAGACCTGGGACTGGTTGCCAAAACCGAACGACTGGCGCACCGAGGGGTCGTTGAGCAGCACGTCGCCGATGTCCTTGGCCTGCTGCTCCTCGATCAGTTGCGCGGTGTAGCTGGTCATGGTGAACGGCACGTCCATCATGTCCTGGTTGCCCAGCACGCCCATCTGCCCGCCACGGGCCACCTGGCCGCCGGCATAGGGTTCGGGCAGCTCGCCGGCAGGCGCCTTGAGCGCCTCGGCGTTGACGGCGGTGGCATCCAGCTCGATGGCGCCCTCTGCGCCATGGGCGCTGACGGCAACGGAACAGCACAGCGCAAGGAGGGTCGATTGATACGGGCAGGCACGTGTCATGGAGGGCTCCCGGGAAGGGTCAGGGCCGTCCTGGCGGATGAGAAACTGGAAGTGACTGAGTAGTGTTTCTAGCCGATAGTGCGAATTATTACCAAACAACCGCACTTTTTTGCCGACCAGCGGTCTACCCCCTCTTTTGCCGACTGCAATCGATTGCAAGGCTTGGTTTTCATAGCGCACAGGGCCGGGCCAAAAGCCTTGCGCTTGTGTAGGATGGGCAGCGCAGATCCAGACGCTGCCAGTTACAGGGAGATCCACATGCGCGTCCCATCCGTTGCCTGCCTCGGCCTGACGCTGGGCCTGCTTGCCGCGACCGGCAGCCAGGTGTATGCCGGCGAAGAGGCGCAACTGATCGATACGATCAACGTCTACCGCAGCCAGGCCCAGCGCTGTGGCGGCGAGGCTTCGCTGGAGCTGCCGCCGCTCAACAGCGACACCCGCCTGGCGCTGTCGCCGGAGGGCACCCGCGACCTGCAGCAGGCCATGACCCGCGCCGCCTACCCGATGGTCAACGTGCAGGCCATCAGCCTGTCCGGCCCACGGGATGCCAAGGCGGCGATGAAAGCCATTGAGGAGAGCTTCTGCCAGGTGGTGCTCGACCCGCAGTTCGTCGATATCGGTGTCAGCCAGGAGGGGCGCGACTGGCGCATCGTCCTGGCCCGCCCGCTGCTCAGCGGGCGCCTGGGCGACTGGCAGGCCGAAGGGCAGAAGCTGTTGCAGGAGATCAACGCCGCGCGCAACCTGCCGCGCCAGTGTGGCGGCCAGCCCTACCCCGCCGCCCCGGCGCTGGCCTGGAGCGCAACCCTGGCCGGCGTCGCCGCCAACCACACCCGGGCCATGGCCAACCAGAACTTCTTCGACCATATCGACCGCGATGGCCGCACGCCGGGCGACCGCGCGGAACTGGCCGGCTACCTGTACCGGCAGATCGGCGAGAACATCGCCGCCGGGCGCGATACCGCGCGCAAGGTGGTCGATGGCTGGCTGGCCAGTCCCGGGCACTGTGCCACGCTGATGAACGCGGATTTCCGCGAACTGGGGGCGGCGTATGCGGTGGACCCGAAGAGCGACGCGGGGATCTACTGGACAGGGTTGTTCGGTACGCCGCAGTAAACCCACATCGCCGGGCAAGCCCGCTCCCACGCCCCGCACGCCGCGGGTCAGACGCTGGCAGCAGGCTTGCCCCGCGATGAGTCCGGCTCGGACCTGCGCAGCGCCAGCGCCGTACAACCGAAGCGCCGCCGCACCCACTTGCCCAGGTAACTGGCATCGCCCATGCCCACTTCATCGGCGATCTGCGCCAGGCTGTGGCTGGAGTTGAGCAATCGCCAGCGCGCCTGCTGCAGGCGCAGCTCCTGCCACCAGGCCTTGGCGCTCATGCCATGGCAGGCCTGGAACTGGCGGTCGAGCTGGCGCCGGCTGATCCCCAGCTCCGCCGCCAGCGCCTCCACCGGCAGCCGCGCCGCCAGGTGATGGCGCATCAGCGCCGTGGCCCGTTGCACCTGGCGCCCCTCCCCGGCGCCGGCCTCCAGCGAGCGCAAGGCGTGGCGGCTGTCGCGGCTTTCATCCACCAGCATGTCGGCCAGGCCCTTGAGCGCTCGGGCGCGGCCGCTGGCGCGGGCGATCAGCTCCACCGCCAGGTCGATGGCCGCCGTGCCGCCGGCGCAGGTGATACGGCTGCCGTCGAAGCAATACAACTGCCCGGTCAGCAGCCGCACACGGGGAAACGCCACGCGGAACTCGGCCTCATGACGCCAGTGCACCACCACCTGATGACCGTCCAGCAGGCCACAGGCCGCCAGCAGGAAGGCCGCGTTGTCGACGCAGACCAGCCTCACCCCCGCCTTGGCCGCCTGTTTCAGCAAGGCCCGGTAGCGCGGCGCCAAGGCTGCCGTGGCGCTGGCATTGCGCCCGCCGAACAGCACCAGATGGTCGTAGGCGCTCCAGTCGACCTGTGCAGGCGTCGCTTCCACCTGCAGCATGGCCCCGCTGCTGGACGGCACAGGCGCCAGGTCCAGGCCGATCACGGTCCAGCGGCAGTAGCGCTGGCGGCTGTAGTCCTCGTCGTCGGCGGAAAAGCGCAGCTTGTCGAGGAAGGCGCCGAAGGGCAGCAAGGCGAATTCCGGCAGCGGCAGGATCAGCAGACGCAGGTCGGGTGTCATGGCAATGTCCGGATATGACCATCAGTTGTCCGAATACTACCCTGCATTGCTACCACCCTGCCCTACACTGGCGCCCTCACCACCGACAAGGCACACCCATGGCACTCGACACCTGGCTCATCTACCTGCTCGCCAGCATCGGCCTGTCACTGACCCCAGGCCCCAACAGCCTGCTGGCCCTGACCCATGGCGCGCTGTACGGCGCCCGGCGCACGCTGTTCACCATCGGCGGCGGAGTGTTCGGTTTCAGCGCCCTGATCGCCCTGACCATGTTCGGCCTGAGTGCCCTGCTGCACGCCTCGGCCTCGGTGCTGACGGTGCTCAAGTGGGTGGGCGGGGGCTACCTGGTCTGGCTGGGGATCCAGCTGTGGCGCACCCCGGCGCTGCATCTCGAGTTGCCCCGCGGCAGTACCGCGCTGAGCAATGCCGGGCTGTTCCGCCAGGGCTGCCTGTCGGCGCTGGCCAACCCCAAGGTGCTGTTGTTCTATGGCGCGTTCCTGCCGCAATTCATCGACCCGCAGCGCGGCCTGCTGCTGCAGTTCGTGGTGATGGCGGCGACCTTCGCCAGTGTCGAGTGCCTGGTGGAGTACCTGCTGGCGCGCCTGGCATTTCGCATCCGGCCGTGGCTGGCCAAGGGTGGCCGGGGGTTCAACCGCGCCTGTGGCGGCCTGTTTGCGCTGATCGGCGTGGCCTTGCCGCTGGGGCGCTGAATGTATCTGCAGGTGCGGCTTGCCCGCGATGGCATTCGATCAGCCAAAGACTGACGCTTGCTGGAACGCTATCGCGGGCAACCCGGCCCCCAGCAACGCCTGGGGGTGGCAAGGTCATTTTAGTTTGAACAAGCGCACCCAATTGCCCCTATGGCAGGATGTTGAAGTTGCCCACCCACGAATTGGCGCTTTTCAGCGCGCCATCCTCAAACGCTTCGGTAACATCCAGCACGCCGGTTACGCCAGACACGACCGTACTTACATCGTCAACGCCCAGCGCCTTGAAGGCCAGTTTCAATGGGCCGTCTTCCTTGACGATGCCCTGCAGGGCCCCGGTGTAATCGGTCCGTATGTTCGGGCGCAAGCCATCGAATGTCCCGATGCGCAGTTCGCCCAACGACTCCTTGGCGATGCTACGCAACGCGCCAGGCACCGGTTTGACCACACTTTTCGGCAGCCGGCCAGGCCCTTGCCGGAGACTGCGCAAGGCATTGGCTCCTTTTTGCAGCAATTGCCGCGCAACCTGCCTGCCCGAACGCGCCAGTTGCACGGTGAGCCTGGCAAGCTTCTTACCCAGCTGCGCCACTCCGCCTACCAGGCCCGCGCCCAACGACACCCAACCCAGGATCCGCGACGCTTCGGGGTCGCTTTCGGCAACGATCGCCCCGGCAACGGCAGTCGCCGCCGAGGCCACCGCCAGGCCCACCAGCGCCGCGGTGATCATCAGCGAGGTACCGCCGGTCATCACCGCCGAAAGCACCGTGATCCCACCGAAGATGATCGCGCTGACCAGCGTGCCGTGCTTGCCCAAACTTATCGGTGCCGGTTCGCAGGCCGTATAGTCCCAGTACTCGCGTTGCAACTTCCACTGCCCGGTCGGGTCGGTGTGGTTCACCGGATCGCCGTCGCAGTAGCCATAGGCGTTCGGCCCGCCCTCGCCGAACGGGCTGGCACCATCCTGGGCCTGGAACTGCATGAGTTGCGGCGCGTACCAACGATAGCCACTTCCCAAAGGATACTGGTCGCCCTCGGCCTCGCGGTATTCACCGTTGTAGCCGTGCAGGGCACCCTGCTCGTCCGAGCTGTGCGCGCCATAGGCGCTGTAGGCGTGGTGCACCGGCTTGCGCGATACCACGTCGAAGCTGACCAGCACGCTGCCATCCTCATCGCACAGGTTGAGCAACGTGCGCTCGCTGGTGCCGGCCTTGTTTTTCTGTACCAGGCAGGCACTGCTGCCCGGCAACACGATACGCTGGTCCTTGTGCTCGCCCACCGGGTACTCGCCGCGCACACGGTAGCCTTCGTGGATCAACTGGTGCGGCGTGGCGCCCTCTTTGTCGGCACTGCTGGCCAAGCGGTTCAGCGGGTCGTAGGTGTAGTGCCGCGAGCCGGACTGCACCAGCCGCCCCAGCCAGTCGTAGGCGTAGGTCTTGCCGGCTGCGTCCTTGGTCACGCGGCCGGCCGCGTCGTACACGATCGTCACGACGGGCTTGTAGTCGGCATGGCTATGCTCGACCTTCTGCAGCCGATAGCCCTTGGCGCTGTCGTAGGAATAGGTGGAAGTACAGCTCTGCTTGTCAAAGGTGCTGATGCAGGTTTTCACGTTGCCCAGGTTGTCATAGGTGAACGCCTGCTTGCTGATCGCCGTGCCCTTGGGTGTCTTCGGTTGCCAGACACCGGTCGAACTGCAGGTTTCCACGGCACCGCCCACGGTATAGCTGTAGGTGTGCGAGCCCAGGGTTTTCTTGGCCTGCTCGTCGTAGAGCTCGATGAATTTCAGGCGCCCTTCGCCACTGTACTTACGCTTGATGCTCAGGTCGAAGGCCTTGTCCAGGGTAAATTGCCGCTGCGTTTCCGCGCCGCTGCCGTCGAAGGCGTACGTTACTGTGACCTTGTCGTTGCCAACAGTGATCGTATCGGTATCCCGGCGCCCACGCTCGTCATAGGTGTGTTGGGTCGTGGTGTCGCCACTGACCACCTTGTTGCGCTGCCCTTTGCCGTTGTAGCTGAACACGCTCTTGTTACCGGCCGCGTCGGTTTCAGACAGCAGACGCCCCCCTTCGGAAACGCTGCGGCTTACCGTGGTACTGGCCTTGGCGCTCAGTTTGGCCTGCTGCTTGGTCCATTGATTGCGTTGATGATCGAAAGTGATCACCTGCCCGCCCTCGCTCGCCGTGGCTTGGCTGCTACTGCCATGGGCATAGGTGAACGTCTGTTTGCCCAGCTGCTTGTCATCGGCGCTTTTGCCGGTCACGCTCTTGACCTGGTTGCCCAGCTCGGGGAAATACTCGAACGCCAGCGTGACACCGTCGGCCCCCGTGCGTGACTCCGGCACGCTGTTGACGCCTGCGTACTTGTAGGTTTCGCTGATATCGCCGCGGCTCAAACACTTCACCCGACCCAAGCCGTCGAACTCGCGCTCGCCAAGCGCCTGGCCATCCAGGCTGATCTTGGTGGGCTCGGTCATCAGCCAGTTGGCGGGGTACTTGTAGCTGTAGGCGTAGGTGGTTTTTTCTTTGGCATCGACGCTGGTCCGCTCATCATGGGCCTGCTTGAGCATGCGCCCGGCAGCATCATAGGTGTAGGTGGTGCACCGCCAACTGCCTTCACCCTCGATCGTGCGGGTTTCTACCTGTGCGGCGTGGGTGTAGGTCAGTGTTTCTTGCTGGCACTGTTTGCCCTGCGCATCCGTCCAGACGATGCTGGCCACGGTGTTGTCATCGTTGTAGGTGGTGACCTTGCGCTGCTTGTCCGTCGCCCGGCCGCTCCACTCGGTGCGGGTATGCGCCACCGGGTCATACTGGTTGAACACCTGCTGACCGGTGCTGTAGGTTTGCTGGCACTCCTGGTTCCAACCATCGTACTTCAGCTCGCACCACTCGCTGACCTGGGTGCCGTCGGCCAGGTAGTCGTAGCGAATGGTCTTGCTCTTGCGGCCACGGTTGTCGTATTCGACTTTCAGCGTCTGGCGCCAGGGTTTCTTGACATCCTCGCGCACGTACTCGGCGATCAGGTTGCCCAGGCCATCGTCCTCGGTGGCCCGCTGCCGGCCATCGGGCTCGGTGATCTCCAGGCGCCCGACACTGGGGTAGCTGTAGGTGGTCACTTGCTTGAACGTATCACTTTGGGCGCAGCGCGTGAGGGTCTCCAGGCGGCCATAATCGTCATAGTCATAGGTGGTCTGGTTGCCCTGTACATCCGTCTGCTCAATCAGGCGGCCACTGAGAACGCTGGTTGTTTCGCTCTCCGCGTCCCGCGTACCGGCAAGCCGCTCAAGCTCGTCTACCTCAACATAAAGTTCTTTTTTGCTGATAGGTACCCACTGGCCCTCAGCATCTTGATAATCGTGAGATACCTCCGCTAGCCTACCTGTATCTCTATCGTACGTTCTGAGTTCCCGTATCTTCGCCACTTGCCCAGTGGAAAAGCTCATCACAACAATCGTTAATAACGGACCCCGATAAGCAATTTTCGATTCAACGGTTAACTTAGCCCACGCAAATAGGTCCGCGCGCAGGCGTGAAGCATACATTTTCTCAAGCACTACCTCTTCAGGACCGCCTTTGACATTTAAATCGGAGTGCTCGACCTTAAACCCCATATGCTTACAATAACTATCCAACTCCGAACTACTACTTGCCACCTTAAACAATCGACTATCATCAGGAGTAGTCTTTCTCAACAAGCGACCCGCTCCAAAAACACTTTCATCGTTGATGCTTCGACACCCTGTACTCGCATTCGAATATGAAACCTTGATTGCTGTCTTCGCATTCGAATTTGAATACTCCTTCGTTATCTCACATGCGCCCTCGCTGGTCGTCTCCTTTACTCGCTCATGGGATTTATTGTAGTAATACACAGTCTTGCACGCGCCGTTTCCCTGAGAGGTAGTGGTTGAGTACTGGCCATCACTGGCGTTGTCCCGCTGATAATCATAGGTCGTCACAATAGGTTGGCTCATCCCACCTCGGGGAGTAATAGTGTGCTGGCTGACACAGGGCAATGCCGACAGTTTGGGGTTATCTTTGAACGTCAGCCCGTTATCCTTGTAGGCCACCGCCTCCTTCACTCCTTCGAATGTCGTGAGTTCGTTGAGCAGGCGACCACATTGGGCATGCTCTTGATATTTGAATTCACAAGCACTGCCGTCGGGGGCGTCGACCCGTTTCAAGGCATAGTCCGCCAGGGTCAGTGTGAAGCTCACATGCTCGCTGGCCTCATCCGGCCAATAGGCCAGCGTGACCTCGGTATCGGTATAAGTAAGCTCGACCAACGTACGGCTACCGTCCGAGATCTGCGCAAGGCGAATGTAACTGGCTCCAAGTGCTTTCTTTTCCAGAGTACCTTGAAGCAATTCGGCGTATTTTTTCTTTACCGACGGTTCGAGAGCTTGTTGCTGCCACGTCAGCTCTACATCGGCAGTGGGAGAGCTTATGCTCTGGGGCATCCATACTTTGCTGTTTCCTACTTGCTCTAGCGAATCTTTCCGACCATCTGGGCGCCTCACTGTTACAAGCGGGTTATCTTCGTCCCATTCCACCTTTACACCATGCGCCTCGAGGTCCTTGCCTTTCTCAACCCTCAGCACCTCCCCCGAATGCAGCGTCAATTGCTGCTGTTCTTCCCGATAACAGGTAAAGGCAAACGACCAGCCATCCCCCAGACCGGCATGGTTGTTGACCAAGGGTGAATAGAACAGGCTCATGTCCACCACAGGGCCTTCACCGTCGCCGCCCACAATCGAGGGCAAGGGCACGTAGGCTTCGAACAACCCCGTGCGCGGGTCCACGGCATTGCACTTCTGCGTGGTGGCATTGAAAATCGCGTGGTTCTGCTGATCGCATGGATCCACCCCGAATGGATGGTGGACAACGCTGCTGGTGCTGCTCATGGTAAGCCTCCGTGCCCTGCATGGTTGGTGTCGCCACAGCGTGCTACGGCAGGAACGCCTCGGCTACTGACAAAATTATTAGGTCGGGATGGCTTGAAGTGGTCGCCCTCAGGCCCGCTGCGCCCTCACCACGAACAGCATCAGTGCCACGGCCGGCAACACAGCCCCCAACAGCGCCACCCCCTGCCAGCCGAACTGCGCATACACCCCGCTGGCCAGCGCCGAGCCCACGGCGCCGCCGAGGAAGATGCTGGTCATGTACAGGGCATTCAAGCGGCCACGGCTGGCCGGATCCAGCGCGTACACCTCGCGCTGGCCGATGACCAGGTTCATCTGCACGGCAAAATCCAGCAGCACCCCGGTCAGCCCCAGGCCGATCACGCTCATGCCCGCGGTACTCAGGCCGCCGAGCAACGCCAGCGGCGCCAGGCTCAGCGCCAGCAACGAAGCGCGCCGTCCATGTCCGGTATCGGCCAACCGCCCGGCCAACGGCGCCGCCACCGCGCCCACCGCCCCGACCAGGGCAAACAGGGCAATCTGGCTCTGCGACAGGCCATGTTCAGCGGCCAGCGCCAGCGGCACCGCCGTCCAGTACAGGCTGAACGCCGCGAACATCAGCGCCTGGTACAACGCCCGCTGGCGCAACACCGGATAACGGCGCAACAGCACCAGCAAAGAGGCCATCAACCCGGCATAGCTGGCCTTGTGCTCGGGGACGCGGCGCGGCAGGGTCGACGCCAGCAGCAGGATGATCGCCAGCATCAACCCGGCGGCACCGACGAACACCGCACGCCAGCCGAAATGGTCCGCCACCAGGCTTGCCAGTGGACGCGCCAGGAGGATCCCCAGCAGCAACCCACCCATGATGTTGCCGACCACCCTGCCACGCTCGCGCTCCGGCGCCAGATGCGCCGCCAGCGGTATCAGCATCTGCACCGCCACCGAACTGAAGCCGATCAGCAACGCGTACAGCAGGAACACCTCGCCCTGCCCATGGCCGCTGGTGCCAGCCAGCAACAGGCTGCCGGCGGCCAGCACCGCCGTGGCGACCATCAGCCGGCGGTTCTCCAGCAGGTCGGCCAGCGGCACCAGGAACAACAGGCCCAGGGCGTAGCCGATCTGGGTCAGGGACACGATCAGGCCGGCCCGCTCGGTGGACAGGCCAACCTCCGGGGCGATCAGGCCGACGATGGGTTGGGCATAGTAGATGTTGGCGACGATGGCGCCGCAGCAGAACGCCAGCAGCATCACCAGGGCGCGACTCAGGCCTGGGGCCGCCGGCTGGGCGACGGCGAGGGAGGGATTCATTCGAGGGTACCTCGGCTTGCGAAAGGATGTGCGCGAAGGGTGACGGACATTCGCCCCGGGGAGAATCCATCACCTGCGCAACAGGCCTTTGCGCGACACGCAACGCCTCAGCCTGCCAGCAGCCCCTCACAGAAGGCGACGAACGCCATCACCCGTCGCGAACCACGGTGATTGGGCAGGTACAGGGCGTTGATGCTGGCGTTGGCATTGCCCGGACTCACCGTCCAGTCGGCGAACAGCCGTTGCAGGCGCCCGGCCTCGACATCCTCGCGCACCAGCCAGTCGGCCAGCAACGCCACCCCACTGCCAGCGATCGCCGCCTCGCGCAACAGGTCGGCATTGGCGCTGCGCAGCGGGCCGCTGATATCCAGTTCCAGGCATTGCTCGCCCTGGCTCAGGCGCCAGGGCCGCGCCGACTGGCCGTAACGAAAACGCAGGCAGGCGTGATCGGCCAGTTGTCGCGGTTCGCCGAGCGGCGGGTGCTGACGCAGGTACGCGGGGCTTGCCACCAGCCAACGCTCGAAGCGGCCCAGCGGCCGGCACACCAGTTCATCGCCGGGCGCCGGTTCGCCCAGGCGGATGGCCAAGTCGTAGCGCCCGTCGAGCAGGTCGTCGAAACGGTCGCTGAGGTCGATGTCCAGCTCCAGGGCCGGGTGACGGGCGAGAAACGCCCCCAGGTGCGGGGCAATCACCCGCCGGCCGAACTCCACCGGCAGACACAGGCGCAGCACCCCCACCGGCTCCTCGCCACGGTCGGCGACGCTGGCGTCGGCTTCGGCCAACGCCTCGAGGATCTCGCGGGCGCGCTGGTAGTAGCTGGTGCCGGCCTCGGTCAGGCTGACCTGGCGTGTGGAGCGGTTGAGCAGGCTGGCCCCGAGCGCCTGTTCGAGGGCATCGACCTGGCGGGTCACCGAAGACGTCGCCACCCCCAGCCTGCGCGCGGCGGCGGAAAAACCCCCGGTCTCGGCGGTGGCCATGAACACCTTGATCGCCAGCAGCTTGTCCATCGTGGTTTTCCGTGGGGCAAAAGCCGAAACCTTCCTACAATTGCCCCTCTGCAATCAACCACCCGTGAGCCGTCCCATGCCCGACAACCTGTTCACCGCCCTGCCACCGCTGACCCCCGAGGCCGATGAGCAATTCACCGAACTGCTGCGGCGGCCGGGCTTGCGCATCGAACGCATCGTCTCCAGCGGCCAGGCCAGCCCTGAGGGGTTCTGGTACGACCAGGCCGAGGGCGAATGGGTGGTCGTGCTCAGCGGCAGCGCCGGGCTGCGCCTGGAGCACGAGACGCACACCCGCGTGCTGCGCGCAGGCGACCACCTGGACATCCCGCCCCGCTGCCGCCACCGCGTGGAGTGGACCGAGCCCGGCGTGGCCACGGTGTGGCTGGCGGTTTTCTATCAGGGCTGAACCAGCGCCGCGGTGAGCGGCCTTGCCTGCAGCCGATAGAAACGCCACGGCAGCAGCACCGCCGACACCGCCAGGCCACAGGCGAAGCCCACCCACACACCCACCGGGCCCAGCGCGGAATGGAAGGCCAGCCAGTAGCTCATCGGCAGCGCCAGCAACCAGTAGCTGACCAAGGTCACCCCCACCGGCCAGCGGTAGTCCTGCAGGCCACGCAAGGCGCCCAGCGCGGTGGATTGCAGGCCGTCGGCCACCTGCATCGCCGCGACCACCACGAACATCGGCACGGCGATGGCGATGACCTGCGGGTCGTCGCTCATGGCCTCGGCGATGCGCCGCCCGAACAGCGCCAGCAGCACGGTGGCCACCAGCATCCAGGCGGTGACGCTGGCGAAGGTGGCGCTGCCGATGGCGCGGATGCGCGCCGTCTCGCCGCGGCCCTGGGCCTGGCTGATGCGAATGCTCACCGCCGCGGCCATGCCCAGCGGCAGCATGTACAGCAGCGCGCCGATCGACTGCACCACCTGGTTGGCGGCCAACGCGGCATTGCCCAGCCAGCCAAGCATCCATGCCGCGATCACCACCGCGCCGGCCTCGGCCAGGTAGCCCAACCCCAGTGGCCAGCCCTCGCCAAGCAGCGTGCGCCAGGACAAACGCGGCCCCTGTGGCGCCTGGCGATAGCGCGCCAACGACGGCGCCATCCGCCAATAGGCCAGGGCCAGCAGCACCGCCAGCGACTCGGCGATCACCCCGGCGATGCCCGCACCCAGCAACCCCAGCGCCGGCAAGCCGAAATGTCCATGGATCAGGCCATAGCTCAGCGGCAGGTTGAACAGCACTGCGCTCATCACCAGCAGCACGGCCACCCAAGGCCGGCCGATGGCCTCCAGCACGTCCTTGAACACCACCGCCAGGCAGTACGGAATCAGGAACACCGCCATGGCCTGCCAGTACGGCGTCAGCAGGGCCACATCCGGCAGCGGCACGCCCAGCCATTGCACCAGCGGCAACGTGGCCAGCATGGCCAGGCAGCCGAGGATGCCGACCAGCAACCCATAGCCGAGGCCGCCACGCAGCGTGCGTGCCACCTCGCCCGGATCATCGGCGCCGAAGGCGTGGCCGACGCGCACGCTGAGGGTGGCGAGCATGCCGTACAGCCCGGCATGGAAAATCAGCCCGGCACTGCTGGTCAGCGCGACACAGGCCAGCACCAGCGTGCCCAGCGAGGCCAGCAGCACGGTGTCGGTCAGGCTGATCAGCTCGGCCGCCGACAGGCCCAGCACCAGCGGCAGTGCCAGGCGCAGCAGGCCCGGCAGCTCGCCCAGCCAGGCAGTGGGTTTACGCGAAACGAGGGCAGACACGGTGACAACCTCCAATTGACATACGCCGCGTATGCTAATGCCATTTATTGACATACGCAACGTATGCTAATTTGCATCCATCGTCTTTTTTCATCGGAGCCTCAATGCCCACCCCACGCCGCAGCCGCGCCGCCATGAGCGCCGACACCACCGAACGGCTGATCGCCGTTGCCCGTCGCCAGTTCGCCGAAAAAGGCTTTGCCGCCGTGGTGATGGACGACCTGTGCGCTGAAGCCGACCTCACCCGCGGCGCCCTGCACCACCACTTCGGCGGCAAGGCCGGGCTGTTCACCGCCGTGGTGCAACACCTGCTCGACGAGATCAACCAGGCCATCGATGCCCGCTACGCCACCCACGCCGATCCGTGGGAGGGCTATATCGACACCTGCCTGTACTACTACGACCTGCTGCATGAACCGGCGCTGCGGCGCATCCTGTTGCAGGATGCCCCCGGCGTGCTCGGCCCGCGCCTGCGCGAGATGGAAGAGGCCAGCTACATCGGTCCCATGGCCCAGGGCCTGGTCGAGTTGCAGCAGGCCGGCAGGCTGCGCGCGTTCGATGCCGTGGCCATGGCCCACCTGCTCAACGGCGCCATGGGCGACAGCGGTATCTGGGTGATTGCCCAGGACGATCCGCAGGCGGCCGCCGAGCGCGTGAAAGGGGCGTTGCGCTGCCTGATGGAAGGGTTGCAGGCCTGAGTTCATTTTGGCGCGTGGCTGCGCGGGAGCGGGAGATGAATCGGCTGCTCGACCTGCGACAATCGGTCCCGACTTAAAATGTACTAACTTGTTAATTAGCTTGCTAAGGGATTAAACTGCCGGTATTCCACCTGCGAGATCCCTGGCATGAAAGACTCACCCCGCGCCCGTGGCGCCTCAACCTTCATCCTGGTCGGCCTGGGCGTTGTCATCGCCCTGCTCGGCCTGCTCCTGGCCGCCGGCGGCCTCAAGCTGGCCGGCCTGGGCGGTTCCTGGTACTTCCTGACCGGCGGCCTGGCCATGGCCCTCGCCGGCCTGCTCATCGCCCGAGGCAAACCCGCCGGCGCCTGGCTGTACGCCCTGTTCCTCGCCGGCACCGCGATCTGGGCCGTGGCCGACAGCGGACTGGTGTTCTGGCCGCTGTTCTCGCGCCTGTTCATGTTCGCCGCCATCGGCCTGGTGGTCGCGCTGGTTTACCCGCTACTGGTGCGCCACAAGGCGCGCGGTGCCTATGGCATCGCCGGCGTGCTGGCCGTGGCCCTGGCGATCGCCGCCGGCAACATGTTCGTTGCCCACCCCAGCGTCGCCCCCACCGGCAACGGCCCGGGCCTGACCCCGGTGGAGCCCGGCCAGCAACAGAAGGACTGGGCCCACTACGGCAACACCGAAGGCGGCAGCCGTTTCGCCGCCCTGGACCAGATCAACCGCGGCAACGTCGACAAGCTCAAGGTCGCCTGGACCTACCACACCGGCGACGTCGCCCTCAGCGACGGCAATGGCGCCGAAGACCAGCTCACCCCGCTGCAGGTCGGCGACAAGGTGTTCATCTGCACCCCGCACAACAACCTGATCGCGCTGGACGCCGACACCGGCAAGCAGCTGTGGAAGAACGCCATTAACGCCCAGTCCAAGGTCTGGCAGCGTTGCCGTGGCATGGCCTACTTCGACGCCACCACGCCGATCGCCCAACCGAGCCAGCCGAACAGTTCACCGATCACTCTGGCCAGCGTGCCGGCCGGCGCCAACTGCCAGCGCCGCCTGCTGACCAACACCATCGATGGCCGCCTGATCGCCGTCGACGCCGACACCGGCGCGTTCTGCCAGGGCTTCGGCGAAAACGGCCAGGTCGACCTCAAGGCCGGCCTTGGCGATGTCCCGGATTCCTACTACCAGCTGTCCTCGGCACCGCTGATGGCCGGTACTACCGTGGTGGTCGGCGGGCGCGTGGCCGACAACGTGCAGACCGACATGCCCGGCGGCGTCATCCGTGGCTTCGACGTGATCAGCGGGGCCCAGCGCTGGGCCTTCGACCCCGGCAACCCGGAAGACCGCGCTGCCCCGCAAGGCGACGGCACCTACGTGCGCAGCACTCCCAACAGCTGGGCGCCGATGTCGTACGATCCGGCGATGAACACCGTGTTCTTGCCGATGGGCTCCTCGTCCACCGATATCTACGGCGTGGAGCGCAACAAGCTCGACCACACCTACGGCGCCTCGGTGCTGGCCCTGGACGCCACCACCGGCAACCAGAAGTGGGTCTACCAGACCGTGCACAACGACCTCTGGGACTTCGACCTGCCGATGCAGCCAAGCCTGATCGACTTCACCAAGGATGACGGCAGCAGCGTGCCGGCCGTGGTGATCGGCACCAAGGCCGGGCAGATCTACGTGCTCGACCGCGCCACCGGCAAGCCGCTCACGCAGGTCGATGAAGTGCCGGTCAAGCCAAGCAACATCCCCAACGAGCCATACTCGCCAACCCAGCCGAAATCGGTAGGCATGCCGCAGATCGGCGCGCAGACCCTGACCGAGTCTGACATGTGGGGCGCCACGCCCTATGACCAGCTGCTGTGCCGCATCGACTTCAAGAAGATGCGCTACGACGGCCTCTACACCGCGCCCGGCACCGACCTGTCGCTGAGCTTCCCGGGCTCGCTGGGCGGGATGAACTGGGGCAGCATTTCCACCGACCCGGTGCATGGTTTCATCTTCGTCAACGACATGCGCCTGGGCCTGTGGATCCAGATGATCCCGTCGCAGAACAAGGGTGATGCCGCCGCCGGTGGCGAAGCACTGAACACCGGCATGGGCGCGGTGCCGCTCAAGGGCACCCCGTATGCGGTGAACAAGAACCGCTTCCTGTCGGTGGCTGGCATCCCGTGCCAGGCACCGCCGTTCGGTACCCTGAGCGCCATCGACATGAAGACCCGCCAGGTCGCCTGGCAGGTGCCGGTGGGCACCGTCGAGGACACCGGCCCCCTGGGCATCCGCATGCACCTGCCGATCAAGATCGGCCTGCCCACGCTCGGCGGCACCCTGTCCACCCAGGGAGGCCTGGTGTTCATCGCCGGCACCCAGGATTTCTACCTGCGCGCCTACGACAGCAGTAACGGCAGCGAGATCTGGAAAGCCCGCCTGCCGGTCGGCAGCCAGGGCGGCCCGATGACCTATGTATCGCCCAGGACCGGCAAGCAGTACGTGGTGGTCACTGCCGGCGGTGCGCGCCAGTCGACCGACCGCGGCGACTATGTGATGGCGTACGCATTGCCATAAATCGCGTCGCCTGTATCGCCGGCAAGCCGGCTCCCACAGGGTGCGCGCACTCACTGTGGGAGCCGGCTTGCCGGCGATGAGGCCCTTTCAGACCACCCGAGACTTCGCAATGTCATCCGTTTCACGCCTCACCCCCACCCTGCTCCTTGCCCTCGCCAGCACCACTGCATTCGCCGCCGACAACACCCTGACCGGCGACTGGGGCGGCCTGCGCCACCAGCTCGCGGCAGACGGCATCACCTTCACCGGCGACTACAGCGGCGAGACCGCCTACAACGCCCACGGCGGCCTGCACCGTTCAGCCCGCTACTCGCAGAACCTCAAGCTGGGCGCGCAGTTCGACCTGTCGAAACTGTACGGCCTCGACAACGGCGGCAAGGTCCAGCTGACCATCAACGACCGCCGCGGCAACAGCGCCTCGGAGGACCTGGTGGGCAACCGCCTGCCGATCCAGGAAAACTACGGTGGCCTCTACACCCGCCTCACCGAACTGAGCTACGAGCGCAACCTGTCACCTTCGCTCAACCTCAAGCTCGGCTACATGGCCATGGGCAACGACCTCGGCGGGCTGGACAGCGGCATCCTGTGCAACTTCATGAACGCCGGCTTCTGCGGCCACCCGCTGAACATGTCCGGCGGCAGCGGCTGGACCAACTACCCCAACGCTCACCTAGGTGCGCGGCTCAAGTACGACCTGGCGCCGGACTGGCAACTGCGCGTTGCGGCGTTCAACGTCGACCCCGAGAGCAACGGCAATTCCAGCCGTGCCTGGCACCTGGGGCCCAAGCACAGCACCGGCACCGTGCTCCCGCTGGAACTGGTTTACAAGCTGCGTGGCGAGCTGCCGGGCGAATACAAGGTCGGTTACTACTACGACAGCTCGAACGTGAAACGCATCGGCAGCAGCGAGGAAGTCGCCGGTCGCGGTGGCCATTACCTGCTGGTCGACCAGGCCGTGTGGAACGACCCGGCATTGCCGGGGCGCAGCCTGCACGCCTTCGGCCAGTACTCGGCCTCGAGCAAGGCTGCCTCGCCATTCACCAAGTGGTACGGTGCCGGCGTGGTGCTGTACCAGCCGTTCGCGGGCCGGCCTCGGGATACCGTGGCGCTGGGTTACGGGCGCGCAGTGCCGAACCCGCGCAGCCGCGACGTGCTCGAGGATGCCGCATTCAATGCCGGCCAGCCATTCCCCGACATCGACAGCGCCGAGCAACTGATTGAGCTGAGCTACGGCTACCAGGCCACGCCGTGGCTGAACCTGCGCCCGGACGTGCAGTACATCGTCGAGCCGGGGGCGTTTTCCGGGAAGGACATCGACAACGCGCTGGTGCTCGGCTTGCAGGTCAAGGCGACATTCTGAGCACCAGGGCCGCCCTGCGGCCCTTTCGCCGGCAAGCCGGCTCCCACACCGACCGCGCAAACCTCAAACCTTGCGCTGTCCCTGTGGGAGCCAGCTTGTCGTGGCGACGAACCACGGCGAAAGGAATGCGCAACAACCCCCGGCCAACCCAGCTTTTTCCTTTGCACCAACCACATATTTACTAATTTCCCCGCCTGCCACCCTGTCCCAGTATCTGCGCACTAAAACAACAAAGAGCGGGGAACTGTCATGAGTGCAAGTGCGTCCGTGCCTGCCAGCGTGCAGCACGATCAAGCCGGCTTTCGCCGGGTCCTGGGGCTGGGCTCGCTGCTGGCGGTGGCCGTCGGCCTGGTGGTGTCGCAAGGGGTGATGGTGATGATGCTGCAGGGGGTCGGCGCCGCCGGCCTGGGCTTCATCGTGCCCCTCGGGCTGGCCTACCTGCTGGCCCTGAGCTATGCGTTCTCGTTCTCGGAGCTGGCCCTGCTGGTGCCGCGCGCCGGCAGCCTGTCGAGCTACACCGAGGTCGCGCTGGGGCACTTCCCGGCCATCCTCGCGACCTTTTCCGGCTACGTGGTGGTGGCCATGTTCGCGCTGTCGGCCGAGTTGCTGCTGCTCGACCTGATCGTCGGCAAGGTCTACCCCGGGGTGTTCCCGCAATACTCGGTGGCCTTTGGCGTGCTCGCCCTGTTTACCGGCCTCAACCTCATGGGGATCGACCTCTTCGCCAAGCTGCAGAGCGCCATGGCTGTGGTCATGGTCATCGTGCTGCTGATCCTCGGGGTTGCCGCGATCAGCGAAGGGCATGCCGAGGGTGTCACCACCACCCTGCTGCAGGGTGACTGGAACCCCATGGGCGCCGGGGTGCTGGCCCTGACCGCCATGGCCGTGTGGGGCTTCGTCGGCGCCGAGTTCGTCTGCTCGCTGGTGGAGGAAACCCGCAAGCCCGAGCGGAACATCCCGCGCTCGATGATCATCGGCCTCACCGTCATCTTCATCACCATCGGCCTGTACGGTTTGGGCGCGCTATTCCTGGTGCCACGCGAGGCGCTCGGCAGCGATGCCCTGCCCCATTACCTGTTCGCCACCACGGTGTTCGGCAAGACCGGCGAAGTGTTCCTGGTGATCGCCGCGGTCACCGCCACCTGCAGCACCCTCAACACCTCGCTGGCGGCCATCCCGCGCATGCTCTACGGCATGGCCTGCAATGGCCAGGCGTTCCCCCAGTTCAAGCAGCTCAGCCCGCGCGCCCGCACACCGTGGGTCGCCGTGCTGTTCGTGGCGGCGATCACCGGGCTGCCGATCCTGCTGATGGGCCAGGACGCGGCGGCGATCAACCTGTTGCTGCTGGCCGCCGCGCTGGCCTGGCTGCTGGCCTACATCATCGTGCACCTGGACGTGATCGCCCTGCGCCATCGTTACCCGCACCTGGCTCGGCCGTTCCGCACGCGGTTCTATCCGCTGCCGCAACTGTTCGGCATCGGCGGCATGCTGTATGCGATCTGGAACGCATCGCCCAGCCCCGAGATGAGCCTGAAGATCTATGGCACCGCCGGGCTGGTGCTGGCGGTGGTTTCACTGATCGCGGTGGTGTGGATCAAAGCGGTGATGAAGAAGCCGTTGTTCAGGCCCGAGCCCTTGCAGCCCTGACCGCTGATCAAGCCGATGCGGCACGCTTGGCCCGGTAGCTGCCCGGGCTCTGTCCGGTCCACTTCTTGAACGCCCGGTGAAACGCGCTGGGCTCCTGGAAGCCGGTGTGCTCGGCGATCTCGGCGATGCTCAGATGGCCTTCGCGCAGCAGCTCGAAGGCCATTGCCCGGCGCACCTCGTCCTTGATCTGCTGGTAGGAGCGCCCTTCGCGCTCCAACTGGCGGCGAAAGCTGCTGGCGCTGAGCTTGTGCCGTGCGGCCATGGCGTCGAGCGTCGGCCACTGCCCGTAATGCAGGGCGCGCAAATGACGATAGACCTCCGCCACCCGGCCATTCTGGTTGCGAAAGCGGATCACCAGCCCCTGCGGCGCACTGCGCAGAAAGCCCTTCAACCCCGCCAGATCCTGCACCACCGGCAGGCGCAGCCAGGCGCTGTCGAACTCCACCTCGGTGCGCCCGCTGCCCAGGCGCAGGTCCGGCCCCCAGAGCAATGCGTCATCCTCCTGCGCCGGGCGCGCCAGGGCCAGCTCGGTACGGTCGATGGCGATGCGTCGGCCGGCCAGCCAGCACAGCAGGCCGATCACCAGCACCAGGTAGGTTTCCTCGGCGTAGACCCGGGTCAGCGGATCGGCGATGCTCGACTCCACACTGATCACGGTGCGCGCGCCACGCACCGTGACATTGCCGTTCAGGTCACGCAGGAACAGGGCGAAACTGCCCAGGCACTGACGTAGCGCCTTGCCCAGGGTCGGTTCCTGGATCAACCCGCGGCAGATCAGGGCGAAGCTGCCCAGGGGCATGCCGTGGCTGTCGAGCTGGAAGAACTCATCGTGCAGCTCGTCGATCAGCGCCAGCCACAACTGGGCGAAGGCCTTGGCCGGCACCCGCGCCAGCGGCTGGGCCAGTACCTGCGGGTCGATGCCCACCGCCCGCAGATGGGCGTCCCGCGCCTGGGGCCGGTCGCGCAGGGCGTGAACCATGGCATTGAGGAAGTACACCGCGACCGTATCGCTATCGCGCATGGCAAAAGTCCGCTGTCTATGCTGAGTGGCAAAAAATGCCAGGTTGTCTGAACAGATCCGGCATAGGCCGCCCGCAGGCCATTGCCTAGACTCGATCCACCCCCGCTGGGTGTGGGCGCCATTCTCGCAGAGCCTCCCGCGCCCCGCCACGCCTTCGAATACGGAGCCCCCATGAGCAGCACAGAAATCTTCGTCGTCAGTGCGGTACGTTCGGCCATCGGCAGCTTCGGCGGTTCGCTCAAGGACCTGCCCCTGGCCGACCTCGCCACCCAGGTCACCCGCGCCGCCATCGAGCGTTCGGGCGTGTCCGCCGAGCAGATCGGCCATGTGGTGATGGGCAACGTGATCCCCACCGAACCACGCGATGCCTACCTGGGGCGGGTCGCGGCAATGAACGCCGGCATCCCCAAGGAAACCCCGGCCTTCAGCGTCAACCGCCTGTGCGGCTCGGGCCTGCAGGCCATTGTCTCGGCCGCCCAGGGCTTGCTGCTGGGTGACAGCGACATCGCCCTGGCCGCCGGCGCCGAAGCCATGAGCCGCGGCCCCTACCTGCTGCCGCAAGCGCGCTGGGGCGCACGCATGGGCGACCTGCAAGGCATCGACTACATGGTCGGCATTCTTCAGGACCCGTTCGAGCACTTCCACATGGGCATCACCGCCGAGAACGTCGCGGCGGCCCATGGCATCAGCCGCGAGATGCAGGATGAGGTCGCCCTGACCAGCCAGCATCGCGCCGCCCGCGCCATCGCCGAAGGCCGCTTCGACGGCCAGATCGTGCCGATCGAGATCAAGACCCGCAAAGGCAGCGTACAGTTCGCCGTGGACGAGAACGTGCGCACCGATGCCAGCGCCGAACAACTGGCCAGCATGAAGCCGGTGTTCAAGAAGGACGGCACGGTCACCGCCGGCAACGCCAGCAGCATCAACGACGGCGCCGCCGGCTTGGTCCTGGCCAGCGGCGACGCCGTACGCCGCCAGGGCCTCAAGCCGCTGGCGCGGATCGTCGCCTACGCCCACGCCGGCGTGGAGCCGGCGCTGATGGGCCTGGGCCCGATCCCGGCGACGCAGAAGGTGCTGGAGAAAGCCGGGCTGAAGGTCAGCGACCTGGACGTGATCGAGTCCAACGAAGCTTTCGCCTCGCAGGCCTGTGCCGTGGCCCGCGCCCTGGGCTTCGACCCGGAGAAGGTCAACCCCAACGGCTCGGGCATTTCCCTCGGCCACCCGGTCGGCGCCACCGGCGCGATCATCGCCACCAAGGCCATCCATGAACTGCACCGCGTCCAGGGCCGCTACGCCCTGGCCACCATGTGCATCGGCGGCGGTCAAGGCATCGCCATCGTCTTCGAACGCGTTTGACAGGAGTCAGCAGCATGAACATCGAACACATCGCCGTGATCGGCGCAGGCACCATGGGCAACGGCATCGCCCAGGTGTGCGCGCTGGCCGGCTACCAGGTCCTGCTGGTGGACGTTTCCGACGCGGCGCTGGAGCGTGGCGTGGCGACCCTGGGCAAGAACCTCGAGCGCCAGGTCGGCAAGGGCACCATCGACGCCGACAAGGCCAGCGCGGCCAAGGCGCGCATCCGCACCAGCACCGACTACGCCCAGCTGGCCAGCGCGCAACTGGTGATCGAGGCGGCCACCGAGAACCTCGCCCTCAAGCAGCGCATCCTGCAGCAGGTGGCGGCCAACGTCGGCGCCGAGTGCCTGATCGCCACCAACACCTCGTCGCTGTCGGTGACCCAGCTGGCGGCCAGCATCGAGCAGCCGCAGCGCTTCATCGGCGTGCACTTCTTCAACCCGGTGCCAATGATGGCGCTGGTCGAGATCATCCGTGGCCTGCAGACCAGCGACGCGACCTATGCCCAGGCATTGCTGGTCACCGAGCGGCTCGGCAAGACCCCGATCACCGCCGGCAACCGCCCAGGCTTCGTGGTCAACCGCATCCTGGTGCCGATGATCAACGAAGCGATCTTCGTGTTCCAGGAAGGCCTGGCCAGCGCCGAGGACATCGACACCGGCATGCGCCTGGGCTGCAACCAGCCGATCGGCCCGCTGGCGCTGGCCGACCTGGTGGGCCTGGACACGCTGCTGGCGATCATGGAGGCCTTCCATGAAGGCTTCAACGACAGCAAGTACCGCCCCGCGCCGCTGCTCAAGGAAATGGTTGCCGCCGGCTACCTGGGGCGCAAGAGCGGCCGCGGCTTCTTCACCTACTAGAGGAACCGCGCCATGGCCCCGGTCACTGCGGCGCTGCGCTGCGCCAATTTCGAGGAGCGGCGTGACCGGGCCATGGCCCTGTTCGCCGAGAAAGGCTTCGGCCAGGTCAGCATGCGTGAGCTGGCGGCGCACGTGGGCTTGACCGCAGGTTCGCTATACCACCACTTCCCCAGCAAGCAGGACCTTTTGTACGACCTTATCGAGGAGTTGTACGAGGAACTGCAGGCGACCCTGGACCAGGGGCGCCGGGCGCGGGCCCAGGGCAAGCCGGTACTGGCCTGCCTGATCGCCGCGCACTGGCAGTTGCATGGCGAGCGGCCGTTGCAGTTCCGCCTGGCCGAGCGGGATTTCTGCTGCCTGAGCGAGGACCAACAGGCGCGCCTTGCGGCTTTGCGCGAGCGCTACGAAACCGGGCTGCTACGCCTGATTGCGCCACAGGCGCGGTTGGCCGGGGAAACCCTGGCGGCCACTGGGCATGTGCTGGCAACGCTGTTGAACCAGTTGCCCGGGATGTTGCGCGGCAAGGGCCTGGGTGAAGCTGAGGGCATGGGCTTGATGGAGGGTCTGGTGGTGGGCGCCATGGAAAGGACACTCGTTTAGCGCCTTGATCACGCCCTACAGACTGACCCCCAACGCCTGCCGCAGCTGCTCGCCACGGGCATCGTCCGCCGCGCTGACCAGGGCAAAGTTGTAATCGCCATGGGACCAATAGCGAGCCTCCAGCTGGCCATCGGTGCGCTGGCCGGTAGGCATTCGCTCGAAATGCTCGCCCGGTGAGCGCAGGAACAGGCTGATGCGCTGCCCCTGGCGATCCTCGAATACCAGCAAGGCCGCCGGCCCCGCCTCGTTGCTCAGCAGGCGCGCGCCCACGGGCTGGAAGCCATAGCCGGCCAGGTCCGGTAAGCGGCCGACACGGTTGAAGTGGGTTCTCAGCCAAGCCTGCAGGCGTGCCGGCTCGCGGGCCTCGATGTCCAGCGTGCTGGCATCGGCGAACAACCGGTGCGCCTGCACGGCGTCGGCCATGGGCAGCATGCCAGCGAACAGCGTCGCCTCACGCGCCTGCCAGCCGCCCAGCCCGCCCAGGCCTACCGCCAGCATCAGCACCGCCGCTGCTGCCAGGCGGCGCTGCCGGCGTTGACGCAGGCGGCGACGCAGCGGCGCCAGGTCAAGCTCCGGATCGCTCGGCCGCTCGCCAAAGCCGGCCAGGGCCGCACGCAGGCGCCGGGCATCGGCACGCCAGGCCTCGATGCGCACGGCCTCCTGCGGATTGGCGGCCAGCCAGGCCTCCACCACGGCCCGGCGCGCCGGCTCCAGGCGCTCGTCGACATAGGCGTGCAGTTCGTGCTCGGTGGGGATCAGGCGTGTCATTTGAGTCTCCGCAAGGCCGGGGGCGTAGGGCTGCCCTCGGTCAGTTCACGCAGGGCGGCACGGGCACGCGACAGGCGCGACATCACGGTGCCGATGGGGATGCCAAGCGTCTCGGCCGCCTCCTTGTAGCTCAAGCCTTCGACACTGACCAGCAACAGCAATGCCCGCTGCTCGGACGACAAGCGGGCGAAAGCCTGCAAGTCGGCCTGGGCCAGCACGATGCTCTCGATCTCGCCGCCCGTCGGCTCCTCGGCCTGGCCCCGACCGAACCAGGCCAGCCAGCGCGCATGCAGGCGCTCGCGGCGCTTGCCGTCGAGGAACAGCCGGTAAAGGATGGTGAATAGCCAGGGGCGCAGGCTGTCGGCATCACGCTGCTGGCCGCGACGGCTCAAGGCGCGCTCGACCGTGGCCTGGACCAGGTCGTCGGCGGTACCAGGCTCGCGGGTCAGCCACAGGGCGAAGCGGCGCAGGCGCTGCAGCAGCTCGCGCCATTGTTGGTCGTCCAGATCGTGCATGGTCGGGTTCCGGGGCCCTGCGGGCTGTCAGTGTACAAGGCAGACGCGCGGGCACGGAATCTATTCCCCCGCCGGGAATAAATCGTTTGCCCCTGCGTCGTACCGGTTCATTCCACCTGACCGGACCGTTCCCATGACTACTCCCCTGCACGGCCCCGCCAAGGCCCTGCGCCTGGCCGCCATCGCTGCCACGCTGGCCGCCCTGGGCGCAGGCTTCGCCTACGCCGCCGGCTGGATCGACGCGCCAAGGCTGACCCCGCAACGCATCATCGACACCTTCGAAGCCCAGGCCGGCCACCACCCCGGCTACCGGAAGAACCATGCCAAGGGCCTGTGTGTCAGCGGTTACTTCCAGGCCAGCGGCCAGGCCGCCTCGCTGTCCAGCGCCCGGGTGTTCAGCCAGCAGAAAGTGCCGGTGATCGGCCGCTTCGCCATCGGCGGCGCCAATCCGTTCGCGCCGGACACCGCCATACCGGTGCGCAGTCTGGCGGTGCAGTTGACCAGCGACGACGGCCAGGTCTGGCGCACCGGCATGAACAACCCGCCGGTACTGGCTGTGAGCACGGTCGAAGGTTTCTATGAACAGGTCCTGGCCGGCGCCCCGGACCCGGCCACCGGCAAACCCGACCCGGCCAGGCTGCAAGCCTTCTTCGCCGCCCACCCGGAGAGCGCGGCGTTTCGCCAGTGGGCGGCCAGCTACAAGCCGAGCGACAGTTTCGCCAGCACCGCCTACAACAGCATCAACGCCTTCCGCCTGATCGATGCCAACGGCCAGGCGCACCCGGTGCGCTGGGCACTGGAGCCGCAGGCGCCTTACGCCGCCTTGCCCGCGCAGGTCGACGACAAGCAGTTCCTGCAGCACGACCTGCGGCAACGCCTGGCCCAGGGCCCGCTGCGCTGGACCCTGCGCCTGACCCTGGCCGAGCCCGGCGATCCGGTGGACGACCCTGCCCGTCCGTGGCCCGCCGAACGCCGCAGCCTCTATGCCGGCACCCTGGTCCTGGAGCAGGTCGACGGCCCCGAGCAAGGCGCCTGCCGCGACCTGAACTTCGACCCGCTGATCCTGCCCCACGGCATCGAACCTTCCGCCGACCCGATCCTCGCCGCCCGCTCGGCAGCCTATTCGGTGTCGTTCAACCGCCGCAGCCACGAGTCGCTGACCGAAGGAGCCCGCCCATGAGCGCCACTGCCTTTCACCCCCTGGCCCGGCTGCTGCATTGGCTGATGGCCGTGCTGATCCTGGCCATGCTGTTCATCGGCGTGAGCATGGTCGCCGACCTGTCGCCCCGCCACCCTTGGCTGGTCGAGCTGCACAAGGCCACCGGCCTGGCCTTGCTGGTGCTGGTGATCCTGCGCATCGTCCTGCGCCTGAGCCTGGCGCACCCGCCACTGCCTCGCGACCTGCCCGCCCTGCAGCGCCTGGCCGCCGGCGCCTCGCACCTGCTGCTGTATGGGCTGATGCTGGCCATGCCGCTGCTCGGCTGGGCGATGCTCTCGGCAGGCGGTTACCCCCGCCCGCTGCAACTGCCCGCCATCGCCCCCCACGACCTGCAGCTCTACGCCGTGCTACGCCAGGCCCACGGCTGGTCCGGCTACCTGCTGTTCGCCACGGTGCTGGCGCACCTGGGCGCAGCCCTGGTGCATGGCCTGGTGCGTCGCGACGGCGTCTTGCGTAGCATGTGGCCAGGCCCATTGCGTCGCGGTGAATGAGCACCGCCAGGGCTCGACAAATGTAAATAATAATTACTAACATCGGCGCTCATTTCGTCGAACTGCCCTGGACTGCCTTATGAACGCCGCAAAGGACCCTGCCACGCTTGCCCCGGTGAGCAGCCCGCCCAGCACCCTGGACCTGCGCCCGCTGATGCTGGCCAACATGGCCTGCACCATGTCGATGATGGCCTTCGTCGCCCTGATCGGCCCGATCGCCCGCTTGCTGGGCATGGCCACCTGGCAGGCCGGCGCGGCGGTGACCGTGGCCGGCGTGGTCTGGGTGCTGCTGGCCCGGCCCTGGGGGCGCCTGGCCGATCGGCTTGGCCGGCGCCGGGTACTGCTGCTGGGCAGCGGCGGCTTCACCTTGGCCTATTGGGTACTGTGCCTGTTCATCGACGGCGCGTTGCGCTGGCTGCCGGGCGCGACCCTGGCCTTCTTCGGCCTGATGCTGGCTCGGGGCATGATCGGCGCCTTCTATGCCGCGCTGCCGGTGGGCGGCAACGCGCTGATCGCCGATCACGTCGAGCCGCAGCGCCGGGCCCGGGCCATGGCCTCGCTGGGTGCGGCCAACGCGGTCGGCCTGGTACTGGGCCCGGCCCTGGCCGCGCTGCTGTCGCGCTACAGCCTGAGCATGCCGTTCTATGTGCTGTCGCTGCTGCCGGCTACGGCGTTCGTCGTGCTGCTGTTCAAGCTCAAGCCACAGCCGTTGGCCCAGCCCCATGCGCCCAACCCGGTGCGACTGTCCGACCCGCGCCTGCGCAGGCCTCTGCTGGTGGCCTTCAGCGCCATGCTGAGCATCACCGTGTCGCAGATCGCCGTCGGCTTCTTCGCCCTCGACCGCCTGCAACTCGAGGCCGGCGCCGCCGCCCAGGCCGCGGGCATCGCCCTTACCAGCGTGGGCGTGGCGCTGATGCTGGCCCAGGTGTTCCTGCGCCAGTTGGAATGGCCACCTCTGAAGATGATCAAGGTCGGCGCCTGCGTATCCGGGCTTGGTTTCGCCGCCGCGGCCCTGGCCACCAGCGCGCCGTGGCTATGGGGCGCGTTCTTCGTCGCCGCGTTCGGCATGGGCTTCGTGTTCCCGGCCTTTTCGGCGCTGGCGGCCAACGCCATGCACGCCAGCGAACAAGGTGCGACGGCCGGCTCGATCGGCGCCGCCCAGGGCATGGGCGCGGTGATCGGGCCACTGGCCGGCGCCCTGGTCTACGCCCTCGATCCGCGCCTGCCGTTCCTGGCCGTGGGCGCCCTGCTGTTACTGGTCGGTCTGTGGCCGGCAGCGTCCGACCAGCGCCACTGACGCGCACAGCGCGCAAGCGTGCAGAGTGTGTTTTAATGCCTCGCCCATTATTTTTGACACCTCTGCAAACAAGGCGGCTATGGACACGGGGACACGACTCAAACTGGTGCGTGAACGCAACAACCTCTCCCAACGGGAGCTGGCCCGCCGCAGCGGCCTGACCAACTCGACCATCTCGCAGATCGAGCAGAACCGGGTCAGCCCTTCAGTCAGCTCCCTGAAGAAACTGCTCGAAGGGATCCCCATGTCCCTGGCCGAGTTCTTCAGTTTCGACGAGCCGGTGCGCGAGGAGCGCTATGTGTTCCGTGGCGGCGAACAACCCGACCTGGGCCGCAACGGCCTGCGCATGCTGCTGGTCGGCGCCAGCGTCGAAGGTCGGCAGATGCGCATGCTGCGCGAGCTGTACGCACCGGGTGCCGATTCCGGCGAGCCGATCGTGCATGCCGAAGGCGAGGAATGCGGCCTGGTCACCCGTGGCACCCTGGAACTGTGGGTCGATGGCCAGGTGAGCATCCTCAATGCCGGCGACGGCTACTACATCCCCACCACCCTGCCCCACAGCTTCAAGAACATCGGCCCCGACGAGGCCGAGATCATCAGCGCCAACACCCCGGCGAACTTCTGACCCGCGCATGACCACCGTTGCCAGCCGCGAGGCCTACCAGTGCCTGCGTGATGCCGCCCTTGGCGTCCGCCCGCTGGTGGCGGTCGCTCGTTTGGCCGGTGGGCAGGTCGAGGTGCTGGTCGAAGGCTGGCGCCTGACCTTGGTGCTGGACAGCGAGGGGCTGGCCCACTGCAGCCACTGCCAGTGTCCGGATGGACGGCTGGGCACGCTGGACGATTGGCACCGCTACGGCACCAATCCGGTCGATCACCTGAGCCTTTGGGAACGCAGGCAGATAGAGCGACTGCTTCCAGTCATGCCTGCCTGACCAAGGCCTGCTCGACGAAATCCAGGCGGTCCTGGCCGAAGAACATCTGCCCGTCGACAAAGAACGTCGGCGCCCCGAACAAACCGCGCTCGACCGCCTCCTCGGTGGCTTTGCGCAAGGCGTCCTTGACCTCGGGCCGGGCGGCCAGTTCGTGAAACATCTCGGCCTCGAAGCCGCCGGCGGCCAGGGTTTCATCCAGTACCGCGGGATCTGCCAGATTGCGCCCGTGCACGAACAACCCTTCGAACAACACCTTCAACAGCGCCTCGAAACGCTCTTCGGCAAACAACTGGATGCCGATCAGCCCGCGCATCAGGTTCAGGGTGTTGACCGGGAACCCCGGCGGCAGGGTCAGCGGCACGCCATAGCGATCGGCATAACGCTTGAGGTCGATGCGCATATAGCGCCCCTTGGCCGGCACCATTACCGGCGAGGCATTGCCGGTGGCCTGGAACACCCCACCCAATAGAATCGGCTTGTACACCAACCGCGCCCCATGACGCGCGCACAGGGCGGGTAGCTGGGTGGAAGCCAGGTAGGTGGCCGGGCTGCCCAGGTCCAGGAAGAACTCGACGGTCTTGCTCATGATTCAATCCTTGTATGAGGGAGGGATTTACCAGCGCTCCATCCACGGGCGCAGGTCCAGCTCGAAGGTCCAGGCATCACGCGGTTGCGCATGCAGGAACCAGTAACTGTCAGCGATATGCGCAGGATCGAGGATGCCGTCCTGGTCCTTGAGCGCGTAGCGTTCAGGGAAGCTGTCGCGGATGAAGGCGGTGTCGATGGCACCATCGACCACCACGTGGCCGACATGGATGTTCCGTGGCCCCAGTTCCCGCGCCATGCTCTGGGCCAGGGCGCGCAGGCCATGCTTGGCGCCGGCGAAGGCGGCGAAACCGGCCGCGCCGCGGGTGCCAGCAGTGGCACCGGTGAAGAGGATGGTGCCTCGCTCTCGGGTGACCATGCGCCGGGCGACCGCCTGGGCGGTGAGAAAGCCGGCGAAGCAGGCCATTTCCCAGATTTTGAAGTACTTGCGCGGGGTCTCCTCGAGGATGCTGCACGGCACATTGGCGCCGATGTTGAAGACGAACGCCTCGATCGGGCCGATATCGCGCTCGATGGTCTCCACCAGCTCGGCGACCTCCTCTTCCTTGCGCGCATCCGAGCCAAAGCCATGGGCCTGGCCGCCCTCGGCGCGAATCTCGGCGAGCAGCGGCTGCAGCTTCTGCGCCTCGCGCCGGGTCACGCAGGCGATGTAGCCCTCGCGGGCGAAACGCTTGGCAATCTCGCCGCCGGTGGCATCACCCGCCCCGATCACCAGCACGACTTTTTGTTGTTCTGCCATGGACCGCTCCATTGATGAATGATCGTTTAGTAAACGAACGCTATGCTACGATCAGCTCATCGTCAAGCCCACACCACGAGGTTGCGCGCATGCGCTATGCCACCGACCACAAGCAACAGACCCGCGAAAAACTGCTGTCCAGCAGCGGCGCCCTGGCCAAGCGCGGCGGTTTCGCCGCCACTGGCGTGGCCGGGCTGATGAAGGCCATCGGCCTGACCGGCGGCGCCTTCTACAACCACTTCCCGTCCAAAGACGACCTGTTCAGCGAGATCGTCCGCCGCGAGCTGGCCAACAGCCCGCTGGCGCGCCTGGTCGAACGTGGCACCGATCGTGCGCGGCTCAAGCGCCTGCTCGACCAGTACCTGAGCCTGGCGCACCTGCACAATGCCGAAGGCGGCTGCCCGTTGCCGCCACTGGGGGTGGAGATCGCCCGCGCCGAACGGCCAGTGCGCGAACAGGCCGAACACTGGCTGCTGGAATTGCATGAGGCCTGGAGCGAAACCCTGGATGATCCCGATCTGGCCTGGGCCTTGCTCAGCCAGTGTGTCGGCGCGCTGGTGGTGGGGCGCATGCTGGCCAGCGAACCGGTGCAGGCACAGGTGCTGGACGCCAGCCGCAAGCTGGTCGAGCAGGTCTTCGATGAAGTTCGCTAGCACGCTGCTGGGGTTGCTGATGACCCTGCCCGCCTTCGCCCAGGACAGCTGCCCGACCGGGCAGTACCAGGTCTGCCTGGTGGTATGCTTCTGCGCGCCCATCGACCCCAACCAAGGCGGCCAGGTGCTGCAGGATGTCGAGCGCATGGCCACCGGCAGCCTGGTGTTCGCCCTGCGCCAGGCCCGCGACGAAGCCACCGCCAATGGCACGCAGCCGATTCCCCTGCATATCCGCGCCCAGCTCGAACCCTGGTACGACTTCGCCGTGCTCGACGCGGCGCGCTACCGGGTCGGCAACGAACAGCAGATCAGCGCCGCCAACGCACTACTGCAGAACCCGGACGTCAACGCCGTGACCCTGATCGACACGGTCATCTTCCGCCGCCCCGCCGATGCCGAGGACAACGTGGCATTGTGGGCCCATGAGCTCAAGCACGTGCAGCAGTATCAGGCGCTGGGCGTCGAGGGCTTCGCCCAGCAGTACACCCGTGACTACCAGGCGCTGGAGGGCCCCGCCTACGAGATCGAGGCCAAGGTGGCCAAGGCATTGCGTGAAAAGGCCGCTGGCGGGCCGCGCTGACTGCGCAATTCTGATGGGTGCCCATGCGTCATGATTGATGATGGCACCCGACATATCATTGCCCGTGATAATAACCTTCGCTCCATTTGATTCGTGCGTCACGCGCAAGACACTCAAACTCCGCCCACTACTAATATCTCGGCGGAGTTCTCCATGGATCACTCACTCAAACCCTTGCGCTTCCCCCTCGCTGCCCTGGCAGTGGTGGTGCTCAGCGCTTGCGGTCGCACCCCCGACGCCGTGCAGGCTCCCGCCGCGCCCAAAGTCAGCGTAGCCAAGGTGATCGAACAGCCGATCAACGAATGGGACGAGTTCACCGGCCGCCTCGAAGCGCCGGAAACCGTCGAGGTACGCCCGCGGGTGTCCGGCCAGGTCGACCTGGTGGCCTTCACCGAAGGCGCCCAGGTGAAAAAAGGCGACCTGCTGTTCCAGATCGACCCGCGCCCGTTCCAGGCCGAAGTCCGCCGCCTCGAAGCCCAGCTGCAACAAGCCAAGGCCACCGCCATCCGCAGCGCCAACGAAGCCCGCCGTGGCGAGCGCCTGCGTGACAGCAACGCCATCTCCGCGGAACTGGCCGAGTCGCGCACCAGCGCCGCCGCCGAGGCCCGCGCCGGGGTCGACGCGATCCAGGCCCAGCTCGACCTGGCCCGCCTGAACCTGAGCTTCACCCGCGTCACCGCGCCGATCAGCGGCCGGGTCAGCCGCGCCCAGTTCACCGCCGGCAACATCGTCACGGCCGACGTCACCCCGCTGACCAGCGTGGTCTCCACCGACAAGGTCTACGCCTACTTCGACGCCGACGAGCGCGTGTACCTCAAGTACAGCCAACTGGCCCGCGACGGCCAGCGCGGCCAGAGCACCCCGGTGTACCTGGGCCTGACCAACGAGACCGGCAACCCGCACCTGGGCCAGATGAACTTCGTCGACAACCAGGTCAACCCGCGCACCGGTACCATCCGTGGCCGCGCCGTGTTCGACAACCGCGACGGCCAGTTCACCCCCGGCCTGTACGCGCGCCTGAAGCTGGTCGGCAGCGCCCAGTACGACGCCGTGCTGATCAACGACGAAGCGGTCGGCACCGACCTGGGCAAGAAATTCGTGCTGGTCATGGACAAGGACAACAAGGCCGCCTACCGCGCCGTGGAACTGGGGCCCAAGCTCGAAGGCCTGCGTATCGTGCGCAGCGGCCTGGGCAAGGACGACCGCATCGTGGTCAAGGGCCTGCAGCGCGTGCGCCCTGGCTCGCCGGTAACGCCCGAGGAAACCCAGATGGCCAGCGAGCAGACCCTCGCCGCCCTCGCCCAGCAGCGTCAGGCCCTGGAGGCCAGCAACCCGGCGCCGAAGGTTGCCGGCGCCAATGTCAAAGTCGCCAGCGCCCAAGCGCCGCGCGGTTAAGGGACAACACCGATGAACTTTTCGAAATTCTTCATTACCCGGCCGATCTTCGCCGCGGTGCTGTCGCTGGTGCTGCTGATCGCAGGTTCCATCTCGCTGTTCCAGCTGCCGATCAGCGAATACCCCGAAGTGGTACCGCCCACCGTGGTGGTGCGCGCCAACTTCCCCGGCGCCAACCCCAAGGTGATCGGCGAGACCGTCGCCGCGCCGCTTGAGCAAGCCATCACCGGTGTCGAGAACATGCTGTACATGTCATCGCAATCCACCGCCGACGGCAAGCTGACCCTGACCATCACCTTCGCCCTGGGCACCGACCTGGACAACGCCCAGGTGCAGGTGCAGAACCGCGTCACCCGTACCCAGCCCAAGCTGCCGGAAGAAGTGACCCGTATCGGCATCACCGTCGACAAGGCCTCGCCCGACCTGACCATGGTCGTGCACCTGACCTCGCCGGACAACCGCTATGACATGCTCTACCTGTCCAACTACGCCATCCTCAACATCAAGGATGAGCTGGCGCGCCTGGGCGGCGTGGGCGACGTGCAGCTGTTCGGCATGGGCGACTACTCGCTGCGCGTGTGGCTCGATCCGAACAAGACCGCCTCGCGCAACCTGACCGCCAGCGACGTGGTGGCCGCGATCCGCGAGCAGAACCGCCAGGTCGCCGCCGGCCAGCTCGGCGCCCCGCCCGCCCCCGGTTCGACCAGCTTCCAGCTGTCGATCAACACCCAGGGCCGCCTGGTCAACGAGGAAGAGTTCGAGAACATCATCATCCGTGCCGGTGCCAACGGCGAGATCACCCGCCTGAAGGACATCGCCCGGGTCGAACTCGGCTCCAGCCAGTACGCCCTACGCTCGCTGCTGAACAACCAGCCGGCGGTGGCCATCCCGATCTTCCAGCGTCCGGGCTCCAACGCCATCGAGATCTCCGACGAAGTGCGGGCGAAGATGGCCGAGCTGAAGAAGGACTTCCCCGAAGGCATGGACTACAGCATCGTCTATGACCCGACCGTGTTCGTCCGTGGCTCCATCGAGGCGGTGGTGCACACCCTGTTCGAAGCGCTGGTCCTGGTGGTGCTGGTCGTCATCCTGTTCCTGCAGACCTGGCGCGCCTCGATCATTCCGCTGCTGGCCGTGCCAGTGTCGCTGATCGGTACGTTCGCGGTCATGCACCTGTTCGGCTTCTCGCTCAACGCGCTATCGCTGTTCGGCCTGGTGCTGGCCATCGGTATCGTGGTGGACGACGCCATCGTCGTGGTGGAGAACGTCGAACGCAACATCGGACTGGGCCTGAAACCGCTGGAAGCCACGCAAAAGGCCATGAGCGAAGTGACCGGGCCGATCATCGCCACGGCGCTGGTGCTGTGCGCCGTGTTCGTGCCGGCGGCGTTCATCTCGGGCCTTACCGGGCAGTTCTACAAACAGTTCGCCCTGACCATCGCCATCTCCACCGTGATCTCGGCGTTCAACTCGCTGACCCTGTCGCCGGCCCTGGCCGCCGTGCTGCTCAAGGACCACCACGCGCCCAAGGACCGTTTCTCGCGGTTCCTGGAAAAACTGCTGGGCAGCTGGCTGTTCGCCCCGTTCAACCGCTTCTTCGACCGCGCCAGCCATGGCTATGTCGGTGGCGTGCGCCGGGTCATCCGCTCCAGCGGTATCGCCCTGTTCGTGTATGCCGGCCTGATGGGCCTGACCTACCTGGGCTTCTCGTCCACCCCGACCGGCTTCGTGCCGGCCCAGGACAAGCAGTACCTGGTGGCCTTCGCCCAGTTGCCTGACGCCGCCAGCCTCGACCGTACCGAGGCGGTGATCAAGAAGATGAGCGAGATCGCCCTCAAGCAGCCAGGCGTGGCCGACTCGGTGGCCTTCCCGGGCCTGTCGATCAACGGTTTCACCAACAGCCCGAACAGCGGCATCGTGTTCACCCCGCTCAAGCCGTTCGACGAGCGCAAGGACCCGAGCCAGTCGGCGGCAGCCATCGCGGCCGCGCTGAACGCCCAGTTCGCCGATATCCAGGATGCCTACATCGCGATCTTCCCGCCTCCGCCGGTACAAGGCCTGGGCACCATCGGCGGCTTCCGCCTGCAGATCGAGGACCGCGGCAACCTGGGCTATGAAGCGCTGTACAAGGAAACCCAGAACATCATCGCCAAGAGCCACAACGTGCCGGAACTGGCGGGCCTGTTCACCAGCTACCAGGTCAACGTGCCGCAGGTCGATGCCGCCATCGACCGGGAAAAGGCCAAGACCCATGGCGTGGCGATCAACGACATCTTCGACACCCTGCAGGTCTACCTGGGCTCGCTGTACACCAACGACTTCAACCGCTTTGGCCGCACCTATCAGGTCAACGTCCAGGCCGAGCAGCAGTTCCGCCTCGACGCCGAACAGATCGGCCAGCTGAAGGTGCGCAACAACCTGGGCGAGATGATCCCGCTGGCGACCTTCCTCAAGGTCAGCGACACCTCGGGGCCTGACCGCGTGATGCACTACAACGGCTTCATCACCGCCGAAATCAACGGCGCTGCGGCCCCCGGTTACAGCTCCGGCCAGGCCGAGGCTGCGATCGAGAAGCTGCTCAAGGAAGAGCTGCCCAACGGCATGACCTTCGAGTGGACCGACCTGACCTACCAGCAGATCCTCTCGGGCAATACCGCACTGTTCGTGTTCCCGCTGTGCGTGCTGCTGGCGTTCCTGGTGCTGGCCGCTCAGTACGAAAGCTGGAGCCTGCCGCTGGCGGTGATCCTGATCGTGCCGATGACCCTGCTGTCGGCCATCACCGGGGTGATCATCTCCGGTGGCGACAACAACATCTTCACCCAGATCGGCCTGATCGTACTGGTGGGCCTGGCGTGCAAGAACGCGATCCTGATCGTCGAGTTCGCCAAGGATGAACAGGCCAAGGGCCTCGACCCGCTGGCTGCGGTACTGGAAGCCTGCCGTCTGCGTCTGCGTCCGATCCTGATGACCTCGATCGCCTTCATCATGGGTGTGGTGCCGCTGGTGTTCTCCTCCGGCGCCGGTGCCGAGATGCGTCACGCCATGGGTGTGGCGGTGTTCTCGGGGATGATCGGGGTGACCGTGTTCGGCCTGTTCCTGACCCCGGTGTTCTTCTTCCTGATCCGCCGTTTCGTCGAGCGTCGCCAGGCCCGCAAGGCCGAGCACGCCGTGGCCCTGGAGAACCATGCATGAAGTTGCTCAAACCCCTGACCCCGAGCCTGCTGGCACTGGCCCTGGCGGCCTGCGCGGTGGGCCCGGACTACCAGGCCCCGCTGACCGAACCGGCCAAGCTGGACGCCGGCCTTGAAGCCAAAGCCTATGACCGCAGCCGCTTCGAGAGCGTGTGGTGGAAACAGTTCGACGACCCGGTGCTGAACCAGCTGGTGCAGGCATCGCTGGACGGCAACCGCGACCTACGCGTGGCCTTCGCCCGCCTGAAAGCGGCGCGGTCGATTCGCGAGGACGTGTCCAATGATCAGATCCCCGTGGTCACCAGCCGCGCCAGCAGCGACCTGGGCAAGGGCCAGGTGCCCGGCCAGACCGAGCGCCGGGTCAACAGCGAACGCTATGACCTGGGCCTGGACATGGCCTGGGAGCTTGACCTGTTCGGCCGCATCCAGCGCCAGATCGAGGCCAGCGAAGCCCAGGAAGCGGCGGCCGAGGCCGACCTGCAGCAACTGCAGGTCAGCCTGATCGCCGAGCTGGTCGACGCCTACGGTCAATTGCGCGGCGCGCAACTGCGCGAGCAGATCGCCGTGGCCAACCTGAAGACCCAGCAGCAGTCGCGGGACATCACCGTGACCCTGCGCGACACCGGGGTCGGCAACGAGCTCGACGTGGTGCGCGCCGACGCCCGCCTGGCGGGTGTCGAAGCCACCGTGCCGCAATTGCAGGCCGAACAGGTACGGGCGAAGAACCGCATCGCCACCCTGCTCGGCCAGCGCCCGGACGCGATGGCCGTGGACCTGTCGCCCAAGGCCCTGCCGGCCATCGCCAAGGCCTTGCCGGTGGGCGACCCCGGCGAGCTGCTGCGCCGCCGCCCGGACATTCGCAGCGCCGAGCGCCAGCTGGCTGCGGCCACGGCCAACGTCGGCGTGGCCACCGCCGACCTGTTCCCGCGGGTCAGCTTGAGTGGCTTCCTCGGCTTCACCGCCGCCCGCGGTTCGCAGATCGGCTCCTCGGCGGCCAACGCCTGGGCGCTGGGCCCGAGCATCACCTGGGCGGCGTTCGACCTGGGCAGCGTGCGCGCCCGCCTGCGCGGCGCCAAGGCCGATGCCGAAGGGGCGTTGGCCAACTACGAACAGCAAGTGCTGCTGGCCCTGGAAGAGTCCTCCAACGCCTTCAGCGACTACGGCAAGCGCCAACAGCGCCTGCTGGCGCTGATGCGCCAGAGCGACGCCAGCCGCAAGGCGGCGGACCTGGCCTCGGTGCGCTACCGCGAAGGCACGGTGGATTACCTGGTGCTGCTCGACGCCGAGCGCGAGCGCCTGAGCGCCGAAGACGCCCAGGCCCAGGGCGAGGTCGAGCTCTACAGCGGCATCGTCGCGATCTACAAGGCGCTTGGCGGCGGCTGGCAACCCGAAGTGGTGGCCAGTTCGCGCTGACCGCCCCCTGATGTGAAGACTCCTTTGGTTGGTTCCTCCCCCAACCGTTTGCCCCGAAAGCCTTGGTCTTCGGGGCTTTTTTATGCGCCGCTGGCGGGGCACGCGCCCTGCGGGACATGCTCTCTGGCCCGGGCAATCGCCGCCTGTATCGCCCCTCGTGCCTGGGGGCTGTTCTTCCAGCAACTGCTGCCCACCAACCCAGCAGCCTCGGTGACGATCTGCAAGGCATCGGCTTCGGCCAGCCGTGCCAACGAGCCATATCCCAGTTGTTCAAGGCGCTGCACCACGGTCGGGCCCACGCCCTTGACCGCCAGCAGCACCGCCCGCTCATCCGCACTGAACGCCATCTTCACCTCCCTGTAACGTCGTGGCTTTGCAAACGCGGCGAATGATGGCATATATCGAAGTCTGCCTGCCCACCTCCACCAGGAGAATCCCCATGCTCGGCGTGACCGACTACGGCGCTTTCGTGATCGCGTTCCTCATCCTCCTGGCGATCCCCGGGCCCGGCAACTTCGCCCTGATCACGGCCACCGGCAAGGGCGGCATCAAGGGCGGGCTGGCCGCCACCTTCGGGGTGATCCTTGGCGACCAGGTGCTGATGTGGCTGGCGGTGGCCGGCGTGGCCACCTTGCTGGCCACCTACCCCACCGCCTTCCACGTGGTGCAGTGGGCCGGCGCCGCCTACCTGGCCTGGCTCGGCCTGCGCATGGTGCTGAGCAAGCCCGGCGGCGCCCCGCGCGAGAGCCGCATGGCCAGCGGCCGCTACCTGCGCCAGACCATGATGATCACCCTGCTCAACCCCAAGGCGATCATGTTCTACATGGCGTTCTTCCCGCTGTTCATCGACCCGGTGCGCCACCAGGGCGTGGTCACCTTCGCCTTCATGGCGCTGACCGTGGCCGGGCTGACTCTGCTCTACGGCCTGATCGCGGTGTTCCTTACCCACCGACTGGCCGAGCGCATGCGCGCCAGCCCGCGCATCGCCAACCTGCTCGAACGGCTGGCCGGCGCCTGCCTGGTCGGCTTCGGCATCAAGCTGGCGGCGATGCGCTGAGGCTCAGGCGTCGCGCAGCAGGTCGTGGGCGTCGAGCAGGCGGAAGGCCACTTGCGGGTTGCGCTCGAGGCCACGGCGAATGGCGGCAGGGATCGACTGGCGGGTCTTGCGACACAGGCCCGGCTGGGGCTCCAGTTCGATGGCGATGCCGCGCATGGTCCGCACTTCATTGAGCCCAGGGCTGATATGTACACGGATACCCAGCTGCTCGAAGAGGCGCTGTTGCAGGTGGCGCAGGTCGTCCAGGTCCTTGAGGTTCTCCAACCGGGCGAGCAGGCGCTTCTCTTCCTCGCGGGTGAGCAGCAGGACGCGTCGCTCGGGGCCGTCGGCCAGGTGTTCGCGTCCGCAGTCGCAAGCGCCAGGCGGACAGGGATGACGTGTCTGGATGGGCGTACTCATCTCGCAAGCATAGTCATGACGCACCTCGCAGGTAGCCGAGGTAGTCGACACGGCCCGCTGCGCGATAACTCAACCGGATCATCTACCAAGCACCAGACTTCTGGATTGACGAGCGCGCCGATAATCGGCCCGCATCAATAGCATCAGAAAAAGACACGCCGTCGCACTGCCGGCGATATCCATCGACAGCTGCAAGGTCTGAAAGGCTCGCCCCGCCTGGGCCTGGCCAAGCTCCCATTGGCAACTCGCAAGCACATAGACGGTCGCAATCACTGCGGACCAATGCACGATGTAGATAGGGCGTGTCGCTCTGAATACTTTCGAGCGCAGGGCAACGAACCATCCAGCGCGCAGCCACGCTTTGGGCCATGCTTGCCGGGTGGACATTCTCGCGTGGAGCACCACCAGGAAAATACTCAGCAACACGACACCCAGGCCGCTGAGAAAGTGCTCCACCAGGCTCGCCTCTCCACCGCCTAGCCAGTCAAACAACGTGTTCAATTGCGCAACACTGCGCTGACGGCTGAACAACGCCAAGGCGCAACCTGCAAGGCCGATACTCGCACTGAGTATCAAGGTTTTCATGGGGTAAGCTGCTTTATCCATTCGCCTGTACCGTCAGTGTCAGTGCACTGGGTTGAGCATCGGACAGCCCATAGTGAACCGCTTGAATCGTTTTCACTTTCACATCGGCCTCCGATAGCACCACAGCAAATTCCGGCGTCCAGTCGGGGGACTTTCGGCGGCTCTCGTCGCCACTATCGAAAAGCACATAATTGATCCCTTCCTTATTCTGGACCGATCGAAAGGCAACGCCATCGAATTCCACGCCCTTGTGGTACCTGATGAATTCGGTCAGGGCCTGAGTCATCACATAGTCGGTATCCTGAGCCCGCAATGGCCGCCCAAGCTCTTCATGCAAGAGCCGCAGCATATGACGGTGCCGTGCTCGCTGTTGCTGCCCTCGCTCGAAAAGACTCAAAGCCTCATGATGAAACTCGCCTTCCAATGCAGTGAAATCAAAGATCGTCATATCCCGTGTCGGTGAAAACGTTCCCACTACAACCGTGTCGCCGATGGAGGGTCTAACTTCGGCCACGCAGGTCTCCAGCGTTTGCGAGACATACAACAACGGCATGCCGGCAGCGCTCATGCGGTTGTTCGCCGCAGACAGCTTGGGTGGAGCGCTTAGCTGGGCACCTGGGTTCTCCAGAATCTCTTGCAGCTCTTTCTCAGAGCGGGCAATGCGCGCCCGGAATAGCTCACTGCCTGCCGCTAGTGTCTTTACAACCAAGGGAATTTCAGCGCCCTCATGAGGCTTGGCCCGCAAGGCCTCACATACCAGAGAACCAAAGAAATTCTGCACATCCTGATTGAAGTATCGACGCCCGTGGATGAGCTCATGAGCAAAGCCTTGCCATTCGCTTATAACCTCATCACGCAGAACGGCGAAGGTTCCTGCCGGCGTCTGCCGATAACGCTGGCCGGCCCGATAGAAGCCCTCGGTACTGGCTTCAGGATTGACCAATAAAGTGGCTATCAGCGCATTGGCCTTTTCGCTGCCACAGTCGATCGAGAGACCGACGACCTGGGCCAATTCAAAGCCAACGGCCTCTTCTGCGCTGGGCACGACTTCAAAATACTTTGGCAATTCCCCTTGGATACGATCGGCAATCATCTGGATGTCACGCGCTTTTTCCACTTCACGCTCGCACGCGCAACAGGTCCTGCGTTCACGCAACGTCATGGCCTGGGAGGCAATAATCCAATCGCCCAGGCAATCTCGACAAATCCATGCCTGAACCTTGTCCTCAGCATCAGCAAAAAGATCATTCAGTAGTCTGTAGCTCATACGAATCTCCCCCTGACACTCTTGCTCAACATCTGCCGATTACGCACCCCGGTAGCCTCCTTACCCGGCAGCCAAAAGGCTACGGTCGAACATGAACACCCCAGCCCCTTGCGGCGTATGCCGGTACAGTTGTTGTGGCCGTCCCAGCCTGGGCTGGTTCTTCTCGCCGGTATCCACCACCCAGCCCGCTGCCTTCATCCGCTCCAGGCGCTTGCGCAGCGAGGTGCCGTTGACCGCCTGCCCTAGGCACGCTTGTACCGCGGCCAAGGCATCCAGCACGGTAAAGCGCTCCGGCACCAGGTACAGCGGCAGGTTGCTGTACACGGTCTTGGCCGCCAGCCGTTCGCAAGCGCGCTCGACCAGCAGGCGATGGTCGAACGGCAGTAGCCGCTTGCGCGCCAACACCTCGTCGACGTCGACAAACATCGGTTGCGCGGCGTCGACCTCGCCATCTGGATCGAGCAGCGCCAGGTAGTAGGTGCTCAACGACCACCCTCGTGGATCACGAAAGGCATTGCCTTCGGTGCCGACCTGCTCCAGGTGGCGCGGCACTACCTGGGCCTTCTCCACCAACGCACGTTCCGCGGCGGCGTCCAGACTGTTGTCCGGAGTCCGGCCATTGACGATCACACCCGGCAAGGCCCACTGCCCGGCATGGGGTTCGCGATCACGCAGGTGCAGCAGCACTTGCAGACGCTGGGTTTGCGGCGACAGGCGCAACGCGACGATATCCACGCTGGCCAAGACTTCTGGACTAGTCACATGCTCACTCCATTTCTTCCGCCTATATTCCATCAGGGCAACTAAATAGATCAAGCGATAAATTCGCCATAAAAGCACCCTTGACAGATTTAATTCACCAGATGGATTATATTGACCATCCAGCCAGGGAGTGACCCCAAATGAAGACCGCCAGTTTCGACGTCGACGCGCAAAACGGCTTCACCAGCAACGCGCCCCAGGAGCTACCGGTCCCCGGTGGCGAGCAGATCGCCCCCGCGCTCAACGCCATGGCCCAACGCGCGTCCCTGCGCCTGGGCAGCAAGGACGCGCACCCGGCCAATGCCGCCTGGGTGGTCGCCGACGCCGGGCAGATGCTGCAACCGCTGCCCCTGGCCAACGCCGACCTGACCTGGGTCAGCCACTGCGTCCCCGGCACGCCCGGCTTCGAACTGCTCCCCGGCCTGCCCGCCCCCATCGACTACGACTACTTCGTCTGGAAAGGCGTCGAACCCGACCTGCACCCCTACGGCGCCTGCTACCACGACCTGGCGGAACGCCGCTCCACCGGTGTCATCGAGTTCCTCAAGGTGCAACAGGTACAGGCGATCATCGTTGGTGGCCTGGCGCTCGACTACTGCGTGCGCACCACCGCCCTGCAACTGCGCCGCGCCGGTTTCGAGGTGTTGTTGTACCTGCCGGCCTGCCGCGCACTGAGCGCCGAGGGCGCGCAGCAGGCGTGCACAGAGATGGCCACCGCCGGCATCCACCTGTGCCCCGATGAACAGGACCTCGACCGCCAACTGGCGCAACTCAAGGAGGATCGCCCATGAGCGACAGCGTTTTCGGCCCACGGATCATCCAGAACCTGCTGGATACCGACTTCTACAAGATCACCATGATGCAGGCGGTGCTGCACAACTACCCCAACGCCGAGGTGGAATGGGAATTCCGCTGCCGCAACAACGAAGACCTGGCGCCCTACCTGGCCGAGATCCGCTACCAGATCGAACAACTGACCGATGTCTCGGTAACCCACGACCAGCTGGCCTACCTTGAGAAGATCCCGTTCATCAAGGCGGATTTCATCCGTTTTCTCAGCCTGTTCCGCTTCAACCTGCGCTACGTGCAGGTAGGCCTGGACGCTACCGGACAGCTGGCGATCCACGTGCGCGGCCCGTGGCTGCACGTGATCCTGTTCGAGATCCCGCTGCTGGCGATCATCAGCGAGGTGCGCAACCGCTACCGCTATCGCGAGGTAGTGATCGAGCAGGTCGGCGAGCGTCTGTACCAGAAGCTCGACTGGCTCAGGGCCGAGGCCAGCGACGACGAGCTTGCCGGCCTGCAACTGGCCGACTTCGGCACCCGCCGGCGCTTCTCGTACCGGGTACAGGAAGAGGTGGTGCACATCCTCAAGCGCGACTTCCCGGGCAAGTTCGTCGGCACCAGCAACGTGCACCTGGCCCGCGAGTACCAGGTCAAGCCGATCGGCACCATGGCCCACGAGTGGTTCATGGCCCACCAGCAGCTCGGTCCACGGCTGCTCGACAGCCAGGCCGCCGCACTGGAGTGCTGGGTGCGTGAGTATCGTGGTCAGTTGGGCATCGCCCTGACAGACTGCATCGGCATGGATGCCTTCATGCGCGACTTCGACCTGTATTTCACCAAGCTGTTCGACGGCCTGCGCCACGACTCGGGCGAGCCGCTGGCCTGGGCCGAGAAAGCCATCGCGCACTACCAGCGGCTGGGCATCGACCCCAGGAGCAAGACCCTGATCTTCTCCGATGGCCTGGACTTCCAGAAGATGCTCGAGCTGTACCGTGCGCTTAATGGCCGTATCCAGGTCAGCTTTGGCATCGGCACCAACCTCACCTGCGACATTCCCGGTGTCACGCCGATGAACATCGTGATCAAGATGACCGCGTGTAATGGCGCGCCGGTGGCAAAGATCTCCGACAGCCCAGGCAAGACCCAGTGCCGGGACGAGAACTTCGTGGCGTACCTGCGGCATGTGTTCAAGGTCGATTGACCGCGAAGCCGGCCTGCCCCTTGCGGACAAGCACGCCGCTCAGCCAGCTGATCCAGGAGCCCTGGCGCGCTTGCCACGCGCCAGGCCCGCGTCAATCGTTACCACTGGCCACTTGCGAGGCAGCCAACGATTTCCCAACCGCTGTATTCCCACCAGGAATAGCGCTCATCGGCGCAGTTTCTGGCAAGGCTTGCCACCTGGATGCTCTTGGCTGGTTGAGCGCTAGCGAAGGGCGTCCCAAGCGAGGAGGTTCCCTGGTTGACGGTTTGCGGCGCAGCGATGGAGGCCGGGTGCACGGAAGCGTTCGCGACAGTGATGCCGAAGGTGAGCGCTACGGATACGGCCAGGGCAGTCATTGGCTTTTTCATGTTGGAAATCCTTTCAGTGATCTGACAGGCGCACAGGCATTGGCCCGACCTGCCAACATCGTGACAGGCCAGGCTATCGGCAAACCTATCACCGCCGGGCCAACGGCACAGTCGCTCAACTGTGCTATTGACAGAACGCTGTGCAAAGCGCGCATTCGTGGCGCCTCTGGCCACCAAGGTTTTTCACCCTCCCCCTCGTTGCCACGCACATTTGCTTGTATGGTGTTGTCCAAGAAGGATGTTTTACCCGCACAGGAAAGACCAGATGCCCCAACGCAATGTCATCAACGCCTCCGTCAGCCCCAAGGGCAGCCTGGAGACGCTGTCGCAACGTGAAGTCCAGCAACTGAGCGAAGTCGGTACCGGCAGCCTCTATACCCTGTTCCGCCAGTGCGCCCTGGCCATCCTCAATACCGGCGCCCATGTCGACAATGCCAAGACCATCCTCGAGGCCTACAAGGACTTCGAGGTGCGTATCCACCAGCAGGACCGCGGCGTGCGCCTGGAGCTGCTCAACGCCCCGGCCGACGCCTTCGTCGATGGCGAGATGATCGCCAGTACCCGCGAGATGCTGTTCAGCGCCCTGCGCGACATCGTCTACACCGAGAGCGAACTGGCCAGCCAGCGCATCGACCTGGAAAGCTCGCAAGGCATCACCGACTACGTCTTCCACCTGCTGCGCAACGCCCGCACCCTTCGCCCCGGTGTCGAGCCGAAGATGGTGGTGTGCTGGGGCGGCCACTCGATCAGCACCGAGGAATACCAGTACACCAAGAAGGTCGGCCACGAGCTGGGCCTACGTAAGCTGGATGTCTGCACCGGCTGCGGCCCGGGCGTGATGAAAGGGCCGATGAAGGGCGCCACCATCGCCCATGCCAAGCAGCGCATGCACGGCAGCCGCTACCTGGGCCTGACCGAGCCGGGCATCATCGCCGCCGAGGCGCCCAACCCGATCGTCAACGAGCTGGTGATCCTGCCGGACATCGAGAAGCGTCTTGAAGCCTTCGTGCGTGTCGGCCACGGCATCATCATCTTCCCCGGCGGCGCCGGTACCGCCGAGGAGTTCCTCTACCTGCTCGGCATCCTCATGCACCCGGACAACCAGGGCCTGCCGTTCCCGGTGGTGCTCACCGGGCCGCGCAGCGCCGAGCCGTTCCTGCTGCAGTTGCATGCCTTCGTCGGCGCCACCCTCGGCGAGGCGGCGCAGCGCCACTACCAGATCATCATCGACGATCCGGCCGAGGTGGCGCGGCAGATGGTCGAAGGCCTCAAGGCAGTCAAGCAGTTCCGCCGCGAGCGCAACGACGCCTTCCACTTCAACTGGCTGCTGAAGATCGACGAAGGCTTCCAGCGCCCGTTCGACCCGACCCACGAGAACATGGCCAACCTGGCCCTGCGCCGCGACCTGCCGCCACACGAGCTGGCGGCCAACCTGCGCCGGGCGTTCTCGGGCGTCGTTGCCGGCAACGTCAAGGACAAGGGCATCCGCCTGATCGAGGAGCACGGGCCTTACCAGATCCGCGGCGATGCGGCGATCCTCGACCCGCTCGGGCGCCTGCTGCAGGCGTTCGTCGACCAGCACCGCATGAAGTTGCCCGGTGGGGCTGCGTATGTGCCGTGCTATGAAGTAGTGGCCTGAGGGCACTGTGGGCCGCTTTGCGGCCCTTTCGCCGGCGAACTGGCGCCCACAGCAGCCAATAACTCCTGGTTTTTCGCAATATTTTGCAGATATTTCCTGCGCCAGGTGGTGAACCTGCCCACAAAAAAACGGTCTTTCGCTGACGGTCAATCCACCCGACCGGATCGCCGGCCCAGTCATCGGGCCTTCATTCGTCCTGTTTCAGCGAAGACCAGCATGCCAGACATCCAGCCCGCTTCCCCTGCCCTCACCGCCCTGCGCGGTGGCCTGATCGCAGCCCTGATCGCCCTCGCCGCCCCGGCCCACGCCGAAGAACCGGCCACTGATGCGCGTTGGGTCAGTGACAGCCTGAACACTTACGTACGCAGCGGCCCTACCGATGGCCATCGCATCGTCGGCACGCTCAGGTCCGGGCAGAAGGTCACCCTGGTCACCAGCCAGGGCAACTACAGCCAGGTACGCGGGCAAAGCGGCGACCTGGTGTGGATCCTCACCAGTGACCTGCAGGCGGTGCCCGGCCAGAGCGAGCGCCTGCCGCAGCTCGACGCCCAGGTGGCCGAACTGTCCGGCCAGCTCAAGACCATCGACGACAGCTGGAAGAACCGCGTGCAGGGCATGCAGGAGACCCTCGACTCGCGCAAGGCGCTGATCGACGAGCTGGAAACCCGCAACAAGGCACTCAACGAGCAGCTCGAGCAGAGCCAGTCGAGCCTGCGCGACACCCAGGCGCGCCTGGGGGACGAGAACAAGCAGGTGATGATGCGCTACATGGTGTATGGCGGCAGCATCGCCGGCGCCGGGCTGCTGGCGGGGCTGATCCTGCCGGCGCTGACCCGCGGGCGCAAACGCAACGATCGCTGGTTCTGACCAGCATGGCCGCTACATTTTCAATAAAATGCTGAAACTGTTCCCGTGATTGCGATGTTTTTGCGATAAATCTTGCAGGCTAAGGTTGCCCTACCTACCACTCAGGGACCCTGATGCCATGAAAGCCATCGTCTTCACCCAACACGGCCTGCCGCTTACCGACCCGGCCTCGCTCTATGACAGCGACCTGCCCGCGCCTGTCCCCGGCCCACGCGATTTGCTGGTGGAAGTCCGCGCCATCGCGGTCAACCCGGTCGATACCAAGGTCCGCGCCGGCAGCGGCAGCACCAGCCAACCCAAGGTGCTGGGCTGGGATGCGGTCGGTGTGGTGCGCGCCATCGGTGAACAGGTGACCCTGTTCCAGCCCGGCGACGAGGTTTTCTATGCCGGTGCCATCGACCGTCCCGGCAGCTACAGCGAACTGCATCTAGTCGATGAGCGCATCGTCGGCCACAAGCCGCGCAGCCTGGACAATGCCAGCGCCGCCGCCCTGCCGCTGACCTCGATCACCGCCTGGGAGCTGCTGTTCGACCGCCTGGGCGTGCGCGAAGGCGGCGGCGAAGGGCAAAGCCTGCTGATCGTCGGCGCCGGCGGTGGCGTGGGCTCGATCCTCACCCAGCTGGCGCGCCAGCTCACCAACCTCACCGTGATCGGCACCGCCTCGCGCCCTGAAACCCAGGCCTGGGTACGCCAACTCGGCGCCCACCAGGTGATCGATCACAACCAGCCGCTGGCACCCCAGCTGGAGGCCGTGGGTATAGGCCAGGTGGACCTGGTGATCAGCCTGACCCACACCGACCGCCACTTCGCCCAGTTGGTCGAGGTGCTGCGCCCACAAGGCCGCCTGGCACTGATCGACGACCCGGCCAGCCTCGACGTGGTGCCGCTCAAGCGCAAGTCGCTGTCGTTGCACTGGGAGCTGATGTTCACCCGTTCGCTGTACCAGACCACCGACATGATCAAGCAGCACGCACTGCTGGAGCGAATCGCCGGGCTGGTCGATGAAGGCGTGATCAAGACCACGCTGGGCGAGCATTTCGGCGCGATCAACGCGGCCAACCTGCGCCGCGCCCACGAGTTGATCGAAAGCGGGAAGGCAAAGGGCAAGGTTGTACTGGAAGGTTTCTAGTCCGATAGGGGCCCTGTAGGCGCGATGACGTACCTGCAGGCGCCTTGCTAGGCTCTGTATAAAAAGCCTTGATACTCGGTGATGCTGCGTTGAAAACAGCCTCGGAATGCTCATTTACAACCCGTAAAGTCGGGCGCGACTCCGACCGTTCCTCGGCTGTTTTCGCCTTGCCTGACCTTCGTCTCAAGACTTTTCATACAGACCCTAGCCAAGCTCGGCAAACTTCTCCCCCAGGTAGCTGCGCAACCGCTGGATCGCCGGCGACACCGCCTGGCGGTGCACGCACACCAGTTGCAGCGGCGCCGCCTGGCAGCATTCTGGTGGGAACAGCTCCACGAGCCGCCCGGCCCGCACGTCGGCCAGCACATCCAACCGCGACTTGTAGACGATCCCCAGCCCCGCCACCGCCCAACGGCGGACGACATCGGCGTCGTCACTGGTGCGATCGCCCGAAACACTCACCGTCCTGACCCCGTCCGGCAGGTGGAAGCCCCAGCGTTCGTGGGTCTGCTCGCCCATCACATAGCGCAGGCAGTTGTGCCCGACCAGTTCCTCCGGCGTGCGCGGCGCGCCATGGCGGGCGATGTAGGCCGGCGCGGCGCACAGCGTGCGGCGGTTGTCCGCGGCCAGGGGCAGCGCCACCAGGCCTGAATTGGCCAACTGGCCATAGCGGATACTGGCATCCAGGCGATCCCCCACCAGGTCCGCCACCTGGTCGCTCAGACGCAGTTGCAGGCTGATGCCCGGGTGCTGCAACTGGAACTCGTCGAGCCAGGGCAGCAGCACATTGCGCCCCAGGTCCGAGGGCATGGACAGGCGCAGTACCCCGCCGATCTCGTCGCGCCCTTGCTCCAGGGCCATTTCGCCCTCTACCAGTGCCTCGAGCACCTGCCGCGCATGGGGCAGGTAGCGTTGGCCTTCATCCGACAGACGCAGGCGCCGGGTCGAACGCACCAGCAGGCGGAACCCCAGGCTGCGTTCCAGGCGCTGCACGGCGCCGCTGGCCAGGGCCGGCGAGATGTCCAGCTGGCGCGCCGCCGCGGAGAAACTGCCGGTTGCCACGGTACTGACGAACACCTGCAGGTCGTCCATGCGCACGAGTTTCTTCATGCCGGCACCTCGTTGTCCAGGCGCCGCGCATCGCGGCGCACGGCCTGCGGCGGAATGCCGAAGCCGCGCAGGAACGCCTCGCGCAGATGCCGACGATCGCGAAAACCGGTCTCGCGAGCTACCACATCAAGGCTGTGGCGGCTCTGTTCGATCAGCAGCCGCGCCGCCTCCAGGCGCAGGCGCTCGATGGCCTTGGCCGGCGATTCACCGGTCTCGGCGCTGAACACGCGACTGAACTGACGCGGGCTCAGGTGCGCCACCTCGGCCAGCGTCTCGACGGTCAGGGGCTGCCCCAGGTGCCCGCGCACATGCTCCAGCGCCGCCTGGATACGGTCCGAGCGTGGCGCCATGGCCAACAGCTGTGAATGTTGCGATTGCCCGCCCGAACGGCGCTGGTGCATCACCAGGCGATGAGCCACGCCCCGGGCGATCTCGGCGCCCAGGTCCTGCTCGACCATGCCCAGGGCCATGTCGATGCAGGCGGTCATGCCGGCCGAGGTCCACAGGTTGCCATCGGCGATGAAGATGCGGTCTTCCTCCAGCTGGATGCGCGGAAACATCTCGCGGAACTCACGGGCAAAGGCCCAGTGGGTGGTGGCGCGGCGCCCGTCGAGCAGGCCGGCCTGCGCCAGTATGAAAGCCCCGGTGCAGATGCCCGCCGTGCGCCGGGCCTGGCCGCCGAGGCGCCGCACCAGCGCAACCGACTCGGGTGCAGGCGGTAAGTCGACCGGCGACAAGGTGCCCGCCACCAGCCAGGTATCGGCATGGCTCGGCGACCCTACCGCCTGGGTGTCGAGCACCAGGCCCAGCGACGAACGCAGCGGGCCGCCTGCGACACTGAAGTTGCCCAAGGCGTAGACCGGCCGCCCGGCCAGCAGGTTGGCGAACTCGAACACCGACTGCGAGGCCAGCGCCATCACCTGGAACCCTTCGCACAACAGATAACCGACCCGATGCATGGGTATACTCCGGAGCATGTCTCGAATACGTACTATATGCGTCATTTGCGCCAACGGCAAAGCCTAGCATCATGGCCTCACCCCAACCCACGGAGTCACAACCATGAACTTGAAAGGCACCGCACTCATCACTGGCGCATCCACCGGCATCGGTGCTGTGTACGCCGAACAGCTGGCCCGCCGTGGCCACGACCTGGTCCTGGTGGCGCGCAACCGCGAACGCCTCAACGCGCAGGCTGAGCGCCTCACCACCCTGACCGGCCACAGCGTCGAGGTATTGCCGGCAGACCTGGCCGATGCCCAGGACCTGGCACGCATCGAGGCGCGCCTGCGCGAGGACGCCAGCATCGACCTGCTGGTCAACAATGCCGGGGTCGGCACCCACACCCCGCTGCTGGACAGCGACGTGGAGCAGATGAGCCGGATGATTGCCCTCAACGTCACCGCCCTCACCCGCCTGACCTACGCGGCGGTACCCGGTTTCGTCGGCCGCGGGCGCGGCGCGGTGATCAACATCTCGTCGGTGGTGAGCCTGGCGCCCGAACTGCTCAACGGCGTATACGGCGCGAGCAAGGCCTATGTCACCGCCTTCAGCCAGTCGTTGCACAAGGAGCTGGCCGGCAGCGGCGTGCAGGTCCAGGCCGTGCTGCCCGGCGCCACCGCCACGGACTTCTGGGCCATCGGCGGGCTGCCGGTGGAAAACCTCGACCCGGCTATCGTGATGACGGCGCAGGACCTGGTCGAGGCGGCGTTGCAGGACTTCGATGCGCAGCGGTTGATCTCGATCCCGTCACTGCATGAGTTCGAGCGCTACGAAGCCTTTGAAGGTGCCCGCCTGGGCCTGGCCGGGCAGTTGTCAAACCAGCGTCTGGCGCATCGTTACGGCCTGTAGACACAACGGCTCGGGCGGCCATTCATCGGGTAGGGTCTACGCTGAAGGGTTCATGACAACGAGACCCTGCCCATGCATCTGCGACTCTGCACTTTGGCCCTTGCTCTTGCCCTCGCCTGCGCCACCGCCCAGGCCGCCGAGCCCACGCCCCAGGAGCTGTACAGCCAGGCCCAGGCCGAACAGCCTCATTACCTGGAAACCCTCAAGTCCCTGGTTTCGGTGGACACCGGCACCGGTACCGAGGCGGGCCTGAAACAGGTCGGCGCCGAGCTGGTGAAACGCCTTGAGGCCCTGGGCGCCAAGGTCACCACCCAGCCGGCCACGCCGTCGGTGGGCGACAACATCGTCGGCACATTCAAGGGCACCGGCGACAAGGACTTCCTGCTGATGGTTCACTACGACACGGTGTTCGGCCCCGGTACCGTGGCCAAGCGCCCGTTCCGTATCGAAGGCGAACGCGCCTATGGCCCTGGCGTGGCCGATGCCAAGGGCGGCGTGGCGATGATCCTGCATGCGCTGAAGCTGCTGCAGGACCAGCAGTACAAGGGCTATCGCACCCTCACCGTGCTGTTCAACCCGGACGAGGAAATGGGCTCGGCAGGCTCCAGGCAGCTAATCGCCGAGCTGGCGCGCCAGCACGACTTCGTCTTTTCCTACGAGCCACCGGACAAGGACGCGGTGACCGTCGCCACCAACGGCATCAACCGCCTGAAACTTACGGTGAACGGCCGTGCCTCCCACGCCGGCTCCGCGCCCGAGGCCGGGCGCAACGCGCTGATCGAACTGGCGCACCAGTTGCTGCAATTGAACGCTCTCGGCGACAAGGACAAGGGCACCACCGTCAACTGGACCCTGGCCAAGGCCGGAGAGAAGGCCAACATCATCCCTGCCCTGGCCAGCGCCGAGGCCGACATGCGTTATTCCGACCTGAGCGAGACCGAGCGGGTGCAGGAGGATGCCTTGCGGATCATCAAGAAGCAGTTGGTCGCCGATACCCAGGTCGAGCTGGTCATGGAGAAAGGCCGGCCGCCGCTGGCGAAAAACGACGCCTCCACGCAGCTTGCACAAACTGCGCGGCAGCTCTACAGCAAGATCGACCGGCAACTGCAGCCGATCGCCATGCGCTTTGGTACCGACGCCGGCTACGCCTACGTGCCCGACAGCGACAAGCCGGCCGTGCTGGAAACCCTGGGGGTGGTCGGCGCCGGCCTGCATGGCGACGACGAGTACATGGAGATCGCCAGCGTGGCGCCGCGCCTGTACCTGACGGTGGCAATGATCAGGCAACTGGCGCAATAGGCCGCTGCGCAGGAGCGCCCATGAACATCCTCTACGACGAACGTGTCGACGGCCCGTTGCCCAGCGTGGACAAGCCGGCGCTGCGTGCCGCCCTGCGCGAGGCCCTGCCCGACCTGGACATCCTGCACCGCAGCGAAGACCTCAAGCCCTATGAGTGCGACGGCCTCTCGGCCTACCGCACGCTGCCCCTGCTGGTGGCACTGCCCGAGCGTCTGGAACAGGTGCAGGCGCTACTGCGGCTCTGCCACCAGCGCGGCGTGCCGGTGGTCGCGCGCGGTGCCGGCACCGGTCTGTCGGGCGGCGCGTTGCCGCTGAGCCAGGGCATCCTGCTGGTGATGGCACGGTTCAACCGCATCCTCGAAGTCAACCCGCAGGGCCGCTTCGCCAGGGTCCAGCCCGGGGTGCGCAACCTGGCGATTTCCCAGGCGGCGGCACCCTACGGCTTGTACTACGCACCGGATCCCTCCTCGCAGATCGCCTGCTCGATCGGCGGCAATGTCGCCGAGAACGCCGGCGGCGTGCACTGCCTGAAGTACGGTCTGACCGTGCACAACCTGCTCAAGGTGGACATTCTCACCGTCGAGGGCGAGTGCCTGACCCTCGGCAGCGACGCCCTGGACAGCCCTGGCTTCGACCTGCTGGCGCTGTTCACCGGCTCCGAGGGCCTGCTCGGTATCGTCACCGAGGTCACCGTCAAACTGCTGCCCAGGCCACAAGTGGCGAGGGTGCTGCTGGCCAGCTTCGCCAGCGTCGAGGACGCCGGGCGCGCGGTGGCCGATATCATCGCCGCCGGGATCATCCCGGCAGGCCTTGAGATGATGGACAACCTGGCGATCCGCGCCGCCGAGGCCTTCATCCACGCCGGCTACCCGGTGGACGCGGCGGCGATCCTGCTGTGCGAGCTGGACGGGGTCGAGGCCGATGTGCAGGACGACTGCGCCCGCGTCGATGCCGTGCTGCGCCAGGCCGGTGCCCGCGAGGTGCGCCTGGCCTGCGACGAAGCCGAGCGCGTGCGCTTCTGGGCTGGGCGCAAGAACGCCTTCCCGGCGGTGGGGCGCATTTCGCCGGACTACTACTGCATGGACGGCACCATCCCGCGGCGCGAGCTGCCGCGAGTGCTCGCTGGCATCAGCCAACTGTCCGAGACATACGGCCTGCGGGTCGCCAACGTGTTCCATGCCGGCGACGGCAACATGCACCCGCTGATCCTGTTCGACGCCAACCTGCACGGCGAGCTGGAACGCGCCGAAGCCCTCGGTGGCCGGATCCTCGAGCTGTGCGTGGCAGTGGGCGGCAGCATCACCGGCGAGCACGGCGTGGGCCGGGAGAAGATCAACCAGATGTGCGCCCAGTTCAACAGCGACGAGATCACCCTGTTCCACGCGGTCAAGGCCGCCTTCGACCCACGGGGCCTGCTCAACCCGGGCAAGAACATCCCCACCCTGCAGCGCTGCGCCGAGTTCGGCGCGCTGCATGTGCACCATGGGCAGTTGCCCTTCCCCGACCTGGAGCGCTTCTGATGGGCACGGATCTCAGCCAGCAGTGGCTGGAGCAGGTCAACCAGGCGTTGCGCCAGGGTACCGCGCTGCGCATCCAGGGCGGCAACAGCAAGGCCATGCTTGGCCGCCCGGTGGCCGGCGAGCTTGTCGACACCCGCGGGCACCGCGGTATCGTCAGCTACGCCCCCACCGAACTGGTGCTCACTGCCCGCGCCGGCACGCCGCTGCGGGAGATCGAGGCGACGCTGGGCGAGGCCGGGCAGATGCTGGCCTGCGAGCCGCCGCACCTGGGGCCCGAGGCGACGCTGGGCGGCATGGTAGCCGCCGGGCTTTCGGGGCCGCGCCGGCCCTGGGCAGGCGCGGTGCGCGACTATGTACTTGGCACCCGGCTGATCACCGGCCACGGCAAGCACCTGCGCTTTGGCGGCGAGGTGATGAAGAATGTCGCCGGCTACGACGTATCGCGGCTGATGGCGGGCAGCTTCGGTTGCCTGGGGCTGCTTACCGAGGTTTCGTTGAAGGTGCTGCCCAGGCCGCGCCAGTGCCTGGGCCTGCGCCTGGAGATGGATGCCCGCCAGGCGCTGGCCAGGTTGGCCGAATGGGGCCAGCAGCCATTGCCGATCAGCGCCGCCAGCCACGACGGCGAGGCGCTGCACCTGCGCCTGGAGGGCGGCGAAGGCTCGGTGCGCTCGGCACGCGAGCGCCTGGGCGGCGAGGTACTCGACCCGCAGTACTGGGGCGACCTGCGCGAGCAACGCCTGGCGTTCTTCACCGCGCCGGCCACGTTGTGGCGGCTGTCCCTGCCCATCACCTGCGGCGTGCTAGATCTGCCCGGGCAGCAGCTGATCGACTGGGGCGGCGCCCAGCGCTGGCTCAAGTCCGAGGCGCCGGCGGCCACCCTGCGTGCCCTGCTGGCCGAGGTCGGCGGCCATGCCACCGCCTACGCGCCCGGCGACGACAGCAGCGCGCCTCTGGACCCGATGACGCTGCGCTACCACCAGGCGCTGAAGCGCCAACTCGACCCCCAGGGCATCTTCAACCCTGGCCGCCTGTATGCACACTTGTGAGGCCACGGCATGCAAACCCGACTGAGTGACTCCGCCCGCTGCCTGGCCCGCGCCGACGAGGCCGAGCGCATCCTGCGCTCTTGCGTGCACTGCGGCTTCTGCACCGCCACCTGCCCCACCTACCAGTTGCTCGGCGACGAGCTGGACGGCCCACGCGGGCGCATCTACCTGATCAAGCAGGTGCTCGAAGGCGAACCGGTCAGCGCCAGCACCCAGACGCACCTGGACCGTTGCCTGAGCTGTCGCAATTGCGAGACGAGCTGCCCGTCGGGGGTGCAGTACCACAACCTGCTGGATATCGGCCGTGCGGTGGTCGACCGTCAGGTGCCGCGACCACTGGGCCAGCGCCTGCTGCGCGGCGGCTTGCGTGCGGTAGTGCCGCGGCCGGCGCTGTTCAAGGCCTTGCTCCACACCGGCCTAGCCCTGCGCCCCCTGCTCCCCGCCAACCTCAAGGCCAAGCTGCCGCCACGGATCGCCGCCGCCGGCCAGCGCCCGCCAACGGGGCACGCCCGCCGCGTATTGCTGCTTGAGGGTTGCGTGCAGCAAGCGCTCTCACCCAATACCAACGCTGCCACCGCACGCCTGCTCGACCGCCTCGGTATCAGTGTCGAACCGATAGCCGAGGCCGCTTGCTGCGGGGCCGTGGACTATCACCTGGATGCCCAGGCACGCGGCCTGGAGCGTGCCCGACGCAACATCGACGCCTGGTGGCCGGCCATCGAGGCCGGCGCCGAGGCCATCGTGCAGACCGCCAGCGGCTGCGGCGCATTCGTGCGCGACTATGGTCACTTGCTCGAAGGCGACCCACGCTATGCCGACAAGGCCGCCAAGGTCAGCGCGCTGTCCCGTGACCTAGTGCAGGTGCTGCAGGCCGAGCCACTGGAGCAACTGGGGGTGTGCGCCGAGCAACGCCTGGCCTTTCACTGCCCGTGTACCTTGCAGCACGCGCTCAAGCTCGGCGGCGCGGTGGAAAGCCTGCTGACGCGCCTGGGCTTTCACCTCACCCCGGTGCCCGATGGCCACCTGTGCTGCGGCTCGGCCGGCACCTATTCATTGACCCAGCCGACGCTGGCGCGGCAATTGCGCGATGATCGCCTGCATGCCCTGGAGAGCGGCAGCCCACAGGTCATTGCCACTGCCAACATCGGTTGCCAGGTGCACCTTGGAAGCGCTGGGCGAACACCGGTGCGGCACTGGGTCGAGATCGTCGAGGCGGCGCTCGATCCCAAGCCTTCTGACTGGGCATGAACGGACTCGGCAACAGGCGCTGGAGCTGACGCGGATCAAGGCGATGTTCAACCTCCTGCCTATATTTTCGGAACCCTCCTACCAAAAGCAAGGACGCTTCTTGATTGTTGCCACACCCTTGGCAAAACATCATCCGACCTGGAGACGTTACGGTCGCCCCGACGCGGCCAACCCCATCCAGACGAGGCCATGCCATGCCCACACACGACCGCCCCACCCGCGAACTGCGCCATACCCTGCGCCAGTTGCTGGCCCATGAAGTCAGCAACCCCGACGACAACCCGAACCTGTCGGGCGTGCGCTTCTTCTGCGCCACCGACGAGCACACCCGCCAACTGATCGAGCGCGTCGAGCTGCTCGCCAGCGAGGCCTTCTTCGACGCCAAGGGTCGCGCCATCCCCGCCCGCATGCGCGAGGCAACGGTGGATGGCGTATGCATCAAGCAGAAACGCAAGGCCTGCGACGACGAAACGGTGATCCGCATCGCGCTGCCCGAAAAAGGCTACATCACCATCAGTACCGCCCGCCTGTGAACACCCGCTGCCTGCAGGCGCAGGCGCGGGCCCGGCTCGCGCCTACGGCCCTTGCGGCTTTGCCGATAAACCCCGAAGCTTCTACATCCTTGCGCTTCGGACCCTTCCCACGATGGAACTGCACATTCGCCTCGAAGGCCGCAAAGGCCTTGCCGAGCAGCTCTACCGGCAACTGCGCGCCGGCATCGACAGCGGCCACCTTGCCGCCGGCACGCAACTGCCGCCCACCCGTCTGCTGGCCGAACAGCTGGGGGTCTCGCGCAAGACCGTGGCCGAAGCCTATTCACGCCTGACCTACGACAACCTGCTCAGCGGCGTGGTTGGCCGCGGCACCTTCATTACCCCACGCCGCACCTTGCGCCAGGGCGACAACGAGCACATTCCGCTGGCCGCCGCCGACACCCTCGAACGCTGGCGCCAGCGCGCCACGGTACTGGCCCAGCGGGCGCTGGACGCGCCTTCGCGCTATGACTTCATCGGCGGCGCCTCGAGCAAATCGCAGTTTCCCTACGATCAGTGGCGCAGTTGCATGAACTACGCCCTGCGCCGCAGCCAGCGTCACCCCGAGCGGCAGTTTTCCGCCCAGGGCCTGCCCGAACTGCGCGAGGCCATCACCCATCACATTGCCTTCACCCGCGGCATCCAGTGCGCGCCCAGTGATGTGCTGGTGTGCAACGGCGCCCAACAGGCCCTGGACCTGATTGCCCGGGTACTGGTCGAGCCCGGCTGCAAGGTGGCCATGGAAGACCCCGGCTACCCACCGGCCCGGCAGTTGTTCCAGGCCTTGGGCGCACGCCTGCAGTCAGTGCCGGTGGACGACCAGGGATTGTGCGTGGAGCAGATCGAGGATGGCACCCGGCTGATCTACGTGACCCCCTCGCACCAGTTCCCGCTGGGCATGCCCATGGCCGTGCCACGGCGCGAGGCGCTGCTGGCGCGAGCTGCCGCGCTTGGCGCGCTGATCATCGAGGATGACTACGACTGCGAGTTCCGCTACCAGGGGCCTGCCGCCGAGGCCCTGCAACGCATGGACCGGCATGGCCTGGTGGCGTATGTCGGGACGTTCTCCAAGACCCTGCTGCCCGAACTGCGCCTGGGCTACGCGGTGCTGCCGCCCGCCGTGCTGCAGGCCGCCTGCGTGGCCAAGCACCTGAGCGACTGGCACAGCCCGACCCTGCAGCAATGGGCGCTGGCGCGGTTCCTTGGCGAAGGCCACCTGAACAAGCACATCCGCCGTTGCCACGAGGTGTACAGCGCCCGCCGCGAGCGGATCCTGGCGCGGCTTGGCGGCGACCTGGCGCCGTGGTTCGACGCGGTGCCGACCAGCGCCGGTTTCCACCTGAGCGCACTGGCCAAGCCTGGAGTGGATGTCGAGTTGCTGATCAGCCTGGCGCGCAAGGTGGAGGTGGGCCTCTACTCCCTGGCGCCGTTCTTCAGCGAAGCCCCGGTGCGGCCGGGGCTGCTGCTGGGCTTCGGTGCCATCGAGCTGCTGGATATCGACCCGGCGTTGGACCGGGTCGCCGACACCCTGCAGCGCCTCAGTTGATCAGCGCTTCACTGGGCCGCTGGCCACGGGCAATCGCCCTGGCGTAGCCCTGCGGCGCAAAGCACGCGGTCACCAGCAACATCGCCAGCACGGTGCAGGCCAGCAGGGTCCAGGAGGCCTGGAAGTCGCCGCTGACATCGCGCAGCCAGCCGGTGATGTACGGCACGATGCCGGTGACGATGAAGCCCACGCCCTGGACGAACGCCGCCAGGCTGCCGGCCTCGCCGGGGCTGCGCAGGTGCTCCAGGGTCAGCGTCAGGCTGAGGCTGAAGCAGGCTCCCAGGCCCAGGCCGATCATCGCCACCCACAGGCCCATGGCGCTGGCCGGCGCCAGCAGCAGGCCGAGGAAGCCACCGAGCTGGATCAGCAAGGCCAACCACAGGCCGGGTCGGCGATCGACCAGGCGCCGCAGCAGCAATGGCAGACCCAGGGCTCCGCAGACCTGGAAGAGGGTCATCAGGCCGACCAGCTCGCCGCCCCCCTGGGCCGTGCCGCCGTGTTCCAGGTGATAGGCCGGCAGCCACGCCACCATGCTGGTATAGCCGCCATTGATCAGCCCGAAGTACAACGCCAGCAGCCAGGCCCTGCGGTTGCCGAACCAGTGCCCGCCACTGCCGGCGGCCAGGCTTGGCGTGAGCTGGCGCGGACGCAGCAGCACCCAGGCGGCCATTGCCAGCAGCGCCGGCAGCGCCCAGAGGCCCAGGCCGAATTGCCAATGGCCAAAGTGTGCGGCAAGCGCAGGGCCGAGCACCGCGGCCAAACCACCGCCGCTCATCAACGCCGCCGAATACAGCCCCATGCTCGCCGCCAGGCGGCTGGGGAACCAGCGGTTGACCAGCCCCGGCATCATGCCCTGCACCACGGCAACGCCCAAGCCGGCGACCACGGCGCTGGCGATCAATGCCCAGGCGCTGTCCAGCTGCAGGCGCCACAGGCAGGCCAGGGCAATGGCCGCAAGCCCTGCGAGCATGCCGCCATGCTCGCTCAGCCAGCGCCGCAGCCAGGGTTGCAACAACGGGATCAGGCCCATGCACAGCACCGGCAACGCAGTCAGCAACGCCGCCTGCTGGTAACCCAGGCCGGTGCCCTGGCGCATGGGTTCGAGCAAAGGGCCGATGCTGGTGAGGATCGGCCGCAGGTTCAGGGCCAGCAGCACCACCAGCAACAGGTTCAGCGCGCCCCTCATCCTTGGCTGGCCTGCTGCCATTCACGGTACAGGCCGCCCTCACCCACGGGTTTCATCGGGCGCAGGGGCAGGCTCTGCTGCTGCGGCGGGCGGGCCATCTGCGCATACACCGCGGCGGTGGACAGGCCATAGGGCTCGCCCTCGTCGTTGTCGTAAGCGAACCAGGCACGCTCGATGCCACACAGGTGCATGGCTGCCAGGCACATCGGGCACGGGTGGCCGCTGGCATAGATCTCGGCGCCCTCCAGGCGCGACCGGCCGAGCACCTGGGCGGCCTGGCGGATGGCCTGCATCTCGGCGTGGCTGGTCGGGTCCTGGGTGCTGTGGATCTCGTTGACGGCGCGGGCGATCACCTGCCCCTGGTAGACCAGCACGGCGCCGAACGGGCGGCCGCCGGCCTGGATATTGGCGCGGGCCAGCTCGAGGGCCTCGCGCATGTAGCGATCTGCGGACATGAAACGGTTCTCCGGTATTGACCCGGCCATTATCCCGGCTGCGACGCGCCGACAGAAATGAAGAGATTGGATGCCTGTCAGTGGCCATCCAAATGCGCGATTGGCCTCCTGGCAAAGCGCGGGATTGGCTATTCGGCACGGAGCGACGCGGCGCTAAGGTAGTGCCACTTGCCACCTGAACACCTTTGGAGCCTCACCATGCATGACCGTATCGAATGGGCCAAGCACTCGCCGGAAGCCTACAAGGCCATGATCGGCCTCGAACAGGCGCTGGTCGCCTCCGGCCTGGAACACTCGCTGCTGGAGCTGATCCGCCTGCGCGCCTCGCAGGTCAATGGCTGCGCCTACTGCGTCAACATGCACGCCAACGATGCGCGCAAGGCCGGTGAAACCGAGGCGCGCCTGCAGACCCTGAGTGTCTGGCGCGAGACCCGCTACTTCACCCCACGCGAACGTGCCGCCCTGGCCTGGGTCGAGAGCCTGACCCGCCTCCCAGAGCGCGGCGCGCCGCAAGACGAGTACCAGGCGTTGCTCGAGCACTTCAGCGCCAAGGAAATCGCCAACCTGACCTTGGCCATCGCCACCATCAATGCCTGGAACCGCTTCGGCGTGGGCTTTGCGATGGTGCCGGCTTAAGTCAACCGGGTCCCCGCCCCCTGCCGGGGCGGGCTTGTATCGCCATCGATCATGCCTGCGTCAGGTACTCGACCAACCGCCGCAGCATCGCATCACAGCCACGCAACTGCTCGACGCTGACGAACTCGTCGGGCTTGTGCCCCTGCTCCATGCTCCCCGGCCCGCAAACCACGGTAGGAATCCCCGCCTGGTCGAACAACCCGCCCTCGGTGCCGAACGCCACCGTGCCGAAGTCATCCGAGCCACTGAGCAACGCCACCAGTTGCGCGGCCTCACTGGCGGCAGGCGTGGCCAGCCCCGGGTAAGCGCTCAATGGCCGCAAGCGAATCGCGCTGGCCGCATTGACGGCGCGCATGCGCGGCAGCAGCTCGGCCTCGGCGTAGGTCTGCAGCCGGTCCGCTACCACCTGGGCCTCGAAGCCCGGCAAGGCGCGTACTTCGAAATCGAACTCGCACTCCTCGGGGACAATGTTCAGCGCCCTCCCGCCCTTGATCACCCCGGTCTGCACCGTGGAGAACGGTGGGTCGAAGCGCCCGTCGTGATGCTCGGGATGCGCCAGCTCTTCACCGATCTCGCCCAGTTTGCCGATCAACCGCGCCGCGTACTCGATGGCATTGACGCCATAAGGGGCATAGGCCGAATGGCAGGCGGCACCGTGCACCTCGCAGCGCATGGCCAGCTTGCCCTTGTGCCCGAGCACCGGCTTGAGCTCGGTGGGCTCGCCGATCAGGCACAGCCGCGGCTTGTGGGGGCGCCGCGCCAACGCCGCCAACATCGACCGCACGCCCAGGCAGCCGACTTCCTCGTCGTAGGAGAACGCCAGGTGCACCGGCATCTTCAGGGGTTGGGCGAGAAACGCCGGTACCGCCGCCAGCACCGAGGCGATGAAGCCCTTCATGTCGGCCGTGCCGCGGCCATACAAGCGCCCGTCGCGCTCGCTCAGGCGAAACGGCTCGACGCTCCAGGCCTGGCCGTCGACCGGCACCACATCGGTGTGCCCGGACAGCACCACGCCGCCCCGGTCAAGCGGGCCTATCGTGGCGAACAGGTTGGCCTTGGTGCCTTCGTCGTTGTGGAACAGTTCGCTGTGAATGCCAAACCCGGCTAGATAATCGCGAATGAAGGCGATCAGCTCCAGATTGGAATCGCGGCTCACGGTGGCGAAACCGACCAGTCGCTCCAGAAGCGCGCGGCTGTCGACCTCACTCATCCCCAGGCACTCCGTAGCTGGGCGCGGCGGTCGGGTTCAGGGCGCGGGTCACATAGTCCTGCATCTGCGGGCGATAGGCTTGCCACAGGGTGTCCAGTTCAGTGATCGGGTCCTGCTCGGTCCAGTCCACTCGCAGGTCAACCAACGGCCAGGTCAGCTCGCCGGCGATCTTCAGCGCCGCCGAGTGCACCGGCCCCGCCTCGCCCCCAGCCGCCATCGCCGCGTGCATGGCCGCCAGCAGGCGGTCGGCCAGGTGGCCGCCGGCCTGCTCGAATGCCGTGACCATGGCCGCGATCACCGCCTGCGACGACAGCAGGTTGCCGGCCGCCGCGCATTGCTCACCGGCCACCGCATTGTGCGTGCCCAGCGCTTCCTTGCCGGTGAACAGCGCCACCTGCCCGTGGCTGTCGATCACCGTGACCTGGCGGTACTCGCTCCAGCCATTGGCACTCAGCACCCGGTCCAGCGCCGCGGCAGGCGGCAGCTGGCCTTGCTCCAGGGCATCGAGGATCTGCGGGCCGAGGGCCGGCAGGGTGATGTTCTGCGTGGCCACGGCACCGACCCCGGCGCGCACCCACGGGCAACGGGCGCCGACGGCGATGCTCGATGAACTGATGGCGATGCCGACCTGGCCGGTTTCCTGGCAGCGGCCGATGATGGAGAAGGTCATGGTGCAGCTCCTGTGGTGAGTTACCGGCATTCTCGGCGGGCCAAGGCAGCGGCGAAACCAACATTTTCCTCGGCACAGGGCAGAAAAAAACTATGGCGGCTCGGCGCGCAGCGGCGCTCATCCACCCTTCGCCAATTTATCGGCAAGCCCCAGCTAAATACTATTTTCGCGATTGCCCCCCCATCCCTAGTCTGGCCCCAGGCAAAGGCGGTCCCCACCGACCTGAACAAGAACGCCGCTGAAGAAGGGCTGGGACATGACACTGAACAACATCGAAATCGACACCCTCGTAGTCGGCGCCGGCCAGGCCGGCGTGGCCATGAGCGAACACCTGAGCAAGCTCGGCGTGCCGCACCTGGTGCTGGAGCGCAAGCGCATCGCCGAGGCCTGGCGCACCGGCCGCTGGGATTCGCTGGTGGCCAACGGGCCGGCCTGGCACGACCGCTTCCCGGGCCTTGAATTCGACCTCGACGCCGACGCCTTCGCCGGCAAGGACCAGGTCGCCGACTACTTCGAGCAGTACGTGCGCAAATACAACCTGCCGGTGCGCACCGGCGTCGAGGTCAGGCAGGTGGTACGCAACGCCGACCGCCCGGGCTTCACCATCGAAACCAACCAGGGCGTGATCCGCGCCAACCGCGTGGTGGCCGCCACCGGCCCGTTCCAGCGCCCGGTGATCCCGGCCATCGCGCCAAAGGACGACGGCCTGCACCAGATCCACTCCGCCGCCTACTACAACCCCGAGCAACTGCCTGAAGGCGCGGTGCTGGTGGTGGGCGCCGGCTCCTCCGGCGTGCAGATCGCCGAGGAGCTGATGCGCGCCGGGCGCCAGGTGTACCTGTCGGTGGGCGCCCACGACCGCCCGCCACGCAGCTACCGCAACCGTGACTTCTGCTGGTGGCTGGGGGTGCTCGGCGAGTGGGATGCCGAGATCGCCAAGCCCGGCCGCGAGCACGTGACCATCGCCGTGTCCGGTGCCCGTGGCGGCCATACCGTGGACTTCCGCGCCCTCGCCCACCAGGGCATGACCCTGGTCGGCCTGACCCAGTCGTTCGAGGGCGGCGTGGCGCGCTTCCAGGACAACCTGGCCGAGAACATCAACCGTGGCGACGAGAACTACCTGGCCCTGCTGGACGCCGCCGACGCCTATGTCGAACGCAACGGCCTGGACCTGCCGCCAGAGCCCGAAGCGCGCAAGCGCCTGCCCGACCCGGCCTGCGTCAGCAACCCGCTGCGCGAGCTGGACCTGGCCCAGGCCAACGTCACCACCATCATCTGGGCCACCGGCTACGGCGTGGATTTCAGCTGGCTGCAGGTGGACGCCTTCGACGCCAACGGCAAGCCGCAGCACCAGCGTGGCGTGTCGAAAGAGCCAGGCGTGTACTTCCTCGGCCTGCCCTGGTTGTCACGCCGTGGCTCGTCGTTCATCTGGGGCGTGTGGCACGACGCCAAGCACGTCGCCGGTCACATCGCCACCCAGCGTACCTACCTGGCTTACCGCGACCGCGAGCAGCGCGCGGCGGATGAACAGCAACCCTCGATCAGCAACATCAGCACTTTCGGAGCCCACTGATGCCTACTCACACTCGCATCCGCATGTTCAACACCAAGGCCACCTACCCCAACCAGACCCTGGACAATGACCTGTGCCAGGCGGTGCGCGCCGGCAACACCATCTACGTGCGCGGGCAGGTCGGCACCGATTTCGAAGGCCGCCTGGTCGGTCTGGGAAACCCGCAGGCGCAGACCGAACAGGCGATGAAGAACGTCAAGCAGTTGCTTGAAGAGGCAGGCTCGGACCTGTCGCATATCGTCAAGACCACCACCTACATCACCGACCCACGGTTCCGTGAGCCGGTGTACAAGGAAGTGGGCAAGTGGCTCAAGGGCGTGTTCCCGATTTCCACCGGGTTGGTGGTGGCGGGGTTGGCGCAAGCCGAGTGGCTGATGGAGATCGATGTGATCGCAGTGGTGCCGGATCAGCTGTGACGCGCAAAAAAAATCGCGGGGCAAGCTCGCTCTCACTTCTGTGGGAGCGGGCTTGCCCCGCGATGCGTTTTCAGCGAGTGGCGCCGAGTTCGACCCCACCCATCTGCCCAAACCGCCCGGCCTGGAAATCATCGAACGATTCGGCGATCTCGGCCTGGCTGTTCATCACGAACGGGCCATATCCGACGATGGGCTCGTCGATCGGCTCGCCGCTGAGCAGCAGCACGCTGACGTCCGCCAGTGCCTCGAGGCGCACGCCGTCACCGTCGCGCTCCAGCAATACCAGGCTGGCCGCACCGGCTTCGCGCTCATCGTTGACCCGCAGCGTGCCGCGCAGCACCACCAGCGCGGCATTGCGCCCGGCGGCCACCGGCAGTTGCAGCGTGGCACCCGCCTTCAGGCGCAGGTCCCAGACGTCCATCTCGGTAAAGGTGCGCGCCGGCCCCTGCTGGTCAAGGTAACGTCCGGCGATCACCCGCAGGCTGCCCGCCTCGCCTTCCAGCGTCACCACGGGAATGTCGTTGGCCAACAGCGTCTGGTAGCCGGCGGCGGCGCGCTTGTCCCTGGCTGGCAGGTTGACCCACAGCTGCACCATCTCCAGCGTGCCGCCGCTACGGGCAAAGGCCGGGGAATGGAACTCCTCGTGGATGATGCCGCCTGCGGCGGTCATCCATTGCACGTCGCCCGGGCCGATCAGTCCGCCCGCACCGGTGGAGTCGCGGTGTTCCAGTTCGCCCTGGTAGACGATGGTGACGGTCTCGAAACCGCGGTGCGGGTGCTGGCCGACACCACGCCGTGCAGTGGTCGGGGCGAAGTCATGCGGCCCGGCATAATCGAGCAGCAGGAACGGGCTGATATGCCGCGCCAGGTGGTCGTAGGTGAACAGGCTGCGCACCGGGAAACCGTCGCCCACCCAGTGGGCGTTGGGGCTGCGGTGGATACCCTGGATCTTTTTCATGAGAAGCCTCCTGTTGATGGGTTACACCTTACAGATGAGGCCAATACTGCGGTAGATAGCTGAAATGGCATGGTTCGTTCCATCAGTGGAACAACCAAACGACTCGCGGGGCAAGCCCGCTACCACGCCTGAACGAAGCAGACAGTGGCAGCAAGCTTGCCCCGCGATGCGTATCAGCATCGATCAGGCGATCGCCGCGTCCACCAACACTTGGGCTTCGGCCACCAGGCGCTTGAGGTGCGCCTCGTCGATGAAGCTTTCGGCGTAGATCTTGTAGATATCCTCGGTACCGGACGGCCGCGCGGCGAACCAGCCGTTCTCGGTCATCACCTTCAGGCCGCCAATGGCCTGGTTGTTACCCGGCGCATGGCTGAGGATCTGCTGGATCGGCTCGCCGGCAAGCTCGGTGGACTTGACCTGCTCCGGCGCCAGCTTGCTCAGCAGCGCCTTCTGCCGTGCGTCGGCCTTGGCCTCGACGCGGGTGGCGTACGGTTTGCCCAGTTTGGCGGTCAGGTCGGCGTAGATCTGGCTCGGGTTGCGCCCGGTGCGGGCGGTCATCTCGGCCGCCAGCAGCGCCGGAATCAGGCCGTCCTTGTCGGTGGCCCAGACCGAGCCGTCCTTGCGCAGGAACGAGGCGCCCGCGCTCTCTTCGCCACCAAAGCCCAGCGAGCCGTCGAACAGACCCTGGGCGAAGAACTTGAAGCCCACCGGCACTTCATACAGCTCACGGCCAAGGCCCGCGGTGACGCGGTCGATCAGGCCGCTGGAGACCACGGTCTTGCCCACGGCGGCATCGCTGCGCCATTGCGGGCGGTTGCGGTACAGGTAGTCGATTGCCACGGCCAGGTAGTTGTTCGGCTGCAGCAGGCCATCGGCGGTGACGATGCCGTGGCGGTCGTGGTCCGGGTCACAGGCGAAGGCCACGTCGAACCGCTCGCGCAGGCCGATCAGGCCTTGCATGGCGTAAGGCGAGGACGGGTCCATGCGGATCTGCCCGTCCCAGTCGACGGTCATGAAGCGGAAGGTCGGATCGACCTCGGTGTTCACCACTTCCAGGTTCAGCTGGTAGCGCTCGGCGATGGCCGACCAGTAGCGCACGCCGGCGCCGCCCAAGGGGTCGACGCCCAGGCGCAGGTTGGCGCTGCGGATCACGTCGAAGTCGATGACGTTTTCCAGGTCGGCGACATAGCTGCTCACGTAGTCGTGGCGCTGGGTGGTCGGCGCCACCAGCGCCTGCTGATAGTCCATGCGCTTGACGCCGGCCAGGTTCGCCGCCAGCAGCTCGTTGGCCTTGGCCTCGATCCACTTGGTCACATCGCTGTCGGCCGGGCCGCCGTTGGGCGGGTTGTACTTGAAGCCGCCGCTCTGCGGCGGGTTGTGCGACGGGGTGATGACGATGCCGTCGGCCAGGCCCTGCTGGCGGCCACGGTTGTAGCAGAGGATGGCATGGGACACCGCCGGGGTCGGGGTGTACTCGTCGTCCTTGCTCAGCATCACCTGCACGCCATTGGCGGCCAGCACTTCCAGGGCGCTGGCGGCGGCCGGGGCGGACAACGCGTGGGTATCGGCACCGATGAACAACGGGCCGTCGATGCCTTTCTCCTGGCGATACAGGCAGATGGCCTGGGTGATCGCCAGCACGTGGTATTCGTTGAAGCTCAGTTCAAACGAAGTGCCGCGGTGGCCCGAGGTGCCGAAGGCCACGCGCTGGGCCGCCACCGCGGCGTCGGGACGGCCGGTGTAGTAAGCGGTCAACAGGCGGGGGATATCGACCAGCACGCTGGCCGGAGCCGGCTTGCCTGCCAAAGGACTGAGCGTCATGCGGAACCTCGAAATCAACGGATGTTGGTGTTGGAACGCGCAGTGTACTGGGAGTTTCGGCGCCAGGCGATGGCGGCGTTCACGCCAGTTGCCACCAGCCGGGGAACATCTGCCGCACCCGCGGTTCGGCAAAGCGCTCGTCGATCAGTACCAGCACACCCCGGTCGTGGTCGCCGCGGATCACCCGGCCCGCGGCCTGGATTACCTTGCGCACTCCAGGATAGAGATACGCATAGTCGAAACCGGCGCCGAACTGGCGACCCAGGCGCTGCTTGAACTGTTCGTTGACCGGATTGACCTGGGGCAGGCCGAGGGTGGCGACGAAAGCGCCGATCAAGCGGCTGCCCGGCAGGTCGACACCCTCGCCGAAGGCGCCACCGAGCACGGCGAAGCCTACCCCCTGCCCTTGCTCCACGAAGCGCGCCAGGAAGGCCTCGCGGCTGGCCTCGTCCATGCCGGGAGACTGGCGCCAGATGGGTAGCGCCGGGTAGCGTTCGGCCAGCAGCCGCGCCACCTGTTCGAGGTACTCGAAGCTGCTGAAGAAGGCCAGGTAGTTGCCCGGCTGGCCGGCGAACTGGGCGGCGATCAGCTCGACGATCGGCGCCAGTGAGGCATGGCGCTGCTGGTAGCGGGTAGACACCTCGCTGACGATGCGCACCTGCAACTGCTCGGCGCGAAACGGCGCGGCGACTTCCAGCCAGGCAGTGTCGGCCGGCATGCCCAGCAGGTCGGTGTAGAAGTGCCGGGGATTCAGGGTCGCGGAAAACAGCGTGACGCTGCGCGCCGCGCTCATGCGGGGGCCCAGCAGCCGGGCAGGCACCACGTTGCGCAGGCACAACGTGGCCAGGCGCCGCCCACGGGGGCCGTTGCGCGGACTGATATCGAACAGGAAGTGCTCGTCGAACAGCTCGGCGATACGGCTGAACTGCAAGGCCTGGAAGTAGAACTCCAGCACCTTGGGCTCGACCTCGGCAGGCGCCTGGTTCATGCGCTCCTGGATCAGCCCGATGCACTGCTGCAGGGCGCGCAGGAAGGCGTCGGGCAGCTGTTCGCTCGCCTGGTAAGGCGCGACCTGCGCCTTGTACAACGCGTTCCATTGCCGATTCAGCCGGTCCAGCGCGCTGCCCAGCCCGGTCGGCTTGGCCTGGCGCAGCGCCAGCAACTGGCCCTGGTCGAGGCTCGCGCTGTACATCTGCCGCCCGCGCTCGACCAGGTTGTGCGCCTCGTCCACCAGCACCGCCGTGCGCCACTGGTTGGCCTGGGCCAGGCCGAACAGCAATGCATGGGCGTCGAAGTAGTAGTTGTAGTCGGCCACCAGCAGGTCGACCCAGCGCGCCATCTCCTGCCCCAGGTAATAGGGGCAGACCTGGTGTGCCAAGGCCACCTCGCGCAGGCTGGCGCGGTCGAGCAACGGCACTTGCGCGGCCGCTTCACGGGCAGCGGGCAAGCGGTCGTAGAAGCCCCGCGCCAAGGGACAGGACTCGCCATGGCAGGCGTTTTGCGGAAACTCGCAGGCCTTGTCGCGGGCGATCAGCTCCAGGCTGCGCAGGGCCGGTTGCGGCGACGCCTGGGTAATCTGGCGCAATGCATCGAGGGCCAGGGCCCGCCCTGGGGTCTTGGCCGTGAGGAAGTAAAGCTTGTCCAACTGCTGAGGCACCACGGCCTTGAGCAGCGGAAACAGGGTGCCGAGGGTCTTGCCGATGCCGGTGCTGGCCTGGGCCATCAAGCAACGGCCGGTGCTCACCGCCTTGTACAGGGTCTCGGCCAGTTGCCGCTGGCCTTGACGCAACGCAGGGTAAGGAAAGGTCAGGGCCAGCAGACCCCGGTCGCGTTCAGCCAGGCGTCGTTCCTGCGCCTGCGCCCAGGCCAGGAAGCGCTGGCACTGAGCCTCGAAAAAACGCCTGAGGTCGTCGGCGCCGCAATGCTCGCTGATCACGGTCTGGCCGTCGCTGTCGACGTCCAGGTACACCAGCGCCACGTCGATCGCCGGCAACTGCCGCGCCTGGCACAGCAGCCAGGCGTAGACCTTGGCCTGGGCCCAGTGCAGTTGGCGGTAATTGTCGGGCTGGCGGGCGAGGTCGCCGCGATGGGTCTTGATCTCTTCCAGCCGGTTGCGTGCCGGGTCGTAGCCATCGGCCCGGCCGCGCACCCTCAAACCTTGGTATTCGCTCTCCAGCGCCACCTCCGACTCATAGCCGGCACCGCGCTTGGCCACCACCCGGCGGTGCCCGGCGATACCTTCCTGGGCACTGGGCGACGGCGTGAAACGCAGGTCGAGATCGCCGACCTTGGCGCTGAATTCGCACAGGGCGCGCACGGCCACGGTGTAGCTCATGCCGGCGTAGCCTGCCAGCGCACATGGCAGACCGCCACCGGCAACCCGTGGGCGTGGCAGAACTCGAGCCAGCGCAGCTGGTTGTCCTGCAGGCGGTCGCCCGGCCCCTTGACCTCGACCATGCGATAGCCGCCCTGCCCCGGCCAGAACTGGATAAGGTCGGGCATGCCGGCGCGGTTGGCGCGGATGTCCTGCAGCAAACGCAGGAAGCAAGCTTTCAAATGCTCGGGCGGCAGGTGCTCGAGTGCCTGTTCGAGCAGTGGCTCATCGAGCATCTGCCAGAACACAAACGGCGACTGCAGGCCTTGCTTGGCCGCATGGCAGGCCCGAATGGCCTCACGGTGACTGCCATCGTCGAGCCGGCCCAGGCAGGTTGCGAACAGCTCGGCGCGGCGCAGTTGGAAGTCCGTGTCATGCAGGTCCTGGGGCCCGGCCTGGAATGGGTTGAAGAAAGCACCTGGTACCGGTGCGAAGATCGCCTCCCAGCACAGCAGGCCGAACAGGCTGTTGAACAGGGTGTTCTCGACGTAGTGGACAGCCCCGCCCTGCTGCTCCAGATACAGACGCACCGCCTCTTCCACCCCCAGTGCCGCCATCGCGGCCGGCAGTTCCAGCTCGATGAGCGTGACCGCGCTCGTGCGCCGACGCGGTTGTGGCGGGCCGCCGAGCTTGCGCGCCAACCGTGGCAACATGCGCTCCAACGCCTGGCATTCCAACGCGTTGGCAGGCGCCTGGGCCATGGCCTGGGCCAATGCGAGTGCCGGCTGCCACTGCTCGCTGCGCTCGTATACCCGGACCTGGCGGATGCGCGCCTCGGGGTGGGCGCAGTCGGCATAGACCTGCAACGCCAGGTCCCAGTCGCCAGCACGCTCGCATTGCTGGCCGATGCTGAACAGCAGCCGCGCCCGACGACGGACCAACCAGGGGTTGCTGTGGTCAAGGCCCGCGAGTGCCGCGAGCAGTTCGGCGGGCGCGGCGCCCTGCTCGAGGCGCTCGGCGCACTGGTGCAGGGCCATGGCCAGGTCGACCTCGCTACGCTGGCGCAAGGCCCGCGAGTCGGCGCTGAACGCCACCTGTTCGTAACGGAACACGCCCAGGTCGGCCAGCACGAAATCGGACCAGCTCTGGTACAGGTTGCCAAAGAACAACAGCCGCAGCCGGTCGCATAATGGCTGCCGGCTCCAGTGCAGGATCAGCGTCGGGAAATCGGGGCACCACTGTGCCAGGGGCCTGGGCGCCAGCTCGAGTGCCTGCAACTGTTCCAGCAATTCGGCCTTGCTGGCCCGAGGCCGGGGAATTTTCCCGGTGAAAAGCCCGACCAGTTCGTCCTTGCGCAGCAAAGCCCACAATTGCTCGACGGCCAGCGGTGCGTCGGCTGCTACCCAGTCCAAAGCCAGCAACGGTACCAGGGCCGCGTCGGTATCACCGATCTCGGCGTAGTCGAGCTTGTCCCTGCGAAACCACTCGCCCTTGCGCATGACCATCCGTACCAGCAAGGCCTGCGCGGATACCGGTAGCTCGCTGAACGCTTCGATGAAAGCATGCTCGTCGTGGTCCAGCAGGTCGGCGTAGCGTTGCCCCACCCAGCTCAGGACCTGACGGAAGTTATACAGGTAGTACAAGGGATCATCGACAGAATGAGCGATCACGGTGCAAGTCGGGCGCTGGGGAACAAGCACTGGTTATACATACAGACCGCCTACTGGGGCAAGTGCGCTGGATCAACGGTCACGCGCTGCTCCACGAACCGGCCGGCAGCGGCCGCAGCCACAGGTCGCGCCGCCCCAGTAACTGGTACAGGCGCCGTGCCTGGCTGCCGAGCGTGCCGGCGTACAGCGCCCGCAACTGCGCGAGCTGCAGGCCGCTGGTATCCACCAGCCACTGGCTGACAGGCTCCGGACAAGGCTGGCCCTGCAGGGCACGGTGCAGGTATGGCAACGCCACGCGCATACCGGGATGGCAGCGCAGCACGAAGGCTTCGAGGTTGTGCCCCTGCGCGTCGAAGGGGGTGAACAACTGGCAGACCAATTGCGCTTCATTGACGCCATAGGCCGCAAGCAGTCGCGCCTGGGCCTCGTCGCGCAAGGCCCGCCCCTGCGGCCAGGCCACCGCCGGCTGGCGCAAACGCTGGTAGAACGCCTGCGCGCCCTCGCGGTAGGTACGCTGCTCGAGGTACTGCGCCTTGAGGCCATGCAGGTGGGCCAGCGGCAAAGGGTCGAACAACCCTGCCGGCCCCTGGGCATGCCAGGCCTGCGCCTCCTCCCGCCCGAGCATGCGGTCAAGGTGCCCGCCGTCGTCGGGATGGCGCAGCAGATCCTCCACCGTCATCAGGTGGGTATCGCCCCAGGGCTGATCGCGCATGGGCGCTGCCGGCGACTGCCAAGGGTCAGACAGTATCTGGTGCAGCTGTTCGACACCGGCGGCCAGGACGCTGTGGGGTGTCACGGTGTGCGCGACCTCCCCGCTATGGCGCAGGCAACGCCGCCCCCAGGCCAGCAGACGGTGGCGCTGGGCAAGCGGCGCGGCGCTGACCAGGAGCTGCTCGCCGTCTTGCCCGCCCAGCACCTGCCCAAGGCTGGCCCCCACATCCAGATACCCCCTGGCGCCGAGCAAAGCCCCGGGCTGCCCACCGGCGAGGTGCCCGAACAGCAGCCAGGCGTTACCCGCGGCGGCCAATTGTTCGGCCGAACAGGCCTGTCGGGCACCAAATGGGCCAAGCTGCCCGCCATCGGCGCGCAACAGCTCCACCCGCGGATCATCGTGCAGGAACAGTGCGCTGAAGCAACGGTCGTGAAGGGCCAGGGCGGTGTCGTCGAGGGTGGGCAGGCGGGCCGCCAGCACCCGCAGGCGGAAGGTGGCGGCGTGGCGAATGGCGATACTCAGTTGCGCGGCGCGCAGGCAGGCCAGCAGATGCGCGCTGCGTCGGTCCACGCCGTGCAGGGCCAGTACCCGCAGGTTGCCGATGTATTCCTGGCCGCCAGCGATGACCAGCAGGCGCTGGACCAGCAACTGCACCGAGGCGCGCTGGGCCTGGCTCATGTGCTCCAGCAGGCGCTGCAGGACCTGCTGGTAGATATAGTGCATGGCTTGGTCGTGGGTCTCGGTCATGCTATCGCTCCATCTCCCTGACGGCTTCGAATTGAAGTCCGATTCTGGCAGATGAATAGCTGACCGAGCTTGAAGGAAACTTCCCAAAACCGGGTAAGAAAATTAGCAATGTTTGGCAGTGAGGCCACGAACCAAAGCCCGCCCCTACAGGGCGGGCTTCATGCCACGGCGGTAGAAGCGGGCTTGCCCGGCGCTGGCGTCAGCAGCGTCAGCCCTGCCCGCCCATGTCCAGCACCACCCGTCCACCGCAAGGGCAGGCGTCCATATGCCGGTGCGCCTCGACTACCTGCTCGAACGGGTACACCTTGATGATCTGCGGTGTCAGCAGCTGGTCGGCGGTGAACTGGTTGATGTCGCGCAAGGCCCGTTGCAACGCCACCTGGTCCTGGGCGATGCCCAGCTCCGGCTTGCCGGTGAAGTTGCCGATGCAGTGCACATGGAACTGGATGTTCTTCTGGAACGCCGCGCAGGCCGGGAACGGCGTCTGGTTGCCGCCTTGCAGGCCATACAGCACCAGGTTGCCACGTGGCGCCAGGACATCGCCGAGCAGCGACATCTGCGGGCCGCCCATGCCGTCGAGGACCATGTCCACGCCACGGCCATCGGTGTACTTGCCGATCTGCATCAGCAGGTCCTGCTCCTCGGTGACGATCACCTTGTCCGCACCCAGGCCCAGCAGGTATTCACGCTGCGCGGGTTCCTTGGTGGCAGCGAACACCTTCAACCCCAGGGCCTTGCCCAGCTGCACGAAGGCCGGCCCGGCGCAGTGGCTGGCGTCGGTGACCAGCGCGGTCTGCCCGGCCTTGGCCCGGGCCAGGTCGACATAGGCGAAGTAGGCGATCAGCAGCGGAGTGTAGTGCACGCTGGCCTCGATCGGGGTCAGCACGTCAGGGTAACGGGTGATGGCGCTGCGCGGCAGCACGATCACGTCACCGTAGACCGGATGGTCGTTGGGACTGGTGGCCGGGAAGCTGGCGACCCGGTCGCCCACCGCGATATCGTCCACGCCCTCGCCGACCGCGGTGACCACGCCGGCCATCTCATGGCCGATACCCGCCGGCAGCCGCGCCTGGGACGGCGCCAGGTTCTGCCGCCAGAGCACGTCGTACCAGCTGATGCCGATCGCCTCGACGCGGATCTGCACCTCGCCGGTGGCCGGGGACGGTTCGGCCTGCTCCTCGCAACGGAGCACATCGGCCTGGCCGAACTTGTGGAAACGGATCATGCGGGACATCGCATACCTCGCCTTTGTGAATCTCGTATTACCACGGACTTTATCCGGGCTTTCACGGTTGGACCATCAGTGGCTGTTAATAGTCGACATGCCTGTCATTGATTGGGCCCCTGACAAATCTGTGCATTGGCACCCGGAAATCGGTGCAGGGTACCAGCCTTTGGCCTTAAGATTCACCCCTGCCCCACTTCAGGCGAGCCGCATCGAATGAATCGTAACGACTTGCGTCGCGTAGACCTCAACCTGCTGATCGTGTTCGAGACGCTGATGCACGAACGCAGCGTGACCCGCGCCGCCGAGAAACTGTTCCTCGGCCAGCCGGCGATCAGCGCCGCGCTGTCGCGCCTGCGCAACCTGTTCGACGACCCACTGTTCGTGCGCACCGGACGCAGCATGGAGCCGTCGGCGCGCGCCTACGAAATCTTCGCCCTGCTGTCGCCGGCGCTGGACTCGATCTCCACCGCCGTCAGCCGCGCCGCCGAGTTCGACCCGGCCACCAGCAACGCGGTGTTCCGCATCGGCCTGTCGGATGACGCCGAATTCGCCCTGCTGCCCCAGCTGCTCAAGCGCATCCGCGCCGAGGCGCCCGGCATCGTGCTGGTGGTGCGCCGGGTCAACTACCTGCTGATGCCCACCCTGCTGGCCTCTGGCGAAATCTCGGTGGGCGTGAGCTACACCAGCGACCTGCCGGCCAACGCCAAGCGCAAGGTACTGCGCCGCAGCATGCCCAAGCTGCTGCGCGCCGACAGCATGCCCGGCAACATCACCCTGGACGACTTCTGCGCCCGCCCCCATGCGTTGGTGTCGTTCGCCGGCGACCTGTCCGGGTTCATCGACGAGGCGCTGGAGGAGATCGGCCGCAAGCGCCATGTGGTGCTGGCCGTGCCACAGTTCAACGGCTTGGGGAGCTTGCTGGCGGGGACCGATATCGTCGCCACCGTGCCGGATTACACCGCCGATGCCCTTACGGCGGCGGGCGGCCTGCGGGCCGAGGACCTGCCGCTGGAGGTGCGCAGCTTCGAGCTGCACATGGCCTGGCGCGGGGCGCAGGATAATGATCCGGCGGAGCGGTGGTTGAGGTCGCGGATACAGATGTTCTTTGGCGATCCTGACAGCTTGTGAAAAGCTTCTACTTAGATGAAAAAATACTAATCGATTCATAGAGATGTTGAGCACATCAGTCCAAAACCGCCCATCGTATTCCGCTCATTTCACAGTTGCTCGATGAAGAGCACACCTTCCGTGACGTATCCGAACAGTGACTGGTGAGTAAATCCCTCGCGGGCGTTCGCGGTGTCTTGAGTAGCATCACGATGCGCTGGCTAGGTGTTCAGTCCCAGAGAGTCATGGTGCGTTGGTGAAAATGCGCAGGAAAGGCGTCGACCTATTGGCAGGTTGTGGGCTAAACCCATTTTTCCCATTTAAGTGCATCCAGTTTGCTCGTTGGCGGGTATTGCTAGTGGGCGGCCTGTGACTGCCCAGCCCAATCACCTGTCAGGAGCCATACCCATGAGCCTCAAATCCTCCGCCTGCCTGCTCGCCTGCAGCCTCGCCCTGACGCTGCAACCCGCATACGCCCAATCCGCGCTGCCTGATGCGGTCAAGGTCCCCGATGGCCATCGCGTATTGCTCGAGACCGTAGGCGTCGGCGAGATCACCTACGAGTGCCGCGACAAGGCCAACACCCCCGGCCAGACCGAATGGACCTTCGTCGGCCCCAAGGCCGTGCTCAATGACCGTGCAGGCAAACAGGTGGGCGACTACTTCGGCCCACCCGCCACCTGGCAGGCCAAGGACGGATCGAAAGTCACCGGCACCCAGCTGGCGGTGGCACCTGCCGACAAGGGCGCCATACCCTATCAACTGGTCAAGGCCAACCCGGCCGAAGGCAAAGGCGCCATGCAGGGAGTCAGCTATATCCAGCGCCTGGCCACCCGCGGCGGCGTGGCGCCGGCAAGCGACTGCACGGCGCAAAACAAAGGTGCCAAGCAGATCGTCCAGTACCAGGCTGACTATGTGTTCTGGACAGCCAAGTGAAGGACGCTTGAGCAGACACGTTGCAACCGTTCATCTACGCTCGTTGGCAAGCCCCCGGCTGATTGGCCGGGGTAACTTGCATACAACAAGGAAACCGCACACGTTGAACTCGCCTGTCACCGACTTCGATTTCGATCGTTGCCTGAAGGCCTGTGCACAGGGCGACCGCCGAGCCCTGCAGGCGCTCTACGATCACGAGGGTGCACGCCTGTTGGGGGTTGCCCGGCGCATTGCCCGTGATGACGCCACCGCAGAAGATATCGTCCACGATGCCTTCATCCGCATCTGGACCCGCGCTGCCAGCTTCGATCCGACGCGCGGCTCAGCTCGGGGCTGGATCTACAGCATCACCCGCCACCTGGCGCTGAATACGATCCGCGATACTCGCCGTGAAGCCGTGCTGGATGACGCCCACCTCGACATTTCAACTGCATTACACGGGGAGCTCGATGACATTGACCTCTGGTCAGGCTCGGCGAAAATCTACCGTTGCCTCGAACAATTGCAGCCCGCCCCCCAGCGTTGCATCCTGCACGCCTATGTGGACGGTTGCAGCCACGCCGAAATCGCCGGGCTACTGGGTGCGCCATTGGGCACCGTCAAAGCCTGGATCAAGCGCAGCCTGAAGGCTCTGCGGGAGTGCCTGGAATGAACCCGGATACTGCCGAAGCACTGGACACCCTCGCCGGCGAGTTCGTATTGGGGGTCTTGTCACCGGAGCAACACGCCGCAGTGACCGAGCGCCTGGGCACCGACCCGTACTTGCGCGCCGCGGTGGATGCCTGGGAGGCACGCCTGCTGGAGCTGACCGCGCTGGCTGCTGCGCGGCCACCAAGCGCCCGCCTGTGGGGCCGAATCCAGCGCAGCCTGAGTGAATTGGCCCCCCCGTCAGTCAAGTGGTGGCAACGGCTCGGCCTGTGGCAAGCACTGAGTACTGCGGGGCTGGCAGCAAGCGTGTTGCTGACGTTCATGCTGCTGACGACACCCCCGCCCACCACTCAATTCGTGGTAGTGCTCGTGGCACCGAGCAGCCAGGCACCTGGCTGGGTGGTACAGACCAGCGACAGCCGTATGATCGAGCTGATCCCGCTTGGCAAGGATGCAGTCCCCGAAGGCATGGCCCTGCAGTTCTGGACCAAGGGCGAGCAGTGGCGCGCACCGGTTTCGCTGGGCCTGGTCAAACCCGGTGAGCCCTATCGTGTTCCGCTGCAGAGCCTGCCGCCACTGGAGGCCAATCAGTTGTTCGAGCTGACATTGGAGAAATCCAGCGGTTCGCCCACCGGGCTGCCGACAGGGCCGGTGAAGTTCATTGGCCGTGCGGTAAAAGTGATATGACCCACAAGTCTGCAACTACTGGCCGCCTGAGCCGTTAGAGGCTATCCACAATACTCCGCTTTCGCCCCCCCAAGCAGGTAGTGGCGAGAGGTAATCTGAGCGCTGCTTTTTACAGCGCCAGGCTAAGGATTGACAAGGGCTCGCCGGTCACTGGGAAACCCTTTTCGGCACAACCTCTGGTCTCATATACCCATCATGTGAACTGCGATGCCGGCCAGTGCGCAGGTGAACAGCACCTCAATCACACCTCGCTTGAAGCGAAACAAAGCAATCGCAGCTAGAGCCGTGATCACTGCGGACGGCCAGTCGAACGCCCCATTGAAGCCCATAGGCCAGAGCACGTGGTAGCCGAAGAACATAACGAGGTTCAGGATCAAGCCAACTACAGCGGCGGTGATGCCTGTAAGCGGGGCGGTGAATTTAATCTCGTTGTGAGTCGACTCCACGACCGGGCCTCCAGCAAGGATGAAGATGAACGACGACAGGAAGGTGAACCAAGTGACAAGACTCGCTGCGACTGCGCCAGCAAGGAATGGATGTTCGGCACCGAACATCGGATGGACGTAGCCACCGACAAAGCCGACGAAGGCAACCACCATGATCAATGGCCCTGGTGTGGTTTCCCCTAACGCGAGGCCATCGATCATCTGGGTGGGTGACAGCCACCCATAGTGCCCGACAGCCCCTTGGTAGACATAAGGCAGCACCGCGTAGGCGCCACCAAAGGTCATCAGAGCGGCCTTGGTGAAAAACCAGCCCATTTGCGTCAGGGTGCCATCCCAGCCAAACCACAGCACCAGCAGCCCCATGGGTATTGCCCATAGTCCGGCACCGGTGAGCAGCAGGCGTACCAGGTGCCTCGAGCTGAAACGGGCATGCTCAGGGGGTGGGGTGTCGTCATCGATCACAGCCGGACCATAGCTGTTCGTCGCGCCCCCATGACCGCCACCGATCACGAATTTGCCTGGGGCGAGGCGACCGCCTATATAGCCAATGATGGCGGCCACCAGCACGATAAGGGGGAACGGCGCGTTGAGGGCGAAGATGGCCACGAACGAGGCTGCGGACATAGCCCACAGCCAGCCATTCTTCAGTACGCGCGATCCAATTCGGTGGGCTGCGTGGATCACAATGGCCGTGACTGCCGGTTTGATGCCATAGAAGATCCCCGCGACTACCGGCACCTCGCCAAACACGACGTAGACCCAGGACAAACCGATCAGAATGAACAGCGAAGGCAGCACGAACAATGCGCCGGCAATCACCCCACCCCAGGTGCGGTGCATGAGCCAACCGATGTAGGTGGCAAGCTGCTGAGCCTCAGGGCCAGGCAACAACATGCAGTAGTTCAGCGCGTGCAAAAACCGCTTCTCGCTGATCCAGCGGCGACGCTCGACCAGTTCCTGGTGCATGATCGAGATCTGTCCGGCGGGTCCGCCAAAGCTGATGAAGCCCAGCTTGAGCCAAAACAGAAAAGCTTCATAAATGCCTATCGGCTGCTGAGTCGCTTGCGATGGGGGCTGTCTACTCACAGCGGGGGTGGTATCAACCATTGTTTTTTTCCTCACGCGCAGGCGCTGCCAGCATTACATCGAAAATGCCTTCTGCGACCATTGCCAGTAGTCGTCGCCATAGCCGAACCGTCAATCATGGCTCTTGCGCAATCGAGAGAGCCTCCTGCAGCACTGCGTGGAGGCTCGCCCTGAACGCATCCAGACTGAATGGTTTGATAATCACAGCCATCGCCGGGCCTGGTGGGTAGTCTTCAAGAATCTGCGGTTCAACGTACCCCGTCATGAACAGAACAGGTAATCCGGGCCTGCTTAGACGGGCCTTTTCGGCCATCTCCCGGCCATCGAACCCACCCGGCAAGCCGATATCGGTGACGAGCAGATCCACACGCGTGTCCGAGCACAGCACCTGGAAACCTGCCTGGGAATCGGCAGCTTCCACGACAATATAGCCAAGGCTGCCAAGGACTTCGCTGACGAACATTCGAACGGACGGTTCATCATCGACGACCAGAACCGTTTCCCCCTCACAGACCTGCGGCACCGCACTTGTGACTGCAGTGGGCGGTGGCGCCTGGGTCGGCTCGGCACAATTGGGTAGCTGCAAGTAGACCTTCGTACCTTTGCCCAACGCCGATTCAATTTTCATCTGCCCACGGGATTGCTTGGCAAACCCATAGATCATCGAAAGCCCAAGGCCGGTGCCTGCGCCTGTTGGCTTGGTGGTGAAAAACGGCTCACATGCCTTGGCCAGGGTTTCCTCGCTCATTCCGATGCCATCGTCCACCACACGGATGCTCAGGTAAGTTCCAGGCTGTAAATCCGGATCCAGCCCGGCCCCTTCCTCAAGGGTCACGCTCGACGTCTCGATAGCGATGGTTCCGCCTTCCGGTAAGGCATCCCTTGCATTGACGCACAAGTTCAACAAAGCGTTTTCCATCTGGCCAGGGTCGATCAAGCACGTAGAGCTCGTTGCAGAGAGATCTACTTGCAAACGTATCAATGGGCCGACGGTACGACGGATCAGTTCTTCCATGCCAGCGATCAGCTCGTTCACATTGGTGACTTGAGGCAACAACGTCTGGCGGCGTGAAAAGGCAAGCAAACGATGTGTGAGTGCCGTGGCCCGCTGGGCGGCGCCATAGGCCACCGAGAGATATCGTTCAAGATCGGCCGTGCGGCCTTTGCTCAAGCGAACCTTGATCAGGTCCAAACTGCCAACGATACCTGCAAGCAAGTTGTTGAAATCATGGGCGATTCCTCCCGTCAATTGCCCCACCACTTCCATCTTCTGCAAGTGGCGAAGGGCCGCCTGCGCAGCCTCCCGTTCGGCAATGGCCTCGCCGACCCTCGCCTCCAGGTTCTGGTTCAGTTCCAACAATGCTGCCTCGGCGTTCTTCCTTGCCGTTACATCAATAGATGAGCCAATCAGCCCAATCACCTCGCCTGCAGCGTTGAGCATCGGTGCCTTGACGGATAGCCAGATCGTTTCCGAGCCATCCGGCATGTCCACTCGCTCCTCGATCTGCTCCGCCATGGCGCCGCGCATTATGCGTTGGTCCGTCTCCATCACCTTGAGGGCCTGCGCTTTGTCCTCGAGTATTTCCAAGTCGGTCTTGCCTAGATAAAACTCCGGCGGCTTACCGATCAGCCGCGTGGCACCATCGTTTGCTATCAAGAGCCGGCCATCGCGGTCTTTGGCGTACACCACTCCAGGAACAGCCGCGGTGAACGCGCGAAGCAACGCCGATGCGCGATCGCGTTCAGCTTCCGCCGCCTTGCGCGATTCAATATCGATCAGCACTCCCGGGAATCTGACCGCTACGCCCTTATCATCGTGCTGGGCACGGCCATTGGCCTCGATCCACCGGTAGCCTCCATCGGTCTGCTTGACGCGGTATTCACACCGGAACGCGCCCCCGCGAACCATGGCGTCTTCAATGGCCTCATCCAGACGTACATGATCCTCTGGATGGATCGAAGTGAGTGCCTCTTCAATGGGGATACCGCGCGCGCAACATGCCGGTGAAAGGTCGAAGGTACGGGCAAAGCGCTCGTCAGCCGTCACACAGTTCTTTGAAATGTCCCAGACCCACGTGCCCACGATAGCCCCTGCTTCCAGTGCCAGCTGAAGACGTTCGCACGCATCCGCCGGCAGCATTTGAGGCTCATCGCCACTTTCTCGCTCGATTGTGTGAGTGCCTTTCGTGTCCATTACACACCTTCTTTCGTTGTGCTTCGTTCTGGACTGATACCTGCTTTGATAGTTGCTGGTAAATGGCCACCCACCCCTTCAGACTTCTGGCAACTAAAGGCGTTCCAGCAAGGCGGACTTCTGGCAACCAAAGGCGTTCCAGCAAGGCGGCCTTTTGACATCAATACTGCACTACTCATGGTTCCCAACAGACTTGAAGGTACCTGCGATCACACGATTGCCAGCCATTTGCTGCAAGCGCGAAGTCGTCGAGCGTGCAGCCTGGTCGGTGCCGGGCGTGAGCTAGCATTGACCGTGCAACCCCGTCCCGAGTAACGATGATGCTCACTGTCACGCTGATCAACATGCTGATCGTTATCCTGGTGGTGGTCATCCACTACGAATGCCTGCTGCGCCTGAATGACTGGTTACCACGCCTGAGGCTGTGGAGCCGGTTCCGTATCGTCGCGGGGGTGTTCGGCGCGTTGCTGGCCCATGCCGTGGAAGTCTGGTGCTTCGCCCTGGCTTATTACCTGATGGCCCATGCCAAGGGCTGGGGGACGCTCAGCGGACATTTCGACGGGAGCTTTCTGGACTGCGTGTATTTTTCCTTCACCACCTACACCACCATAGGCTTCGGCGACATCGTCCCCACCGGCCACCTCAAATACCTCACCGGCCTGCAGGCGCTGACGGGCCTGGTGCTGATCACCTGGACTGCTTCATTCCTGTTTCTGGAAATGCAGAAGTACTGGAAAGCCAAATGAAGGTCGAGTAGCCAGGTGTTCAGAAGCGCAAAAGGCCAGAAGAAGCTCAGAGACCCTCGGTGCGCAGATCTTCCTCCCGCCAGCGTTGATGAAGGCTTGATCGGGGGCTCTTGCACGCCTTTGACAACTGTCAAGTCAGTTTCAGGTGGATCGCCCACACTGGCGTTTCCTGGTTCAATCACTGCCGAGGATATTGCCATGCCCCCCGCCGAGACTTCACGCCAACCCTCCAAACCCGTGTTTCCAACACCCCCTGGCGAGCACTGGATCGAAGCCCTGGACAACGGCAGCCATGTGCTGATCCGACCGTTGCAAGCCAAGGACCGGCAACGCGAAAAGGCCTTCATCGAGCGCTTGTCGCCTGAGTCGCGGCATTTTCGTTTCCTCTGCCAGGTCAAGGAACCCGGTGAAGCCATGCTCGACCAGTTGATGATGGTCGACCAGAACCGGCAGGCAGCCTATGTCGCCCTCGCCCATGTGGACGGAGAACTGCAGGAAGTAGGCATTTCGCGCTACGCCGCCTGTGCCGGCAAGGATGAATGCGAGTGCGCGGTGACGGTACTCGACAGCTGGCAACATCATGGGCTGGGCCAATTGTTGCTCAGGCACCTGATCGATCACGCCAAGGCCAAGGGATTCCGGCAGATGTACTCGATCGACTCGGCAGCCAATCAGCCGATGCGCGACCTGGCCAAGGCGGCAGGCTTCACCACAACCTCCGACCCGGATGACCTGAGCCAGGTTATTCATCTGCTCATTCTGAGTTGATCCCTGGCCGCCGCGCAGGCCTATGGTTTGTACGAAAAGTAGCCGAGCGGCGATCAGGCAAGGCGAAAACAGGCGAGGAAGCGGAGGTTACGGGTTGTAAATGAGCATTCCGAGCCTGTTTTCAACGCAGCATGATTGTCGCGCAGGCACTTTTCGTACAAAGCCTAAGGCGCGGCGGCCTACCTGCGTAGGCGTGCCCATGATGGCAACCGCCTGGGTTCAAGGCCTGGTTGCACTGCCTTCCTCGGGCACCAGGTCGAACTGCGCGAGGCAGCGCTGCTCATCAGCAGGGGTCAGCGCCCGCAGGCCGCTCACTTTCTGCAGCGGTGTCTCGAACAACGCCAGGCGGATCACCCCATTTCGCTCCAGAAAGGTTTGCGCCAGGCAGGTGCATACGGGCTTGCCGACCAGCGCCGCAAGCTGCTCATCTTCGGGCACCTGCACCTGTGCCTGCAGGTTGGCCGAGCAGTTTTCAACAATCTGCGCCACAGAGCGCCCGGCCAGCCATGCGGTGGCAGCGCCCAGCACCGCCAGGAGCAACAGCATGCCCATCAGCACATTCGACTCCCGGCTGATCGAGCGCAGCAATGCCAGCCTGGCCTGCCAGCCCGACTCCTGGCCGTTGAAAATGGTTTTGCCGACCGTGCGTTTCACTCCGTGCTGCACGGCCCAGCCCAGCGCCACACTCCATGCCAGCAGGCTCAGGAGCACGACCGGATCACGCATGGGCATGCGCCAGCTGGGGCTCAAGGCGTGGTAGACAGATGCCGCGACGAGTAACGCGACAATGGCCACGATCCAGCCCAGGCTGCCCCTGGGCCGGTGCATCCAGGCCCGTAGTTTCGCTCGTGCTTGCGTGTTCATGACTACCTCCCGCGCCGGGTTCAGCGCACAGGGTCGATGGCAACGGTTTCCTCATATTCCGGCACGCACACCTGCCAACCGAGCTCCAGGCTGATTCGCCGTCGCAAGGTGTCAGCGGCATGTGGCTCGCCATGGATCACATAGGTCTGCCGCGGTGGCCGGGTGAAACCGCGCAACCACTCCATGATCTCGTCGGCGTCGGCATGGGCCGAAAGGTTTTCCATGGCGTGCACCTGCGCCCGAATGGGAACGTCTTCGCCCTGCAGGCGTACGCTGCGGGCGCCAGCGACGATATCGGCGCCGCGCGTGCCTCCCGCCTGGAAACCCGAGAACAGGATGCTGTTGCGCGGATTGGGGGCTAGCGCCTTCAGGTGGTGCAGCACCCGGCCGCCGGTAGCCATGCCACTGGCGGCAATGATCACCGCCGGCTCGCGCAGCTGGTCGAGGTGGCGGGACTCATCGACCGTGCGGATGATACGCGTGCCCTTGCTCATCGCGGCGCACTCCGCCGCCGTTAGCCGATGTTCGTTGCGAAACTGCTGATACAGGGCGGTGGCATCGGTGGCCATCGGGCTGTTGAGGTACACCGGGATATCCGGGATCAGCCGGTCACGCTTGAGCTTGTACAGGTAATACATCAGCAGCTGGGCGCGCCCGACAGCGAATGACGGCACCAGGACAATGCCATGGCGCAGGAGTGTCTGGTTGATCACCTGGGCCAGGTACTGCTCGGTCGATTCTGTCGGGTGCTGGCGATCACCGTAGGTGGACTCCACCAGCAGCACATCCGCCGTTCGGATCAGCTCCGGCGCCCGCATGATCGGGTCTTGCGGCCTGCCCAAGTCACCCGAGAAGACCAAGGTCTGCCCCTGGGCACTGAGCTGCACCGTTGCCGCACCCAGGATGTGGCCTGCCGTGCGCAACAGCAGGTCCATGCCCTCGGCGATCGGCATTGCCTGGTGCAGCTCCACCGGGCGCAACAGTGCCAGCGCCCGCTTTGCATCCTGTTCTGTATAGAGCGGCCGCGCCGGCGTGTGTCTGGAATAGCCGTGGCGATTGGCATGTTCGGCCTGCTCTTCCTGCAGCCGCGCGCTGTCGAGCAACAGCACTTCAGCCAGGGCGCAGGTTGCCGGGGTGGCATAGATCGGCCCGCTATAGCCCTCCCTGGCCAGTACCGGCAGGTAGCCACTATGGTCGAGATGGGCATGGGTCAGCACGACCGCATCGAGCGCCCGCAGTGCCGGTGGCAAGGGCTCCCAGTTGCGCAGACGCAATTGCTTGTAGCCCTGGAACAGTCCGCAGTCGACCAGCACCCGCGTGCTGTTGTGGGTCAACAGGAATTTGCTGCCGGTCACTGTCCCGGTGCCGCCGAGAAAGGTCAGTTGCATGGCCAAGGCTCCTGGGTTTCGAACACATGGGGATGAACCACCAGCACGCTGCACGGTGGGTGATCAACGATACGTTCAGTGGTATCGCCCAGCAGCTTGTCCAGCCCTTTGGGCTGCACCACACCCATCACCACGGCGTCGACCTCCAGGGCCGCGACCTGTTCGCGGATCACCTGCACCGGTCCGCCCTCCATGAAGTGCCGACAGTCCGGCGCCACCCCTTCGGCCTCAGCCAAGGCATTGAAGGATTCCTGCAGTGCTTCGCGCATCTCTTCGATCCACGCTTGGGTGACGTTGATATCCGCTGCGAACACTCCGGCCATGTTGTAGGCAGAGAGCAGGTGCAACTCGGCATCGCACTGCAGTGCCAAGGCCTGGGCAACACGAATGAGTCCACGGTTGAACTGTTCCTGTACGGCTGGCGTCTCGCTGAAGCGGGTGTCCACGGCTACGAGAACACGCCGGGGCAATGAGGCGGCCGCCATCGGCACGAACAGGGTGAGCCCCTTGAAGCCGCGCATCAGCGCACAGTCCAACGGGGTACCGAACAGCCGCGCCATGGCCGACGCGGCTTCACTGTCCTTGATGACCATGTCCGGTTGCAGTTCGCGAATATAGTCAAGGGCCTCGCTGCGGACATCCTCGGCGGCGAGGCTATCGACCGTCAGTGCCACACCACTGCTGCGGTGCCGCTCGACCAGCGTTCGCAACTGCTCGCGATAGTGATCGTACTGGCGCTTGATATCGGCCTCATTCAGCCGCTCTTCGCGCAGCAGGTGCGCCTCGCTTGGCACGAACACCCCCAGCACGTGCACGCGGGCTCCGCTGGCATGCGCCAGCGCCAGCCCCCTACGCAGCGCGGCTGAATGCGGATCGACGTCGATAATCAGCACCAGCAACTGTCGATATTGACTCATGGTGGACCTCCGGACTTGCGCCGCTGGGGTGCGATGAAAGGGATTTTCCGGGGATGGTCGCGCTGGCGCTTGATGCAGATCAGAAACGCGTGATCCGGTCCGAACTTGACGATTGTCAGAACCGCGGCGGCCGTCCACGTTACAACGGCTTCAGGCATCTATCCGGGTGATGGGAGGCAATATGAATACGCAGCAGACCGAACAGCCGGGCGCCTGCGAGCACTGGGTCGAAAAGCTTGATGACGGCACGCCCGTGCTGATCCGGCCGCTGCGCGAGGAAGATCACGACCGCGACCGGCAGTTCCTCAGGTCGATCACCTCCGAGGCCCGGCGTTTCCGCTTCATCGCCGGGATCAGCAGCGGCCTGCCCAGCCTGGACCCGCAAAGGATGCCCGTCGACTACCACCAGCGCATGGCCTATGTCGCGCTGGCTCACGTCGACGGCTGCTTGCAGCAGATTGGCGTCAGCCGCTACGCCGGAATATCGGGTAGCCCGTGCTGCGAGTGTGCCGTGGCGGTGCGGGAGGACTGGCAGCGTAGAGGTCTGGGCAAGCGCCTGTTGCTGCACCTGATCGAAGCGGCGCGGCGCAATGGCTATGAGTGGATGATGTCCAGGGACCTGGCGAACAACTACGCCATGCACCGCCTGACCAAGGCGCAGGGGTTCACCTCACGTTACCTGGGCGGCGATGTCAGCGAGATCCTTCACGAACTTGACCTGCGGGCCTGAAAACCAAGGCCCTTGCGGGCCTTGTACCTTACCCCTGGGCATGTTCGGGGGAAATCACCAGCACACTGCTGGACAAGCGATGCAGTACCCGCTCCGCGGTACTGCCGATGAACCATCCAATGCCGTGGTGGTGATAACTGCCCATCACCAGCACATCGATATCATTGTTATCCATGAACACGGCCAGAACCTTGGCTGGGTCGCCTATGCGCATGTGCCGGTGCTCGACGGCGATGCCATTGCGCTCGGCAAGGGCCTGGAAGGCATCGCTCTGGGCTTCGTGAAGCGTCTGGGCGAGGTTGGAATCGAACAGAAACGAATGCTCCCGGCTGCCGCCGGCGTCCAGGTACATCGAACCCAGGTCATAGGCATACAGCAATTCGATCTGCGCGTTGCACTGCAGGGCCAGTTTCAACGCCTCGCTGATGATCTGGTCGTTGAAGCCTTCGAACTGATCCTCGGGCCTGGACAGGTCCACAGCCGCGAGGATCCGGCGCGGCAGCGCATGGCTGGCCTTGTGCACCAGATGCAGCGGGATGCGGGTTTCACGCAGCAGCTGGATATCCAGGGAGGTGAACATGGCACGCGCCCACCAGGGTTCATGCTCGAACGCCTTGATCAACATGGCGAACGGCTGTTCGCGCAGGTGCACCAGAATCTCGCTCAAGGGATGCTGCACCCACACCACCTCGGTGGTGACCGTGACACCATTGCGCCGCATCGACTGCGCCTGGCTTTCCAGCCATTCCCGGTGTTGCCGCACGTAGCCTTCGCGCATCACCGCCAGTGCCTGGTCATTCACCAGGCCCGCCGTGGCAAGCCCTTCCACATAATCGAAAGCCACGATGTGCAACGCCATGCCCTTGGCCTTGGCCAGTGCTGCGGCGCGGTCGTAGACGGGGGTTCGGCGCATCAGGGGCGATGCGATCAGCAGCAGTCTTTGCAGGGTTTCCATGGCACACCTCGGCGGTTGCGATACGTAACCCAAGCATCGTTTAGCCGTGCTTTGCAGACTTGACGTTTGTCAACTGACGCCCCACGGACCAACGGCATATCCCGCTGCACAAAAACTTGACGAGGATCAACGTATCGCCGCTTGCCGGGCGCACGCTACTCACATATCAACAACAATCTCCAGCCTCCGGAGGCGTGCCATGGCCCTCATCAACGCAACGGTGTTCGGCGACAGAAACCGAACCGTGCTGGCAGGGACGCCTTCGCTTCGCATTGTTCCGCAGTTTTCCTGCCCATGCATGCTCCGGAGGCACCCATGAACATCTACATCGAGCACAACACCGAACGGAACCGCTGTTGGGTCCGCATGGACGACTGGCGGGTAGGTTTCAGCACCGCCGCTGAAGCCGAACAGTTTGTCGAGCGGCTCAACGCCCGCCTCAACGCCCCGCATTCGCTGGACATGCTCGCGGATTCGTCGCTCCGCCCAGGCGTGACAGTCCGGGCTGGCCGGCGATGTGCGAAGGAGGCCTGAACATGTCTGGCCAACTGAAAGTCACACTGTTCGAGCAGCCTCCTTCACCTGCGGTTCACCTGGAACCACTGGCGACATTGTGCCGCGACTGTAGGGTCAGCGGCTTGTGCCTGCCCACCGGTCTGCCCTTGCATGACACCGGCTGCCTGGGCGCGCTGATCGGGCCACGCATGCGTATCCGCAAAGGGGCGGCGCTGTTCAATGCCAATGACCCCTTGACCACGCTCTATGCCGTGCGCTGCGGCAGTTTCAAGACCAGCCTGAACAGCGTCGAAGGCCAGGGTGTAGTGATCAACTTCTGGATGACGGGTGATGTGCTTGGCCTGGACGCCATCGCCACCGACCACCATGTCTGCGACGCGATTGCCCTGGAAGACAGCGAAGTCTGCCCAGTGCCGTATCGTCGCCTGCAAGCGCTGGCACGCGACTTTCCGGTATTGCAGCAAAGCCTGAACCGCTTGATGAGCCGGGAGATCGTGCGTGAGCACGGGCGCGTGCTGATGCTGTGCAACCTCACCGCCGAGCAGCGCCTGGCCAGTTTTCTGATCGGGCTGTCCAGGCGCTTCGTCAACCGTGGCTACTCCGCCCATGGTTTCATGTTACGCATGTCACGAGAGGACATGGCATCTTACCTGGGCCTGCGCCTGGAGACCGTATGCCGTTCGGTCGCCCGCTTGCGTGCGCAAGGCATCGTCAGCCTATGCGGCAGGCTGGTGGAAATACTTGACATGCCAGCGTTGATGGCGCTCGAGCAAGGCGGCCCTGACAGTGAACGCAAGCAAAGCCTGAAAGCGCCATGCTCGACATGCTGAATGTTGGCCACGGCGCCGTGGCGCTGGGGATCGGCATGCTGGTAGGCCTTGAGCGCGAACGCAAGAAACGTCGCGACGAGGAACCTGCCGCAGCGGGGCTGAGGACCTTCGCCATCACTGCCCTGCTTGGCTATGTCAGCATGCTGCTGGCAGGACCGGTGCTGGTCGGCACAACGAGCCTGGGCCTGGTACTGCTGCTCTGCCTGCAATACCGCCACTCGCCCAGGAGAATGCCGGATGTGACAGGGCAGATAGCCCTCTTGCTGGTGCTTGTCCTGGGCGCGCTGAGCGTTGCCGAGCCTGAGCTCGGCGCTGCAGCTGGTGTGGTCACGACCGTATTGCTGGCCCTGCGCCATGAGCTGCATCATTTCGTGCTGCAGCGACTGAGCGAACAGGAGCTGCGTGATGGGCTGACATTGCTGACGGTAGCCCTGGTGGTATTGCCACTTACACCGGATCGCTTTCTGGGCCCCTACAACGTGCTCAACCCACGCACCATCTGTACCTTGGTCGTCTTGCTGATGACGGTGGCAGCGTTGGGCCATATCGCCATACGCCTCTTGGGCCCGCGCTATGGCCTGCCCTTGAGTGCCATCGCTTCAGGTTTTGCCTCCGGCTCGGCGACCATTGCCCTGCTGGCCCATGAAGCCCGACGACAAAGCGCAGCGGTGCGCCCCTTCGCGGCGGCGGCGGTGTTGTCGAACCTGGCCACCATCACCCAGTTCGCCCTGGTGCTGATCTTCATCGACCGTCACCTGCTCGGCCCTTTCCTGCCAGCGGTCGGCCTCGGCGCGCTGGTTACCGCGCTCTATGGCGTGCTACTGCTCGCGCCCTGGCGCGCCGACTCAAGCTGCTCGGCGGTGAATCCAGGCACTGGCGCCTTCAACCTGTGGACAGCCCTCATCATCACGCTCGCCCTGACCGGTATCGCTTTGCTCTCGGCGTTTCTGCTCGAACACCTGGGACACAACGGTGCCAGCATCGCAGCGTTCGTCAGCGGCCTGGGCGATGCCCACGCGGCAACGGCGTCAGCAGCCTCGCTGGTGGTTGCAGGTCGGCTGCAAATGACCGAGCTGGTGGTACCGGGCATGATGGCTTTGACGGGGAACACGCTGACCAAATGTGTTTTGGCGTTCAGCAATGGTGGCTACGATTTTGCGCGGTACCTGGTGCCGGCGCAGCTCATCATTCTTGGGACGATGTGGCTGGGGATGCTGGCGTAACGCCCCATTGCCGCCAGCGATCGCCCCACAGTCGCTGACGCGCAGTTCGAACACTTGGGCGGTGGCAAGTCACATTCAGAACGACGCCCGTTCTGGATCACTCATCCTCGAACAAGGTCCAACCATGCCCCAAACCTTCGACGTCTTTCGCCGTGAAGAACAAGGCCAACTCCCCAGGGTCGAACGCTCTGTATAACCAGTGCCCGGCAACCGGCCCTCTCGTTATCACATAGTTCAAGCGGTATCGGAGGATGGCGCCAGCGTTAAACGAACCCGAGTTCAACTCGAATATCTCGCCATGATCGAGTGCCCATAGCATTTCGACGAGCTTGTCATTCAACACCACCCCTTCGGCGACCTCGATCAGATGGCGCTTGTGCAATTTCTTTTGAAGTCTTGCGCTTCTGGCCATGTTCAAGCGCCCTTGCTGCGCGACGGAGAATTCATTGGCCTGCCCACGACTTACCGTTGATCAACCAACCCAACCTGCCCCGCATCGTCAACATGGGGAATCAGCCCACTGGCCTCCAGGTCGCGCATCAGTTCAGTCAGCATCTGCCGCTGGTTCTCGGTGATCGGTGGCGGCACATACCAGGCGCCCACACTCATGCCCTCGCGCTTGTAGCTGAAGCTGCGCAGCAGCTCGCCATCCTTGTAGACCTTGCCGGTGAGGTTGTGCACGTAGCTGTAGGGCATCGGGAACGTCAGCAGCGTCAGGGCGTTGAGCGCGACCAGAAAACCAGCCCCTTCCCCTGGCGGTTGGCTGATGACCAGGGCGTAACCCTTGCGCGGCAGTCCGTGGTCGACGAAAGAGAACGCGCCCGACGACCTGACCGCCTTGGTCAGCTCGTCGCGCTTCTGGACGTCCAAGCGGGTGTATCCATCCGGCATCACCAACAGGCTCATCGGCACATAGGGCTTTTGCGCGTGATAGCCCAGCGGCTTCATCGACGGGTTACAGCCACCGAGCAATGCCAGCCCGGCCGCCATCAGCGCCGCCTTGACCAGGTTGTTCATCGCTGCGCCTCCAGCGGCTTGCTGGCCTGGTTGGCGGCCTGCATGTCACGGGCGAAAGCACGGGCGACCCGACGGATGTTTTCCTCGCGCTCAGGAATACCGAGGTCGAGCAGCCAGGCGTACTTGGCCATGTAGTTCTCATAGTGATAGCGCTTCAGCACCTTGCCATCACGCATCACGGTGAAGTCGGCCTTGGTGTCCAGGTCACTCTGCAAGGGCAAGAGGAACAGAGTGGCGGCACTGAGGAACAGCAACGGCGCAGGCGCGACCTTGCGCTGGGCATCCAGCTTGACCATCACCTGGGTCTGCCCTTCGCCAGCGGCACCGTTCTCGACCTTGCTGAACACGCCGCTCTCGCGCAGGTAATTGCGCAGCTCGGTGCCGTGTTCAAGCGAATCGACCATTACCGCGATCGGCGGCAGGTAATCCTGGCCTGCCTCGATGCGCGGATCGGGCAAGGTCTGGGTACCTGCGCAGCCGGCCAGCAGCAGGCTGGCGCTGAGGAACAGAGTCTTTTTCATTGCGGGTTTTCCTGGGTACGGGTCACTTCGCCGGCTGGGCGGCTTGGGGCAGTGGCATGACGAAGGGGAATGCTGGCGCCATGTTCAAGTTCAGGGCTTGCAGGGGCGGCAATGCGGGGGTGTAGCGCCGGGCGATCACTTCATCGCGCGGCTGCTGGTCGCCATGGAAGAACAGGCAGGCGGAAGGCCCGAGGCAACGCGAACGGAATTCGCCGATGTAGTACGCCTTGCCGGCTTCCAGGTGCATGGGCACGAGGAACTGTTCCCGTGCCCGGATGGAGCTGTAGCCACCGTTGTAGCCGTTCCAGAAGAACTGGAAGTCATAGAACTCGTAGTCACCGGGCTTGAGGGGCATGACGAACACGCTGGCCTCGCCGGGCAACGCCTGCTTGTCGGGGCCGCGCACCTCTTCGATGTCCTTCGGGGTGTGGGCCACCTCGGCGAAACCCCACCATGCCGCCGCGCCGTCCTGCGCGCCACGTTTGCGCAGGAGGATACGCTGGTTGGTGTAGGCACTATCACGGCCAAGGGGGCCGATGCTGCCTACCAGGTACGTTACTGGACCACCAGCGGCCGGTTGCAGGGCCTCGCTGACCAGGGCGGGAGATTTGGCGGCGCAGCCGGTAAGTAGGGCAAGCGGTAACAGACGTGCGAACGCACGGAGCAATCCAGGCATGAAAAATCCTTGGGGCGGGTCTCGATCCATCGGCAGCTGCAATCAGCGAGCAAGCACCTCAGCTGCGGGGACGCAATGATATAGCGCGGTAAGGGATCAGGCGAGCAGGAATACGGCCTTTTGCCACCACTCTTGCGCATGCGCTATTGCCCTCCCTTGATCCAAGCAACGACAACGCATTGAGCCGAACGCCCCTTTGGTCAGGCGGTCATGGCGGATCGCCTTCAGGGGGCTATCGTTGCTTGTCTGGGCGACCACGACCGACGAGGGCGGTGCCATGAATACCAGTGATCTACTCGAACAGCTGCTTCGGGCCGGACAAGCTTCGCAGATGCGAAAAGGGAGCGGCGGCAGCTCATCGCAAGACAGCCTGGGTGGCTTGGGTGGCTTGCTCGGCAGCCTGCTTGGCGGCGGCGGTACGACGGCTGGCGGTGGCGGCCTTGGTGGTTTGCTGGGCGGACTGCTGGGCGGCGGTGGCAGCAACACTGGCGGCTCTACCCAGGGGCGTTCCGCGGGCGGCGTCAATTACGCGGCTCTGGCGTCACTGGGGATGATGGCATTCAAGGCCTATCAGAGCTGGCAGCGCAGCCAGGCGACAGCCCCGCAGCAGGCGGTCCGCACGGTGGATCAACTGTCCGGCGCCGAGGCCGAGGATCACAGCCATGCGATCCTGCGCGCACTGATTGCGGCGGCCAAGGCCGACGGGCGCATCGACCAGCAGGAAGAACAGTTGATCTACGCCGAAATCAAACGCCAGACCAGCGACCCGCAACTGCAGCAATGGCTGGATGAAGAAGTCGGCAAGCCACTCGATGCTGCAGAAGTGGCGCAGTCCGTGCGGGACCCGGCCATGGCCGCAGAAATGTACCTGGCCAGCGTGATGCTGGTGGATGACCAGCAGGCAGCTGAGCGGGCCTACCTGGATGAGCTGGCCGGCGCACTGCAACTCGATCCGGCACTGCAGGTGCATCTGGAGCAGCAGGCCAAGGGAGTAGCCTGACCGGGCGGCAATGACTGTACTCGCCATTGATCCGCGGCCAGAGTGGGCAAGGCTTTTGCGAACGACGGCCGTGGGGCGATCGCTACCATCTGCGAGTGACCACTTACGACTCAAAATACTCGCCCCAACCTGTTGGGCCGGCCATCCGTTCCCAGACTCAAGTAGAGGAATGCCATGCTCAATGAAACAAACGATAACCGCGCTGTCTACCAAGCAGCCTGCCATTGTGGGACGGTGCAATTCTCATTGCGCTTGACCGACGGCACGCGTACAGCGCGCAGGTGCAACTGCTCTCTCTGCCGTATGCGTGGTGCCGTGGCGGTATCAGCTAACCTTGGCGACATCACTGTTACCCAAGGGGAAGAGGCGCTGACTCTTTATCAGTTCAACACACGCGAAGCAAAGCACTACTTCTGCTCGAAGTGTGGCATCTACACCTTCCACCAGCGCCGTTCTGCGCCTGATCAGTACGGAGTTAATGTGGCCTGCATTGAGGGCATGAGCCCATTTGACTTCCCAGAGGTGCCTGTCTGTGAAGGTCGGACTCATCCTAAAGACCGTGTAGTCGGGGGCTCAGAGGTTGCAGGATGGGTGCGATACGAAAGCACCGCAGAGTGACTGCACAGCCTGCCTGGAGACCGTGCTGCGAGGGCGGGTGGCTCTCGCTGCGAAGAGCACGTCCATCGACCCAAAGCCGCCTGTCACGGTCCTGTTGATCAGGATAGGCTTGGCCGGGAGCCCGGCCAAGCAGGTTGGCACGTCACAGCCGGGGATCGTTTTCCCACGTGGTGCCGTAGTAGTCGTGGATACCTCTGCCCCAAGTCGGGTCACTCATGTTTGGCCAGTTGTCCTTATCGAAGCCTGGGGCGTTCTTCAGGCGGTCCTTGTCGGCATCAAGGACGAAGCGCTTGTTCACCGTATCCAGGCGTAAAGCCCCCCACGGCACGGCGAACAGCTTTTCACCCATCCCAAGGAAACCGCCGAACGACAGTACAGCGTACGCAACCTTGCCGCTGGCGGTGTCCAACATGATTTCCTTGATGTCACCCAAGTCTTCGTCTTGCGTGTTATACACGTCGTTGCCGATGAGCGTTTCCGCCCCCATCAGCCGCGGCCCCGGTCCGCGGTCTCCCTCGACAGTGAAATCGGTCCGTCCCTTGTACATACCGTACTTGTCGCGTTCTTCGAAGTTCATAGTGCGCTCCTGGCCAGAGGCCATAGGCAGTGAGCATCTCGACGCTTGGTTCAAGGCTGCTCGGGTGACGCCGGCGGAGATGCCCGGCGTGATCAGACATTTTTTAACCGCACGGTATCTCTCCTGCATCAGCAAGGCTCGTAAGAGAGACGGGCGGGACAGCGAGCGACGGGCTAGGACACTAAGCTTCGAGGGCCTGGATCCGTTGCTGCGGTGCTCAGAACAGGAGAGTGATGAGCATCATCAGCCGTTCGCTATTTGCGACCAGCGGTGGGACGTGGAGACGACTGAAGCGGCATCCGTCTCAGATCGAGCGCTGGTTCACACGGGCAGCGAGTTGCTCGGCGTTTTCCTTACGTTCCGAATAGCGATCCACCAAGAACGCCTGGCGGTCGCGCAACAGAACGGTGAACTTCACCAGCTCCTCCATGACGTCCACCACACGATCGTAGTACGGCGAGGGTTTCATCCGCCCGGCGTCATCAAACTCAAGGTAGGCTTTGGGCAGCGAAGACTGGTTGGGAATGGTGAACATGCGCATCCAGCGGCCAAGCACGCGCAACTGGTTGACCACGTTGAATGACTGCGAGCCGCCACACACCTGCATGACCGCCAGGGTCTTGCCTTGAGTGGGGCGAACCGCACCCAGTGCCAGAGGAATCCAGTCGATCTGCGCCTTGAACACCGCTGACATTGCACCGTGGCGCTCTGGCGAACACCAGACCTGACCTTCCGACCACTGCACCAGATCACGCAGCTCCTGCACCTTGGGGTGCTCAACAGGTACATCGTCAGGTAGCGGCAAGCCCGACGGATTGAAGACCTTGGTCTCGGCACCGAAGTGCTCCAGCAGGCGTGCAGCTTCCTCCACCAGCAGGCGACTGAAGGAACGTTCGCGGGTCGATCCATACAGCAACAGGATGCGCGGTTTGTGCTCGCTGGAGCGGGTTGCCGCTGGCGGCAGATCGAACAGCGAGAGATCGAGATTAGGCAGTTGCTCGGACATGTTTCCTCCTGCTCAAAGCGTAGCGATGCGATCCAGCTCATTTTTGAGCTGCTCACGATCGAGATGTTCGAATGGCAGCGCAAAGAAGGCCTGGCAGCGAGACTGGATCCGGGCCAGCGTTGCGCGGAATGCAGCGTCGACCGACGCTTCGTCAGCCACGACAGCGGACGGATCCTCCAGCCCCCAGTGCGTCTTCAGCGCAGGGCCGAAATACACGGGGCAGGCTTCGCCGGCAGCGTTGTCGCAAACGGTGATGACGATGTCAGGAGGGCAACGCTCGAACGCGTCATTGCCCTTGCTGCTCAGACCCTCGATCGAGATGCCGGCATGCTGCAAGGTGGTCAGGCTGCGAGGCAACACTTGGCCTTTCGGGTAACTGCCGGAACTGACGGCTTCAAATCCGTGAGGGGCCAGGTGATTGAACATGGCCTCGGAAAGGATGCTGCGGCAGCTATTGGCCGTGCACATGAATAGGACTCGCATGAGGGCTCCTGCGCTTCGTGGCGGGTTTCAGAGGCTGAGGCGCAATGCCAGAGCCGAAAGGGTGATCAGTAGAACTGGCAGCGTCAGCAGGATGCCGACTTTGAAGTAGTAACCCCAGGTGATGCGCATGCCTTTGCGCTCCAGCACGTGGAGCCAGAGCAGCGTGGCGAGGCTGCCGATGGGGGTGATTTTCGGGCCGAGGTCGCAGCCGATGACGTTGGCGTAGATCATCGCCTCGCGTACCAGTCCTTGCGCCTCGCTGGCCTGGATCGACAAAGCGCCGATCAGCACGCTGGGCATGTTGTTCATGATCGAGGACAGCAATGCAGCGATCAGCCCGGTGCCGATGGCGGCACTCCACAGCCCTTGCTGCGCAAGGCGGTCGAGCAGGTGGGTGAGCATGTCGGTGAGGCCGGCGTTCTTCAGACCGTATACCACCAGGTACATACCGAGAGAAAAGATCACCACCTGCCAGGGTGCTTCGCGCAGCACACGCCGGGTCGAGATGCGGTGGCCACGGGCGGCGACGGTAAACAGGATCGCGGCACAAGTTGCAGCTACCGCACTGATCGGGATACCCAGTGGCTCCAGAGCGAACAGGCCGATCAGCAACACCAGCAGCACCCAGCCACCAACCTTGAAGGTTGCGCGGTCATGAATTGCCTCGTTTGGCATCTTCAGGGCCGCGAGCGCGTACTGTCTCGGGATATCACGGCGGAAGAACAGGAACAGCACCAGCAGGGTTGCCGACACACTGGCGAGATTCACTGGCACCATCACCGAAGCGTATTCGCTGAAGCCCAGCTTGAAGTAGTCGGCCGAGACGATGTTCACCAGGTTGGAGACCACCAACGGCAGGCTCGCCGTGTCGGCGATGAAACCGGCCGCCATGACGAAGGCCAGTGTCGCGGCGGGCGAGAAACGTAGCGCGAGCAGCATCGACATCACGATAGGTGTGAGGATCAGCGCCGCACCATCGTTGGCGAACAGCGCCGACATAGAGGCGCCGAGCAGCACACAAAAGGCGAACAGGCGATAGCCGCTGCCGTTTGCCCAGCGCGCCACGTGCAGCGCGGCCCACTCGAAGAAACCGGCCTCATCCAGCAGCAGGCTGATGATGATGACGGCGATGAAGGTGACGGTGGCGTTCCAGACGATGGCCCACACAGTCGGGATGTCGTGCAGCGAAACGGTGCCTGCCGCCAGGGCGATGAGGGCACCGAGCGCTGCGCTCCAGCCAACGCCAAGCCCCTTCGGCTGCCAGATGACCAGGATGAGGGTGAAAACGAAGACTGCAATCGCTACCAGCATGATGACCTCGTACAGTGATGATCAGCAGCAGGCAGCGTCACGAACGGGGCGACCGTCCATGTTCTGCAGACGCAGGGTGTTTTCTGCCAACCATTGCCTGTTGGCCTGCAGTGTCGCCTGCAAGATCTCGTGTACCCAGGCGGGCAGGTCCGGGTTGAGGCGGTAGTACACCCATTGCCCTTGGCGGCGGTCCAGCAGCAGGCCACTGCTGCGCAGCTGCGCCAGGTGACGACTGATCTTCGGCTGGCTGTCGTTCAGCGCGCACATCAGCTCACAGACACATAGCTCACCGAGACTGGCAATCAGCAGGCTGGCGCGAGCACGGGTTTCGTCAGACAGGCTCTTGAACACATCGGGCGGGGTTATCATGGCTGCACCAATACATATGGAAATCCAAATATACGGATACCCATATGTATTTTGCAAGCGTCTACGGGCGTTCAGGCGTGCCAGGGGTGGTCGTATTCGCGGTACAACCATCGATCAGGCTGATGTTTACTATCGAGCGCCCCGCCTGTCGGCTCGGCAAAACTGTCTCTTATAATCGCCAACCATTTTTTCCGCTCCCCGGTCCGCCCCAGGCGGCATCCCCCCATGGAATCCAACACCATGCCCAGTGTCACTCCGCCGTCTCACGGCCGTCCCGAACACAGTCAACAAAGCGTCAGCCAACAGTGGCTGGCGATTCTCTCGGTCGCCGTGGGCGCCTTCGCCCTGGTCACCAGTGAGTTTCTCCCGGTGGGCGTACTCAACGATGTCGCCAGCGACCTGGGCATCAGCGCCGGCCAGGCCGGCCTGATGGTCACCCTGCCCGGCATCATGGCCGCCCTCGCCGCGCCCTTGCTGTCGGTGGGCATCGGCGCCCTGGACCGTCGCTACCTGCTGATCGGCCTGACGCTGATCATGATCCTCGCCAACGCCGTCGTGGCCTACGCCAGCGACTTCAGCCTGCTGCTGTTCGGCCGCGTGCTGCTGGGCATCAGCATCGGCGGTTTCTGGGCCACCGCCATTGCCCTCAGTGGCCGCCTGGCCCCCAAGGGCGTGGGCGTGGCCCAGGCCACCTCGATCATCATGGTCGGCGTGACCCTGGCCACCGTGCTGGGCGTGCCGGTCGGCACCTGGCTGAGCGGCCTGATGGGCTGGCGCATGACCTTCCTGGCTACCGCGCTGGTTGGCGTGCCAGTACTGCTGGCGCAGGTCTTCCTGCTGCCGCGGCTCACCCCCGACAAAGCCATTCGCATCAGCGACCTGCCGGCGCTGTTCGTCAATCCGCAGGCACGGGTCGGGTTGATCGCGGTATTGCTGATCGGCCTGGCGCATTTTGCCGCCTATACCTATGTCGCACCGTTCTTCAAGCAAAGCGCCGGCTTCGATGGGCCGACCATCGGTTCGCTGCTGTTGCTGTACGGCGTGGCCGGGGTGATCGGCAACATCTTCGCCGGTTTCGCCGCCAACCGCAGCGTGCGCCACACCCTGTTGCTGGTCGCCCTGATGATCGGCATCAGCACCGCCCTGTTCCCCTACTTCGCCACCGGCATGACCGGCGCCGCGATGCTGATCGCGCTGTGGGGCTTCGCCTTTGGTGCCTTCCCGGCCTGCGCCAGTATCTGGATGTTCGTGGTGGCACCCAAGGATGTCGAACGCGGCATGCCGCTGTTCGTCGCCATGTTCCAGGTGATCATTGCCTTGGGCTCGTTCTTCGGCGGGCGCATTGTCGATCAGCTCGGTACCGCGGTGCTGTTGAGCCTGGCCACGGCCCTGGTGGGCTGCGGTTTTGTCGCGGTACTGGTGCTCGGGCGCAACGTCTCCAATCGGATGGCGGCGCAGCCTTGCTGACCGATCGCGGTAGATGACACTGGGCAGCAGTTGGCCTCAGGAGGACACGAGCGGCAAGGCGAACACCTCGATGTGCGGTATGGTTGCACGATCGCTACGGCGTTGCCGATCAACGCCGCGCCCTTCCGGAGACCAGCATGCTGCGTGTTTTTGAACGATGGCTCGACCCCTTCCCGCCTGATGAAATACCACCGCCACCGCTAGGCCTGCTGCGCTTTTTGTGGGCCTGCACGCGGGGCGCGCGCGGGTACCTCCTGGCCCTCGCGCTGTTCAGTGCCGGCGTGTCGATCTATGAAGCCTGGCTGTTTTCCTTCCTTGGCCAGGTGGTCGACCTGCTTCCCGCCTGGCAGGCGGGTGGCACGAGCGAACAGGAAAGCCGCGTGCTCTGGAGCATCGGTATCGTCCTGCTGACCAGTATCGTGCTGGTGACCCTGCGCACCCTGATGCAGCACCAGGTGCTGGCGATCAACCTGCCGCTGCGCCTGCGCTGGGATTTCCATCGGCTGATGCTGCGCCAGAGCCTGTCGTTCTTCTCCGACGAGTTTTCCGGCCGGGTCACCACCAAGGTGATGCAGACCGCGCTGGCCGTGCGCGAGGTGTTGTTCACCCTGATCGAGGTCCTGCCCGGCATCGGCGTGTACTTCATCGCCATCATCGCCCTGGCCGGCGGTTTCGCCCTGCAACTTATGCTGCCGTTCCTGGCCTGGGGCGCCCTGTTCGGGCTGGCGATGCTGTACTTCGTGCCGCGCCTGGGCAAGGTCGGCCAGGAGCAGGCTCATGCGCGGTCGTCGATGACCGGGCGCATCTCCGATGCCTACACCAACATCACCACGGTGAAACTGTTCTCCCATTCCAAACGCGAAGCACACTTTGCGCGGGCGGCGATGGAGGACTTCAAGCTCACCGGCTTTCGCCAGATGCGCCTGGTCAGCCAGTTCGAGATCGTCAACCAGGCGCTGGTGGTCGGCTTGATCCTGGGGGCCGGCGGCTATGCCCTGTGGCTCTGGCACCAGGGCCAGGTTGGCGCGGGCGCCGTGGCGGCGGTCACGGCCATGGCCCTGCGGATCAACGGCATGTCGCACTGGATCATGTGGCAGATGACCTCCCTGTTCGAAAACATCGGCACCGTGCAGGACGGCATGGCCACCCTGACCCGCGGCCCCAAGGTGCAGGATGCGCCCGACGCCGGCACGCTGGTGACCCGCGGTGGCGCGGTGACCTTCGACAAGGTGAGCTTCAACTACAACGGCGAACGCCAGGTGCTCGATGACCTGAGCCTGCACATTCGCCCCGGCGAAAAAGTCGGCCTGGTGGGCCGCTCCGGCGCCGGCAAGTCCACGCTGATCAACCTGCTGCTGCGCTTCTACGACGTCAACGACGGCGAGATCCGCATCGATGGGCAGAACATCGCCCAGGTCACCCAGGACAGCCTGCGCAGCGCCATCGGCATGGTCACCCAGGACACGTCATTGCTGCACCGCTCCATCCGCGACAACATCGCCTATGGCCGCCCCGAAGCGACCGAGGCGCAGATCCGCAGCGCCGCGGCCAACGCCCAGGCCGATGGTTTCATCAGCCAGCTGAGCGATCGGCAAGGTCACAGCGGCTACGACACCCTGGTGGGCGAGCGTGGCATCAAGCTGTCCGGCGGCCAGCGCCAGCGCATTGCCATTGCCCGGGTGATGCTCAAGAACGCGCCGATCCTGTTGCTCGACGAAGCCACCAGCGCCCTGGACTCGGAGGTTGAAGTCGCGATCCAGGAGAGCCTCGACGACATGATGCAGGGCAAGACCGTCATCGCCATCGCCCACCGTTTGTCCACGATCGCCGCCATGGACCGGCTCATCGTCATGGACGAAGGAAGCATCATCGAACAAGGCAGCCATGCCGAACTGCTCGACAGGAACGGCACCTATGCACGGCTGTGGCGGCATCAGAGCGGTGGTTTCCTGGGTGAGGACCAGGGGCTGGCGGAGGCAGTGGAGTAGCGGCGGGGAAACATCGTGAAAGTCGCGACCCGGAAAAATACTGCCCCCCTACCCTCTAGCCACCAACAAGCTGCCCAGCCAGTCGATGAACGCCCGCACCGGCGGTCGTTCGAGCTTCTCCCTGCGGGCGACCACGGAATAGGCGAAACGCGACGGCCAGGGCCGGTCCAGGGCCACCTTCGCCTGGCTGCATATCGCAGCCCTGGTGGGCTTTGATTTCAGTGCCCACGCCACCTGACGCGCTGGTACCGGCAGGTCGAACGGCGCCCGGCCGTGCAACGCAGTATCTGCCTCCCCGCCCCGGCCACCGGCCCGTGAGCATGCTGACCCAAGGAGCAGTCATGAACACCACCCCGAACACCTGTGGCGCCAACGCCGACACCTTTCGCGAACATGCCGATGGCTGGCTCACCTACCCGCACGCCACCCACGACAGGCACGGGCCGCTGCGCCTGGCGGCAAAAGTCCGCGCCTGGCGCGAAGCGATACCCGGTGGCGGTTTCCGCCCGCACATGACCAATGAATGGATCGACCTGGACGACGACCCGCACTTTCCCCGAACGCCCCTGCAGGGCGGTTACGTACTGCGCACAGGGCGCCATGGGCTGGTCGAGCTGCTGGAGGAATGGCGCGCGGCCGGGGTGAACCACGCCGCGCTGGGATTGCAGATGGCCAGGCGTCCGGCGCAGGACATCATCCAGGAGCTGGCCGAGGAGGTATCGCCGTTGTTTCCGACGCTGCCAGGGCCGCAGCCTCATTCACAAAGCTGGTAGCGCCAGGCAGCCGCAGAGCCTGTCCATCGCGGTATGTCGGGTAGTCCCGGCTGTGGGCCCCACCCGATCTGGCCGACGTGGATCAGAATGCGTAGACCAATGTCGCCGTGGCGCTGCGCGGGGTGCCGTACCACCCGCGCCCACCGATCGCGGAGTAGTACTTCTCATCCAGCACGTTGTTGAGGTTCAAGGCGACGCTGGTCTGCGGCGTGAACGCATACTGCGCCATCAGGTCGACCACACTGAAGGCGCCCTGGGTGAACGTCTCCTTGTTCGGGCCGGCGTTCTTCTTGTACTCCATCCCCTGCCAGCGCACGCCGCCGCCAATCTTCAACTGTGGCAAGGACTGCAGTTGGTAACTGGTGAACAGCTTGAAGGTATCGCGCGGTACTTCGGTGAGCAGGCGCTTGCCATCGGAATCCTCGGCCTGGGCATAGGTGTAGCTGGCGGAAACCTGCCAGTCAGGCAGGATCTGCCCCGCCATTTCCATCTCGAAACCACGGGTCTTGGTGCCAGATTCGGCGCGGTAGGCCTGGTCGCCGTTTGGTGCCAGCTTGTCGCCGTCGGCCACGGCCAGGTTGTCCTGCTGCACCTCGAAGACACTGAAGGCGGTGGTCAGGCGCTTGTCCCAGAACTCGCTCTTGATACCCAACTCGTAGTTCACGCCCTCCAGCGGCTCGATGTAGCCGCCACTGGCATCCTGCCTGCTCTGCGGCTTGAAGATCGCGGTATAGCTGGCGTACGCCGACCAGTTTTCGGCGAAGTCGTAGACCAGCCCCACGTAAGGCGTGACAACCCCGGTTTCGCTGCGCGAGGTGCGCGTGGTGGCGCCGCTTGAAAGAGTGGTCCCGGTTTCGTCGCGTTTCCAGTCGATCACCCGCGCGCCGGTGATCAGCGACAAGTCATCGGCCAGGCTCCAGCGCACCGACGCCACCAGGCCGTCCTGGGTTTCGTCCAGCGCATCTTGCGAATACTTGTTGTGGATAGCGTCCGGAATCGCCAGCGAACCGTCCCAGGTATGAATGTTGTCGATAGGCTGGCTCGTCCATAGCTGGTAACCGGGATTACGGTAGTAGGCCCGATAGTGGCTAGCGCCGAGGTACGCTTGATGCTCGCGGGAAAGCAGCTCGAACGGGCCGCTGGCGGACAGGTCGAACGACGTCTGCCGGGGCTCGCCCGCCCAACGCCCGGTCCAGGTGCTGATACCACTGCCATCGGGCTTGACGCTACCGGCGGCGGCAGTGGCGAAGGTGTCATCATAGCTGCGGCGACTGTGCTCGGCATTCAGTTTCAACTGCCAGCCGTTGTCCAGCTGGTGTTCCAGCGTGGTGAACAACGTTTTCGTGCGGCGCTTGTGATAGCTCCAGTCCGAGGCCGAGTTGAACGAACGCGATGGATTGAAGTGGCTGCCATCGGCATTGAACATCGGGAAGCCGTGGTTGCCTGCGCCGTCGTTGTCCATCTCCTGGTACTCGGCGCCCACGGTCAGCATCGTGCTGTCGGTGACATCCCATTCCACCACCCCGTAGGCCACCTGCCTCTCCAGTGACTGACGATCGACATGGCTCTGGCTGTCGGTGGTCGACGCCACGAAACGCCCACGCACATGGCCGCTCTCCGACAGCTTGCCGGACAGGTCCAGCTCGGTGCGGTAGCTGTCCCAGGAGCCTGCCTTGAGGGTCAGCTTGCGCTGCGTCTCGAGGGTCGGTTTCTTGCGCACCAGGTTGATGGTGGCGCCGGGGTCGCCGGTCCCCGACATCAGGCCGGTGGCGCCGCGCACCACCTCGACCCGGTCGTACGACACCATGTCGGCAAGGTCGTCGCGAAAGCCGAAGGTGTCGGGGCGGTTGACGCCGTCGACCTGGATGCTGCCGACCTGGAAGCCGCGTACATAGATATGGTTGGCGTCGCTGCCGGCCGGGCCCATGCTGTCAACGACCACGCCCGGCGTCTGCTCGAGCACCTGAGTGACGTCTGTCAGGTTCTGGTCCTCGATCTGCTGACGGGTCACCACACTGACCGACTGCGGCGTCTCGCGTGCCGACAGGCGCAGGCCGGTCGCGGTGCTGGCAGAACCGGTGGTGTAGCTGCCGGTGCCTTCGGTGGTGCTGCCCAGGCCCAGGGCGTCGACGCTGGTCGCGCCAAGCTCGACGGCGCCGTCGTTGTACACCTTGCTCAGCACATAGCGCTTGTCGCCCACCTGCTGCACGCGCAGCCCCGATCCCTGCAGCAACGCGGAGAAACCTTGCTCCAGCTCGAAGCTGCCGTGCAGCCCCGAGGAATGCAGCCCGCTGGTTTCGTCATTGCTGAAGCTGATGGTCACGCCGCTGGCAGCGGCGAACTGGCTGATCGCGGAGGCCAGGCTGCCGGCCGGGATATCGTAGCGCTGCGCGGCGGCCCAGGCGGTCGAGGTCGCCAGCGCGGCGCCGCAAAGGCTCAGTGCGAGGGTCGCCTGGCGAATACTGCAGGCTAGCGAGGTACGGCGTGCGGACATGAAAAGGGGTTCCTGTTTCGGGTTGGCTTGGGCACGCTTGATGCGCGCGCCCTCAAGAGCCGAAGCAGCGAAGGAAATCTGCTACCCCAAATGCGAAAAATTCTCGAATGTTTGAGAGCGAATGAGATTTCAACCACTCTTCCCGGCTCGGGCCTCCACGATTGTGGGCCCCTACCCCTTGCCGATTGGCTCCAGGCGCACCCAGTAGCGCGTCATGCGCCGTGCGCGAACCGGCAACGCGTCTTCCAGGCTGGCCAGGGCGACGTCGGTGTCGTCCAGGTTGAATGCGCCAGACAGGCGCAAGCCGGCGACCTCCCCCGCGCAGCCGAGATAACCGGGGCGGTAGCGCGCCAGCTCATGGACCACCTCGTCCAGGCGCCAGTCAACGCTGACCAGCATGCCCTCGGCCCAGGCCTGGCCACCGGGGGCCAAGGGTTGCAGGGGGCCGATATGGTCGGCGGCAAAACTCAGGCTGTACCCGCTGTCGATACGCACCACCTGCGACGCCCGGCTGGGCCGCACCTCCACGGCATGGGCGGCCACCGCCACATGGCTCACGTCGTTGTCCTGACGCACGCTGAAGCGGGTACCCAGGGCCAGGATGTCGCCTGCCACGGTGCGCACGCTGAGTGGCCGCGCATCCTTGGCGGTTTCCACCAGGATCTCGCCGCGCTGCAGCTGGATCAGGCGTTGGCCCGCGTCGTAGCGAACATCGACACGGCTGTCGGTGTTGAGGTCCAGGCGTGTGCCATCGGCCAGGGTCAGTCGGCGGCGCTCGCCGATCCGTGTCGCATAGTCGGCACTCCAGGGCGAAGCCCGGTACCCCTGCCAACCAACGGCCCCGACGCCGAGCAACAGCGCCAGTGCCTTCACGGCATGGCGCCGGTCACGCCGGGCATTCTCCAAGGTCTGCGCGGCACCGCGGGGGGCGCTGCCCAGGCGGCATTGCAGTTGCTCCAGGCGCGCCCAGGCTGCGGCGTGGCGAGGGTCGGCCATGCACCAGGCTTGCCATGCGGCGCGGGTGGCGTCATCGACACTGCTGTCATGCAGGCGCACGTACCAGTCCACCGCCTCGCTGAGAATGGCCTTCATGCGTCCTCGAACAGCAGGCAATGCATCAGCCCGCGGGCCAGGTGCTTGCGCACCGTGCTCACCGAAACACCCAGGCGTTCGCTGGTCTTGTCGTAGCTTAGGCCGTCCAGTTGCACGGCGAGAAACACAGCCCGCGTGCGCGAGCCCAGCCCATCGAGCATACGGTCGATGGCCATCAGGGTATCGAGGATCGCGGCGTGGGTTTCGGCCGAGGGCGCATAACGCTCCGGCTGCTGCGCCAAGGCTTCGAGGTAGGCGCTTTCCAGACTGCGGCGGCGGTAGAGGTCGATGGTCAGCCCGCGCGCGATGGTCGCCAGGTAGTGCCGCGGCTCCTTGAGAGTGTCGGCGGTGCGCGCCAACAACACCCGGATGAAGGTGTCCTGGGCCAGGTCCGCGGCATCGGCGGAGTTGTTCAGACGCTGGCGCAACCAGCCGTGCAGCCAGCCGCTATGCTCACGGTACAGTGCTTCCAGGCCGGTGTGCGCAGTGCCATCGGGAACAACGGTGGACATCACGCCTCCCTAAAAAATTACCAGGTGCAAATAAGAACGTGTCTCAAGTGTACTCAGTGAGGGAGGGATTGGGAATGCTGGCATGTGAAAGGGGTCGCAGGGATTGAAGTCCGCCATAAGCCCTGGCGGAGCTTGGGCATAGCAGGATGAATGGGCGAGCGCAAAGCGAGGCAAAGAGGACTTTGCTAGGCTCTGTACGAAAAGTCTTGAGACGCAGGTCAGGCAAGGCGAAAACAGCCGAGGAAGCGCAGTGTACTGGAGTACATGAGCATTCCGAGGCTGTTTTCAACGCAGCATGAACAAGTATCAAGGCTTTTCGTACAGAGCCTAGTGGCTCCTTTCGACCCAGGCTGACACCAGCATAGTCGAGCAATGGCCTCCATCCAGCCATTAAAATATGCTGGAAAATCTTCGTTGAAAAACCACCAAATGCTCTGCGTCACTGTTAGCGGCTATTTAGAAAAAGCTTCGCTACGCCTTGAATATCACCATGCTCTCGCAATAGCTATTAATTCCTGCATACACATCACAACCAGCACCCTGCAGGTCGGAACTGCTGTTGACGAGGTTCAGGTCAACCCCCAGCCAAGGGCAAGATAGCGCCAATGACCCGTCATTGAAATGATCCACCTGGCTACCATTGCCGATCGTAAAGGAGTGCCTAGGCGATGGTGGGCGACCTTGGGTGAGGTCAATTTGAAAGAGCGGTAGGCGACCCAAATCGATAAAAAACGTGCCAGTACTGTTGCCTGGGTTGTTTCTCCACGCCCCTCCGAAGCGGCTGTCGAAAGTCGAAAAACCACCCTACAGGGCATAGCTGCCGCTGTTGGCTACCCCAATCGCCGAGAACATTCATCAGCGTTTGCCGTTGTAGTTGAAGCGTTCCTCTACAAGCGCTGAGCCATCGACCTTCAAGGCGTCTACATTTTTGATTCTTCACGGATTGAATCGCTCCTGCAAGATCGGTCTTGCCAATCAGGTGGGCAGTTCTGGGTCGGAATCGGCCATCCACGGCCAGCAGCTTTCCAACCATAGCGGTCGGTCACGGACTATCTTTTAAGGCTTGACTCAGATTGATCAGGGCCCTGATGCATGAACGCTCTCTGGATCGCACTGGCCATTTTTGGGTGCTTGATTGCCGCCTCGTTGCTCATGATGCTGTGGTACCCAAAGCTGGCATCCCACCACAGGGATGAAGACACAAATACAGTAATTCGCCTGGTAGCTAACATTTTTGTGGTTATGACATCACTGGTCTTTGGCTTGATGATCAATTCTGCCAAAAATACCTTCGAGTCCATTGATGCAAACTTCCATGGGTATGCAACCAGCATGATCATTTTTGATCGGACACTGCGGGGCTATGGCGATTCGGCCCAGGAGACTCGCAACCGACTGATCATCTATCTTGAGCACGCTATCGCGACGCCATACCGGGGGGACGAGGCGCTGCAACATCGTAACAGCGAAGCAGCTAAATACTTGGATGACATAGGAAAATCTTTGGCCGTTATTAAGCCGCCAGACCGTTACCATGAAACGATGCTGCAGGATATTCGTCAGCAATATCATTCGCTCATCGAGCAACGCTGGAGGATCGTCGAGCAGTCAGAGGGGGCAATTCCTGGCCCGCTTATCGGGATGCTTGCTGCTTGGTTGACGCTCATTTTCGCCAGTTTTGGATACCGCGCGCCCCCTAATTCGATGGTAATAGCAATGTTCATCATTTCTTCATTGCTTATTTCGGCTTCCGTGTACCTCGTATTGGACATGGACGTGCCATTTCATGGCCCTATCCAGATATCCGACGAGCCGCTGCGCAGAGCGCTCGCCGTAATGCAGCTTTAAGGGAGCGGGAACGCTTGCGTTCTGGGTGGTGACCTCGCGGCGGCATGCCTTTTTGTCGAAGCGCGTTACGATCCGGCGGTTCTTTTTCAGCCAGCCGGGTGATGGGGCGCAAAGCGGCCAATACCACTAAACAAAGGTGCGGTGGATAGCCGCAGGCATCTGCAATCCAGTACGCCAAGCACCGAAATACAAGGCTTCAACAAACTCATCTCCCATCTGATATGGTTTTTATCTCGATACCTGGGCCTGTGCTGAAAACAGATCGAGGGCCATAGTGCCCTGGCCTGATCGAGGCCTGATGAGCGACGAACCATGAGCGACAGAATCCCCTTCCGAGTCATCGAGATTGCCCCCACCACCCACAAGAGCAAAAGCCAGGTGGCCGGTGGCATTCATACACGCAGTTTCACCGGTTTCTACCGCAACCTGCGGATCACCTTCGCCGGGTTGCTGTTCGTGCTGTTCTTCGGCACCGCCTGGTTGCAATGGGGCGACCGCCAGGCCGTGCTCTGGGACCTGGCCGACAGCAAGTTCCACATCTTCGGCGCGACCTTCTGGCCGCAGGACTTCATCCTGCTGTCGGCGCTGCTGATCATCTGCGCCTTCGGCCTGTTCGCCATAACCGTGTTCGCCGGGCGCGTGTGGTGCGGCTACAGCTGCCCGCAAAGCACCTGGACCTGGCTGTTCATGTGGTGCGAGAAGATCGCCGAGGGCGACCGCAACCAGCGCATCAAGCTGGCCGCCGCGCCGTGGGGCGCGGAGAAGATCGCCCGCCGCGCCCTCAAGCATGGCCTGTGGCTGGCCATCGGCGTGCTCACCGGGCTGACCTTCGTCGGCTACTTCACGCCGATCCGCCCGCTGGCTGCCGAACTGTTCACCTTCGAGCTGGGTGGGGTGGCCTTGTTCTGGGTGCTGTTCTTCACCGCCGCCACCTATCTCAATGCCGGCTGGCTGCGCGAAGCGGTGTGCATGCACATGTGCCCCTATGCACGGTTCCAGAGCGTGATGTTCGACAAGGACACCCTGGCGGTGGCCTACGACCCCAGCCGCGGTGAAGCCCGTGGCCCGCGCAAGAAAGGCAGCGACGCGCGCAGCCAGGGCCTGGGCGACTGCATCGACTGCACCCTGTGCGTGCAGGTGTGCCCCACCGGCATCGATATCCGCGAAGGCCTGCAGATGGCCTGCATCGGCTGCGCCGCGTGCATCGACGCCTGCGACGGGGTGATGGACAAGATGGGCTATGCCCGTGGCCTGATCGGCTACAAGTCCGAACACAACCTGCAAGGCGGCAAGACCCACTGGCTGCGCCCTCGCCTGCTCGGCTACGCCGCCGCGCTGACGCTGATGATCGGCGCCCTGGTGTTGGCCCTGCAGATGCGTCCGATGGTGTCGATGGACGTGATCAAGGACCGTGGCCTGTTCCGCGAGAACGCCCTGGGCCAGATCGAGAACATCTACCTGCTCAAGATCATCAACAAGACCCAGGAACCGCAGCACTATCGCCTGCGCCTGGTGGACGCCGACGGCTTCGAGCTGCATGGCCGTACCGAATTCACCCTGGCGTCCGGCGAGATGAGCGAGCTGCCGGTGTCGGTGGCGATGCTTGCCGATCGCCCGACCAGCAGCTCCCAGGAACTGACCTTCGAGATCCAGGACAGCGACCAGCCGGGTATCCGCAGCACCGCACACAGCCGTTTCGTCGCGCCGATGAATCGCTGATCCCTTACACTGACCCTTACCTTGCCTGCCAAAACCATAATGAAACGCTACGAACGATTCGCCGACGACATTGCCGAACTGATCCGCTCCGGGGTGCTAGGCCCCGGCCAGCGGGTGCCTTCGGTGCGTTACGCCAGCCAGACCCACGGGGTCAGCCCGTCCACCGTGTTCCAGGCCTACTACCTGCTGGAGCGTCGCGGCCTGATCCGTGCCCGGCCGCGTTCGGGTTACTTCGTCAACGCCCACGCGCCGCGGCCGTTCTGCGAGCCGCAGCCCCAGGCGCCGGCCAGCGAGTCCACCGATGTCGATGTGAGCGGCCTGGTGTTCTCGATCCTCGACTCGATCAAGGACCCGCACACCGTGCCGTTCGGCTCTGCCTTCCCCAGCCCGAGCCTGTTCCCGCTGCAGCGCCTGTCCCGCTCGCTGGCCAGCGCCAGCCGGGCCATGGACCCGCGCATGGTGGTCACCGACCTGTCGCCCGGCAACCCGCAACTGCGCCGACAGATCGCCCTGCGCTACATGGTCGGCGGGCTGATGCTGCCCATGGAAGAGCTGCTGATCACCAACGGCGCGCTGGAAGCCTTGAACCTGTGCCTGCAGGCGGTGACCCAGCCCGGCGACCTGGTGGCCATCGAGGCGCCAGCCTTCTATGCCTGCCTGCAAGTGCTAGAGCGCCTCAAGCTCAAGGCAGTGGAAATCCCGGTGCACCCGCGCGAGGGCATGGACCTTGGCGTGCTGGCCCAGACCCTGGACAAACACCCGGTCAAGGCCGTGTGGTGCATGACCAACTTCCAGAACCCGGTGGGCGCGAGCATGCCGGAGGCCAAGAAACAGGAACTGGTCGAGCTGCTGCGCCGCCACCAGGTGCCGCTGATCGAGGACGACGTCTACGCAGAGCTGTACTACTCGCAGCAGGCGCCGAAGCCGGCCAAGGCCTTCGACACCGAAGGGCTGGTGATGCATTGCGGTTCGTTCGCCAAGAGCCTGGCCCCGGGCTATCGCATCGGCTGGGTCGCGGCCGGGCGCTTTGCGCAGAAGATCGAGCGACTCAAGCTCATGACCTCGCTGTGCGCCTCGATGCCGGCCCAGGCGGCGATCGCCGACTACCTGCAGCACGGTGGCTACGATCGCCACCTGCGCAAGCTGCGCTACGCGCTGGAGGGCCAGCAGGCCAACATGCTCGCCGCCATCGCCCGCCACTTCCCGGCGCAGACCCGGGTCAGCCAGCCTTCCGGCGGCTACTTTCTGTGGCTGGAACTGCCCGAACAGATGGACGCGTTGAAGCTGTTCCACATGGCGCTGGCCCAGGGCATCAGCATCGCGCCGGGGCCGATCTTCTCGCCGACCCGGCGCTTCGGTAACTGTATCCGCCTGAACTATGGCAGCCCTTGGGGTGACGGCGCGGAGCAGGCCATGGAAACGCTAGGCAGGATCGTGCGCTCGTTCTGATGCCATGGCGGCGACCGATCGGCGCGGCTATAGTTGCGCGACACGCCGACCGATACCTGCTCATGCTCGACGACCCTGCGCACTCCCTAGAACACTTGAACGCACGCATCGCCGAGCTCGAGGCGCAGCTTGCCGAGCATGCGTTCGAACGCGCATGCCTGGCTGTGCTGCGTAGTCACATGACCGAAGGGTTTTGTGTGCTGGAGTTGCTGGATGGGCCAGAGGGGCCGCTGAGCAACTACCGCTATATCCTCAGCAACGAGGCTTATACGCATCACACCGCACACCCCAAGCAAATGGGCCAGACGATACGCGAGCTTATCCCGGCCGAAGCCGATGCCTGGGTGCCTCGCTTCGCCGAGGTATTGCTAACCGGCAAGCCGGCCCGCTTCGAGCAGCGTCTGGAAGCCACCGATCGTCTGTTGTCGATCGCGGCCTACCCGCTCGGGCCGGCCAGCGAACGACGGGTGGCGGTGCTGTTCACCGGGGCCCCAGCCACCGAGCGGCTCATCAATGCCATGCTCGATCGCGCCCAGCAGCACGTTGACGAAGCACGGGTCAACAACAAGCTGCTGGGTGAACTGGTCGACCATAGCCTGGCCAACGTGTTCGCCGCCGACTGCAGCCTGCGCCTGACCGCCATCAACCGGACCGCATGCGAAACCTTCGAGCGGCTGCACGGTTTCACACCCAAGGTGGGCGATTCCATTTCGCGGATCCTGGCCGACAAGCCGGACATCCTGCACTGCCTCGAGCCGGTATGGCCTAGGGTGCTGGCGGGCGAGCCATTCACTCACACCATCACCCTCGGCCCACCTGAAGCGCAGCGGCACTACGACATGCGCTACAACCCATTGCGCGATGCCGAGGGGCAGATTCAGGGTGGCTACCTGTTTGCCTACGACATCACTGAGCGGGTGCTGGAGCAGGAGCGCCTGCTCCAGACCGAACAGGCTTTGCGCCAATCGCAGAAAATGGAGGCTATCGGTCAACTGACCGGTGGCATTGCCCATGATTTCAATAATCTTCTGGGTGGCATCCTGGGTGCCTTGGAACTTGCCGACAAACGACTGGTTCAAGGACGCGGCCAGGATTGTCGCCACATGCTGGGCATCGTCCAGCAAAACGCCTCGCGTGCCAGCTCGCTGGTCCAACGCCTGCTGGCATTCGCCCGCCAGCAGACGCTCACGCCACAGACCGTGGATGTGCACCACCTGGTAGCTGGCATGCATGACCTGATTCACAGCACCCTGGACGCGAGCATCGGTTTTGTCGATGCGACGCTGGCCGGGCAATGGACAGTGCGCGTGGACCCACCGCAACTGGAAAACGCCTTGCTGAACCTATGCATCAACGCCCGGGATGCCATGACCAGAGGCGGCACACTGCGTATCAGTTGCCAGGATCATTCACTCGCCCCGATCCAGGCCGCCAGCTTGCAACTCGCGCCTGGCGACTACCTTCAGATCGTGGTGGAGGATACCGGCCGCGGCATGTCCGAAGACATTGCCTCCCGCGCCATCGAGCCGTTCTTCACCACCAAGCCCCTCGGCCAGGGCACAGGCCTGGGCTTGTCCATGGCCTACGGGCTGATGCGCCAGTCCGGCGGGCACTTGAGCATTGACAGCACTCCCCAGGGCGGCACACGCGTCAACCTGTACTTGCCCCGTGAACAGCGTACCGAGGTGCCGCTCGCGTCCTTCGACCCTCGCACCGCAATACAGCCGTCACGCAACGTTGGCCTCGACATTCTGTTGGTCGAAGACCAGCCAACCCTGCGCATGGTGATCCGCGAGGTATTGGAAGAACGAGGGAATCGGGTACAAGTCTTCGACGAAGGCGCTGCCGCCATGCGGGCGCTGGGGCAGGCTCCCCGCCCAGCATTGCTTATTGTCGATATCGGACTGCCCGGTAGCGTCGATGGCTACCAGGTTGCCAACGCTTATCGCGCAAGCAACGAACACGCCCCCGTGCTGTTCATCACCGGCTACGATGGTGACCTGGACAGTGACCGGCTGACGACATCCAACCTGACGGCCCTGCTGCACAAGCCCTTTGAGCTGGCGTTGCTGATCGCCCGGGTCGACCAGTTGCTCAGTAGCGCCAGCCAGGCACCTGGCACGGTGTAACGCAAAACAGCTACAGTGCCCTGCCACTTCACTGGAAGCCCGCATGCCCTATGCCATCGCGCGAACTGCAGACCCTTCGTCGACAGGTCGAAGACCTTCGCCAGCGCAATGCCCAGCTGGAAGCACAATGGGCCCACCATCAACAGGCTGACCAGGGCCTGTTCCACTTTCTCTTCGATACGATGGACGAAGGCTTCTGTGTCATCGAGTTCTTCGATGGCCCCCACGGCCCGCTCAGCGATTACGTGCATGTGCTGGCGAACGCGGCCTATGCCCGCCACGCAGGCATTGCCGACGTGACGGGGCAGAAACTGCGGGAAATGGTGCCGGATGAGGCCGATGACTGGATCGCCCGCTATGGCGAGGTACTGCGCACCGGGAAACCCTTGCAGTTCGAACAGGAGCTGGTGGCGACAGGGCGTGTGCTGTCGGTAACCACCTTCCGCATCGAGCCGGTCGAGCGACGGCAGGTGGCGGTACTGTTCAAGGATGTCACCAAGCGATACCGCGCCGAAGCTGCCCTGCAACAACTCAACGAGCAACTCGAACAACGGGTGGCCGCTGCCCTGGCAGAGCGCGTTTTGCTCGCCGAGTTAGTGGAGAACAGCGTCGCGCGAGTTCAGGTGGTGGACACCTCGATGACATTCCTTGCGGTAAACAAACGCGCGGTCAAGGATTTCGAGTATCTGTTCAGCCACAGGCTCCAGCCAGGCGATAGCCTGATCGAGTGCCTTGCGAATTTCCCCGTCGAGCTTGAAGGTTCCATGGCGCTCTGGCGCAGGGCATTGTCCGGTGAAACCTTTACCGAAGTAATTGCTTACGGTAAAAACGACCGCCTTCGCCACTTCGAGTCGCATTTCACCCCCCTGCGCAATGCCGCCGGAGCAATAGTCGGCGCTTACCTGTTCGTCTACGACATCACGCGTCGGGTCAACGAACAGCAAAAACTGCTCGAGGCTGAAAAGGCCTTGCGCCAGGCGCAGAAAATGGAGGCAGTCGGTCAGCTTACCGGCGGCATCGCCCATGACTTCAACAACCTGCTGGCGGGGATACTCGGCGCCCAGGAGCTGATGCGCCAACGCATGCAGCAAGCACGCCATGCTGATATCCCGGCCTTGCTCGACAGCGCCTGCAGTTCAGCCCAGCGGGCCGCCACGCTGGTTCAGCGCCTGCTGGCTTTTTCCCGGCAACAGACCCTGCAGCCCCAGATGATCCGGCTCCGTACCCTGGTCGAGGGCATGCAGGACCTGATCAGCCGCAGTGTCGGGCCGGCCATTGAAGTGAGCTGCCATTTCGAGCACGACGAAGGGGTGACCTTTATCGACCCGCCACAGTTGGAGAGCGCCCTGCTCAACCTGTGCATCAATGCCCGCGATGCCATGCCCAATGGCGGCCGCATCGATATCGATTGCCGCCAGTTAGAAATTCCAGATGACACGGCCGAGACGTTGAATCTGCCAGCGGGTCGTTATCTGTGCCTGGGCGTCAAGGACAATGGCCTGGGCATGTCCGTCGAGGTCGCGGCACGTGCGGTCGAGCCGTTTTTCACCACCAAGCAGGCGGGCCGCAACACAGGGCTGGGGCTGTCCATGGCGTACGGCTTCGTCCGCCAGTCCGGCGGCCAGCTGCAGATCTGCTCGACGCGGGGTGAAGGGACATGCATACGCCTTTATCTGCCCTGGCAGCCCGGGAGCGAACACCAGGCCTTGCCGGCGATCGAGCCTGCTGCCCGTACTCACGCCCCTGGGCGGCGCATCACCCTGGTAGAGGACCATGTGCCGCTGCGCGTGATAATCACCGAAGTGCTCGAAGAGCTCGGCCACAGTGTCGAAAGCTACGCAAGCGGCCCCGCAGCCCTGGAAGCGCCAGGCCAGCCCGAGCTGTTGATCACCGATATCGGCCTGCCCGGTGGGCTTGATGGGCGACAAGTCGCCGAAGCGTTTCGCCAGCGCCTGCCTGATGTACCGGTGCTGTTCATCACCGGTTACGATGCAAAGGCCGTGTTGCACGAACGTCCCCTGCCACCCGGGACCTGCGTGCTGACCAAACCCTTTACGCTCGACGCGCTGGTCGAACAGGTGGAGCAATTGCTATCAATGACAAGGAGTCCCATCGATGAGCGTGAGCCCACGCAGCGAGAACCCTGACGAGTTGCACGATCTTCGACAGGCGCTGCGCATCGAACGCCAGCACAACCTGCGCATGGCCCATGAGCTTGAGCAACTGCGTGAGCGCGTGCAGGAAGCCGAACGTTATCGGTTCCTGTTCGAGACAATGGAGGAAGGTTTCTGCATCATCGAATTCATTGCCGACGCGAACGGCCACTGGGTCGACTACCTGCACTTGATGGCCAATCCCGCCTATTGTCGCCATGCTGGCCTGCCCAATGTAGTGGGGCGAACCCTGCGCGACGTCATTCCCGATGAGGCCGAGATCTGGCTGAAACGTTTCGGCCATGTGGCGCGCACCGGCGAGCCGATCTACTTCGAGCACGAACTGTATGCCACCGACCGCTGCCTGGGGCTGGCGGCAATTCGGGTCGAACCCGCCGAGCGCCATCAGGTGGCGGTTATCTTTCGCGACGTGACGGCGCGCAAGCGCGCCGAAACAGCCTTGCAGGCGCTCAATGCACAACTGGAGCAACGCATTGAACAGGCGCTGGCCGAGCGCAAGGTTTTCGCCGATCTGATCGATGCCAGTGTGGCCTGCGTGCAGGTGGTGGACCGGCAGATGCGCTGGCTGGCCATCAACGCCGCCACCCGCGGCGAGTTCCAGCGAGTCTTCGGTTTCCAGCCTGAAATTGGTGCATCGCTTGAAGCACAGTTCGCAGCCGCCACAGACGATTGCCAACGCTCATTGGCGTTGTGGAACAGGGCGCTGGCCGGGGAGACCTTCATCGAAATCGACGCGTTCGGCGAAGGCGATGCGCGGCGTCATTATGAGATGCGCTTTGCCCCCTTGCGTGACAGCAATGACCAGACGCTTGGCGCTTATCTGTTCGCCTACGACATCAGCGAGCGGATCGAGGAGCAACAGCGCCTGGCACACGCCGAACACGCGTTGCGCCAAGCGCAGAAGATGGAAGCCGTGGGCCAGCTCACTGGCGGTGTGGCCCATGATTTCAACAACCTGCTCGGCGGCATACTGGGCGCACTGGAACTGGCGAGCCAGCGCCTTGATCAGCAACGTCACAATGCCTTGCCCCCGCTGCTGGACAACGCCAGGGACGCGGCGCAACGGGCCGCCTCGCTGGTTCACCGGCTGCTGGCGTTCTCCCGCCAGCAGACCTTGCAGCCCGAGCCAACGGCTGTGGCCGCGTTGGTCGACGGCATGCATGATCTGATTGCCCGCAGTGTCGGCCCACATATCGAACTGTATTGCCAGAACGACAACGACCTCTGGAACGTGCGCATCGATCCACCGCAACTGGAAAGCGCGCTGCTAAACCTTTGCATCAATGCCCGCGACGCCATCAGCGGCAGTGGCACGGTCCGCATCGCCTGCTGCAACGTGCAGCTCGACGAACAACACGCCAGCCCTCTGGATCTGAACGCCGGGCAATACGTACGCATCAGTGTGTACGACAGTGGGCGTGGCATGGATCAGCAAACCCTGGCGCGGGCCATGGACCCGTTCTTCACCACCAAGCCACTTGGCCAGGGGACAGGCCTTGGGCTTTCGATGATCTTCGGTTTCGTGCGCCAATCCGGAGGGCAGTTGAACATCCACTCGACCCCAGGGCAAGGCACGTGCGTAAACCTGTTCCTGCCGCGTCATCACAGCGCGGTGCAGCGCAAGCCAGCGATTGTCGCTCCCGTAGCCCTTCCGCGTTCCCAGGCTCGTGCACGGCATGTGGCGGTGGTCGAGGACGAAATGGCCATACGGCTGGTCATTGCCGAAGTACTCGCGGACCTCGGCCATGAGGCACGGATGTTCGAAAACGGCCCTCAGGCGCTGGCGGGGCTCCAGGCGCGCAGCGCACCAGACCTGCTGATCAGCGACGTTGGCTTGCCTGCCGGCCTCAACGGCCGACAGGTGGCCAGCGCATTGCGCCTGCGCTACCCAGGTTTGAAAGTACTGTTCGTCACCGGCTATGACGAAACGGCCGCACTGCGTGATGGCGTTCTGGAGGAAGGCATGAGCGTGCTGACCAAGCCGTTTTCCTTGCAGCAACTGACGGAGCGGATCGAGCACATGCTGCAGGGTTGAGGCGCGCTTCTAGGCTCTGTATGAAAAGCCTTGATACTCGGTGATTCTGCGTTGAAAACAGCCTCGGAATGCTCATTTACAACCCGTAAAGTCGGGCGCGACTCCGACCGTTCCTCGGCTGTTTTCGCCTTGCCTGACCTTCGTCTCAAGACTTTTCATACAGACCCTAACGCCCGCCGCCCAGGTCGATGAAGCTGCCGGTCGAATAGGAAGCCTTGTCCGACAGCAGCCACATAATTGCCTCGGCCACTTCCTCAGGCTTGCCGCCACGGCCCATCGGCAGGCCGGGCTCAAGCTTGCCAACCCGGTCCGGATCGCCACTCAGGGCATGGAAGCCGGTGTGGATGTACCCCGGCCGCACACCATTGACGCGCACGCCCTCGCCCGCCACTTCCTTGGCCAGGCCGAGGGTGAAGGTATCCAGCGCACCCTTGGACGCGGCGTAGTCGACGTACTCATTGGGCGAGCCCAGGCGCGCGGCCACCGACGACACATTGACGATCGCCCCGCCCTGCCCGCCATGCCGTCGGGCCATGCGCAGCAAGGCATGCTTGGCGCACAACATCGGCCCGACCACATTGGTCTTCATCACCTTGAGCAGGCGAAACTCCGACATCTCCTCGACCCGGCTCTGCTGGCCGATGGTCCCGGCGTTGTTGACCAGCGCGGTGACCGGCCCGAACTCCTGGTCGACGCAGTGGAACAGCCGTACCACTTCGTCCTCGACGCTGGCGTCGGCGCGTACGGCAATGGCCTCTGCGCCCAGCGCGCGGACCTGTGCCAGCATCGCCTCGGCGGCCTGGTCATCGGCGTGGTAGTTGATGCAGATGCGGTAACCCTGTTGCGCCGCCAGCAACGCGGTAGCGGCGCCGATGCCCCGGCTAGCGCCGGTGATGACGATGACCTTGTCCATGAGCCTGCCAAGTAGTCCGGAAAAGACCTACAAGATTAGGGGAAATGCCATCATTTGAAAACCTGCGGCCCCACCGCAAAAGGGGGCTTGTCGGGCCGCCCCCGCAGGTTGCTCTCAATGCCCCGCCGACGCCGGCGCGGCCTTGGCCGTGAACGGTGGCTTGGCCAGCCACACCAGCAGGATCAACCCGGCGAACACCCAGGTCAGCAAGGTGAAGTAGTCCACCGTCGACATCATGTACGCCTGGCTGTTGAGGATCTGCTCCAGCTTCGCGTAGTTCTGCGGGCTGGCACCGCCCAGTTGTTCCAGGGTCTGGCGGGTGGCCGGCTCGAAGGTGCTGATGTGCTCGCTGAGGTAGGCATGATGCTGGTCGGCCCGGCGTATCCAGATCCAGGTGGTCAGCGACGCGGCGAAGCTGCCGCCCAGGGTGCGCAGGAACGTCGCCAGCCCCGAACCGTCGGCGATCTGGTGCGGCGGCAGGTCCGACAGCAGGATGCTCAGGGTCGGCATGAAGAACAGCGCCACGCCGATGCCCATGAACAGCTGCACCAGGGCGATGTGCAGGAAGTCCACCTCGTTGGTGAAGCCGGCGCGCATGTAGCAGCTGGTGCCGATCGCCAGGAAGGCGATACCGGCCAGCAGGCGCAGGTCGAAACGGTGCGCGTACTTGCCCACGAACGGCGACATCAGCACCGGCAACAGGCCAATCGGCGCCACCGCCAGGCCCGCCCAGGTGGCGGTGTAGCCCATCTGGGTCTGCAGCCATTGCGGCAGGATCAGGTTGATGCCGAAGAACCCGGCATACCCGCCCACCAGCACCAGGGTGCCAATACGGAAATTGCGGTGCACGAACAGCCGCAGGTTGACCACCGGGTGGCGGTCGGTCAGCTCCCAGATGACGAACACCGCCAGGAACACCATCGAGATCAACGTGCCGATGACGATGAACGACGACTCGAACCAGTCCAGGTCGTTGCCCTTGTCCAGCACCACCTGCAAGGCGCCGACACCGACGATCAGGGTCAGCAGGCCGATGTAGTCCATCGGCTGGCGGCTGGTGACCACCGGGCGCGCGCGCATCTGCTGGCGCACCACGGCGGCGGCGAACAGGCCGATCGGCACGTTGATGAAGAAGATCCACGGCCAGCTATAGCTGTCGGTGATCCAGCCGCCAAGGATCGGCCCGGCAATCGGCGCGACCACCGTGACCATCGCCAGCAACGCCAGGGCCATCCCCCGTTTCGCCGGCGGATACACGGCAATCAGCAGAGTCTGGGTCATCGGGTACAGCGGGCCGGCCACCACCCCCTGCAGCACCCGGAAGAACACCAGCTCGGGCATCGACTGGGCGATACCGCACAGGAACGACGCCAGCACGAACAGCAGCGTGGCCCAGATGAACAGCTTCACTTCGCCGAAACGCCGGCTCAGCCAGCCGGTCAGCGGCAGCGCGATGGCGTTGCTCACCGCGAACGAGGTGATCACCCAGGTGCCCTGCTCCGAGCTCACGCCGAGGTTGCCGGAAATGGTCGGCAACGCCACGTTGGCGATGGTGGTGTCGAGCACCTGCATGAACGTCGCCAGGGACAGCCCGATCGTGGTCAGCAGCAGGCTCGGCGGGGTGAACTGCGCAGGGGCCGCCTGGCTCATCGCTGGGCCGTCTTGCCGGTGGCGCTGTTCTCGTGGATCAGCCGGGCGATCAGGTCATCGGCCTCGACCAACTGGCGGTCGTACACCTCGGTGGTGTAGCTGGCCTGCTGCGGCGGTTGCTGGGCCAGGGCCGGGCCACTCTGGTCGTGCAGGTCGACTTCGGCGACGGTGGACAGGCCGATGCGCAGCGGATGGGTCTTCAGCTGTTCAGGGTCCAGATGGATGCGTACCGGTACCCGCTGGACGATCTTGATCCAGTTACCGGTGGCATTTTGCGCCGGCAACAGGGCAAAGGCGCTGCCGGTGCCGGCGCCGAGGCTGTCGACGGTGCCGGAGTAGGTCACTTCGCTGCCGTACAGGTCGGCGGTGATTTCCACCGGCTGGCCGATGCGCATGTCGCGCAGTTGGGTTTCCTTGAAGTTGGCGTCGACCCACACCTCGTCCAGCGGGATCACCGCCATGGTCGCGGTGCCCGGCTGCAGGCGCTGGCCCAGTTGTACGGTGCGCTTGGCAACATAGCCGGTGACCGGCGCCACCAGCGTGGTGCGGGCATGGTCCAGGTAGGCCTGGCGCAGGTCGGCGGCGGCGGCCATCACTTCCGGGTGCGACGAAACCACCGTGTCGTCGACCAGCGCGGTGCTGGTGTTGAGTTGCTGGCGGGCACTGTTGACGGCGGCCTGGGCCACGGTCAGGTCATCACGGGAGTGGGCGACTTCCTCGGCGGCGATGGCACCGCTGTCGGCCAGCACCTTGCGCCGGTTGTAGTCCTGCTGGGCCTTCTGCAGCTCGGCCTGGCGGGTCTGCAACTGCGCCTTGAGCGAGTCGACATTGCTGTACAGCCCGCGCACCTGGCGCACGGTACGCGCCAGCTTGGCCTCGGCAGCCTGCAGGGCAACCTCGCTGTCGGCCGGGTCGAAGCGCAGCAATACCTGGCCGGCATGCACCAGGTCGCCATCGTCGGCGCCGATGCTGGTGACGGTGCCGGTCACCAGCGGGGTGATTTCCACGACGTTGCCATTGACGTAGGCATCGTCGGTGCTTTCGTGCCAGCGCCCGACCAGGCTGTACCAGGCCCAGGTGCCGGCCCCGGCGAGGATCAGGATCAGCAACAGGGCGAGCAGCCAGGCCTTGCGCTTGCCCGAGTTGTCAGGCGCGGGTGCCGGGGTGGAGGTGTCAACGGGAGTGGCCATGACAATACCTTGGAAAATGCGTGACTGGGATCAACGATCGCCGAAACGGCGGATCGTCAGGGGGTCGCCGGCGCTGAGCAGGACTTTGGCGAGCAGTTGCTCAAGGGTCTTGAGCTCCTCGGGCTGCAGCACACCGACCAGTTCATTCATTGCCGCCGCGCCGACCTGGGGCAGGCGGTCGGCCAGGCGCTGACCGTCGGCGGTGAGGGCCAGGCGCACCTGGCGGCGGTCGTCGGGGCAGCGGTTGCGCAGGATCAAGCCCTTCTGCTCGAGGCGGTCGAGCATGCGGGTCATCGAGCCGCTGTCCAGACCCAGGTAGCGGCACAGTTCGGCCGGGGTATCGACCTGGTACTGGGTGACGATGATCAGCACCTTGAACTGGGCGGCCGTGACGCCGTCGGCTTCTAGGTGCCAGTCGAGGATGCGGTCCTTGAGCAGCGCGGCGCGGCCGAGCAGCATGCCAATGGCGCAGGTCTGGAAGTTTTCCGGGGTGAAATGGGACATCGGCGGTCTGCTCGGGCAATTGTGTGAAAATATTACTGCTTAGGCAGTGAATGTCAAAGCTTTGATTAGGAGGCTAAATAAATATTTATCGGGAGGGGCTGAAAGCGTCAGCGCTTTGCTGCGTGAGGACAGGCAAGGAGCGCCGCCTGAGGCGGCGCATCGAGATGGGTGGCACCTGCTTGGCGGGCAAGCACCGTCCCTGTGGGAGCTGGCTTGCCAGCGATGAGGCCCTTGCAAGCAACCCAAGACAGCTGCGCCTACAGGGACCGGATCACCCTCATGGAGCCTGGTTGTCTTGTGACGTCGTCAGTGCTGGCGCGCCACTTGCCACAACCGCGCCACATCCGCGGCCCGCGCCTTGAGCAACGCCCCCGCCTCGGCACAAGCCTGCTCCAGGCTCATCGGCCCGCTGGCCAGGGCGAAGGCCGCATCGACACCCTGCCCATACAGTTGCTCGTAGCCCGCACCGAGCGTGCCCGCCAGCACTACCACCGGCACGCCGTGGCGCTTGGCCACCCGCGCCACCCCGAGGGGTGTCTTGCCGCGCAGGGTCTGGGCATCGAAACGCCCTTCGCCGGTAATCACCAGATCCGCGCCCTGCACCAGGGCATCGAGCCCGGCCAGCTCGGCGACCACCTCGACCCCCGGGCGGAACTGCGCGCCCATGAACGCCTTGGCCGCAAACCCCATCCCTCCGGCCGCACCGCTGCCAGGCTCGTCACGCACATCCTTGCCCAGTACACCCGCGCAATGATCGGCGAAGTGCGCCAGGGCCTGGTCCAGGGCTTGCACCTGCTCGGGGTTGGCGCCCTTCTGCGGACCGAAGATCGCCGAGGCGCCATTGGCGCCGCACAGCGGATTATCGACATCGGCGGCAACGTCCACCCGCACCTGCGCCAGGCGTGGGTCCAGGCCGCTGGCGTCGATGCGCGCCAGCTGCGCCAGGGCCAGCCCGCCCTCAGCCAGCGGTTCGCCCCGGGCATCCAGCAGGCGCAGGCCCAACGCACGCAACATGCCGCTGCCGCCGTCGTTGGTAGCGCTGCCGCCGATGGCCAGGACAATGCGCGAGGCGCCGGCCGCCAGCGCCGCGACGATCAGCTCGCCGGTGCCCCAGGTGCTGCTGCGACACGCATCGCGCTGCCCGTTGGGTACCAGCTGGATGCCACTGGCCTGGGCCATCTCGATCACCGCCGTGCGGCTCTCGGCCAGCCAGCCCCAGGCGGCCTCGACAGGCTCGCCCAACGGGCCCCGCACCACCTGGCGGCGCAGCTCGCCCTGACTGGCGGCGACGATCGCCTCCATGGTGCCTTCACCGCCATCGGCCATTGGGCATTCGATGCGCTCGCAGGCCGGCCACACCTCGGCCAGGCCACTGGCGATGGCGCGGGCGACACCAGCGGCGTCGAGGCTGTCCTTGAACGAATCGGGGGCGATGACGATTTTCATGGGGATTCTCCTGTCCTGTTCCGCGCATGCTGACAGGTGCGCGGTGCACTGGCCTCGGTCGGATGCACAAAACCCAGGGGGGGTAGTTTGGGCGGATGCCTTTGCCAGCCGTCAGTCCGCCGGCAACAGCTGCAACCCCAGGTACAAGCTCAGCATCCCCTCCATGCGCAACGGGTCCACCTCCCCCACCTCGGCAATGCGCTCCAGCCGGTAGCGCAAACTGTTGCGGTGGATCCCCAGCGCCTCGGCGCAGGCCTGGCTCTGCCCGTCATGGGCGCACCAGGCGCGCAGGGTAAGCAGCAACTGCCCGCTGGCATCCTTGGCGCGAATGCGCTGCAAGGGTTCGAGCAGCTCGTCCAGCGCATCGTCGTTGCGATGCCGCCACAGCAGCGCCGGCAGGCGATAGCGGGCCAGGCTCAGCAGGCGCTCGTCGGGCAGCACCTCACGACCGTAGGCCAGCAGGTCGCGCACCCGCCGGTAACTGCGGCGCAGTTGCTCCAGGCTCTGCGCCGGGCTGCCCAGGGCCAGACGCTCGACGTCCCAGCCATGGCGTTGCAGGCGCTCGAGCAGGCGCGGCTCGTCCAGCGGCACGCCAGCTGGCCGGCACCATAGCAGCGACTGCCGCGCAGGGCTGACACACCAACTGTCCGGGTAGCGGCTCATCAGCCAGGCCGAAAGCGCCTCGGCAGGCGGGCCGACACGCAACTCGAACAGGCAGGCAACGCGTGGCAGATTCGGTTTGAGCCCCAGTTGCCGGGCTTCATCGACCAGCCGTGGCGAGTCGCCGCTGCCGCCCAGCAACAGCGCCAGCAGGTCGTCGCAGCGCTGGCGCCTCCACTGCTGCTCCACCTGCAGGTGACGCTGGGCCAGGAGCATCTCGGCGGTCATGCGCACCAGCTCACCGTAGGTGCGCAGTTGCTGAGGATCGCCGGTGAGGCCGAGCACGCCGATCAACCGGCCATCGAGCATCAATGGCAGGTTGACGCCGGGCTGCACGCCCTTGAGGCACTTGGCCGCCTCCACGTCCAGCTCGACGATGCGCCCATTGGCCAGCACCAGCTGCGCGCCTTCGTGGCGGGTATTGATGCGCTCGGCCTCGCCACTGCCCAGGATCAGCCCCTGGCTGTCCATCACGTTGACGTTGCACGGCAGGATGGCCATCGCCCGGTCGACGATGTCCTGGGCCAGGTCGTGGTCCAGCTCAAACATGTAATGGTCCTCACCTAGGCTTTGGTCGGCGGCACAGCAGCCCATACCTGAAGCTGTGCAAAAGCACAAAGACAGCCGCGCTACACTGCCCGAGACTTTTCCAGGCGAGCGCCGGCACAGGCGACGCGGTGACAACCATAACAACAGAGAACCCGATCATGGCACACAGCCCCGCCCCTGACCAAGGCAACGAGTTCACCCGCAACGCGCTCTACCGGCGCATCACCCTGCGGCTGATCCCGTTCATTTTCATCTGCTACCTGTTCAACTACCTCGACCGCGTCAACGTCGGCTTCGCCAAGCTGCAGATGCTCGACGCACTGAAATTCAGCGAAACCGTGTACGGCCTCGGCGCCGGCATCTTCTTCATCGGCTACGTGCTCTGCGGCCTGCCCAGCAACCTGGCGCTCAACCGCTTCGGGCCGCGGCGCTGGATCGCGCTGATGATGATCGCCTGGGGCAGCCTGTCCACCTGCCTGCTGTTCGTCACCACCCCCACCGAGTTCTACACCCTGCGCCTGTTGACCGGCGCCGCCGAAGCGGGCTTCTTCCCCGGCGTTGTGCTGTACCTCTCGCGCTGGTTCCCGGCGGACCGTCGCGGCCGCATCATGGCCTTGTTCATGTCGGCGATCCCGGTGTCCGGGCTGCTGGGCGGGCCGTTCTCCGGCTGGATCCTCGACCACTTCGCCGCGGGCCAGCACGGCCTGGCCGGCTGGCAGTGGATGTTCCTGATCCAGGGCTTGCCCACCGTGGCGCTGGGCGCGCTGGCCATCGTGCTGCTCAGCGACGGCTACCAGAGCGCCCGCTGGCTGAGCCCGGCCGAACGCCAACTGATCGAGGCGGACCTGAAAGCCGACGCCGCCGGCAAGCCGGCCACCCGCGGCGACAGCGTGATGTCGGTGCTGGGCAACCCGCTGATCTGGACCTTCGGTTTCGTCTACTTCTGCATCCAGAGCGGTGTCTATGCCATCAACTTCTGGCTGCCGTCGATCATCAAGAACATGGGCTTCGACAGCCCCCTGCTGATCGGCTGGCTCAGCGCCATCCCTTACCTGCTGGCCGGTGTGTTCATGATTGTCGTCGGCCGCTCGGCGGACCTGCGCAACGAACGCCGCTGGCACCTCGTGGTACCGATGCTGATGGGCGCGCTGGGCCTGCTGATCGCGGTGAACTTCGCCGCCCACCCGACCATCGCCATCCTCGGCCTGTCCATTGCCACCATGGGCGCGCTGACCGGCCTGCCGATGTTCTGGCCGATGCCGACCGCGCTGCTTACCGCCGGCACTGCCGTCGCGGGCCTGGCGATCATCAACTCGGTGGGACAGATGGCCGGCTTCCTCAGCCCCTACCTGGTGGGTTTCATCAAGGACCAGACCGGCTCGACCGATGCGGCGCTGTATGCGTTGGCCGGGTTGATCGTGGTCGGTAGCCTGGTGGCCTTGCGCGTTTCGCGCAGCACCAGCAGCGCCCTGGCAGGCGCTCGCCAGTAAGTGTCGACGAGGCCATCGCGGGCTGCCCCGCGATGGCCACTACGCTAGTCGCGAGGTTTCCAACCTGCTTCATGCAATGCCGTCAGCAAGGTATCCCCATCCAGCGCCGGCACCACCACCCCTCCCTTGCCCTGCATCGTGCGCCCCGCCAGCAAGGCATTGACGATCGCCTCCTCCACCGCTTCCGCCGCCGCCATGAACAACGCCGAAATATGGTCGTTGTTGAGCATGCGCAACTCGGTGCATTGTTCCAGCCCCTTGCGTGCATAGTCCGCCGGCGGCAGATTCTGGTTACCGGTGGAGAACGCCAGGAAGATATCGCCGCTGGAGTCCTCGGTGCCGCCACCGGTGCGGGCGATGCCGATCGACGCGCGCTGGGCCAGGCGCTGGCACTGGTGTGGCAGCAGCGGCGCGTCGGTGGCGATCACCACCACGATCGAGCCCATCCCCGGGGTGCCGGTCACAGGTTCGGCGAAAGGCGACGGCAAATGCCCCAGCTGACGCCCCACCGGGTAGCCATCCACCCGCAACTCGCGCCGCTGGCCATGGTTGGCCTGGACCAGGGCGCCTACGGTCCAGCCACCCTGCCCGTCCTCCAGGCGCCGCGAGGCGGTGCCGATGCCGCCCTTGAACTCGTGGCAGATCATCCCCGTGCCACCGCCCACCGGCCCTTCCTGCACCGGCCCCGAGATGGCCGCTTCCTGTGCCTGATGCACCTGCGCCGGGGTCACGTGCTGGCCCCAGATGTCATTGAGCAGGCCATCGTAGGTTTCCATCACCACCGGCATGCACCAGTACACCGCCTCGTCCGGCAGGCGCTCACGCTCGGCGGCGATCAACGCATCGCGCACCACGCCGACGCTGTGGGTATTGGTGATGGCGATCGGAGTGGTCAGCAAACCGGCCTCGCGGATCCACTCCAGGCCCGTGGCGTCGCCGTTGCCGTTGAGCACGTGGCAGCCGGCGAAACAGGGTTGCTGACGAGCCGCGCCTGCGCGGGGCTCGATCAGCGTCACCCCGGTGCGGATCGGCGCCGGGCGGTGTTCGTCGATCAGGGTGCTGTGGCCGACCCGCACCCCCGGTACGTCGGTGATGGCATTGAACGGGCCCGGGGTGCCGTGGCCGAGGGCTATGCCCAGTTGATGCGCACGCATGTGTACTCCTTGGATGCTCACAATTTCTGGAAGGTCGGGCTCAGCCGGCCGTGGGTGCTGTACAGCGTCACCGACACGGCCAGCAGCCCGAGGATGATCAACAGGTCGCGCAGGGACGCCTCGCGCAGCAGGGTCACCAGCAGCCAGCCAGCGCCGCTGACCGCCAGCAGCGCCGGCAACGGCCACAGCGGCATGCGGTACGGATGCTCGCGGTCGCGGCGCAATACCCGGCTGCACAGGGCGCATGCGGCCACCACCAGGTAGATCAGCAGCAACAGCAGCACGGTGAACGAAGTCAGCTGCTCCAGGCTGCCGGACAGGCTCAGCAAGGCCGACGGCACGGCGAGGAACAGCGTGGCCAGCCACGGCGACTCCCAGCGCGGATGGATCAGGGTGAAGGCACGGTTGAGCGTGGGGGTCCAGATCGCGTCGCGCCCGCTGCTGTACACCACCCGGCCGACCTGGATGACAATGGCCACGATGGCGTTGAACACCGAGAGGAAGATCCCCGCGCTGACCAGCCGCGCCAGGGTCTCGTTGCCATGGGCGGTCAGCAGGTAGCCGATCGGATCGCCGCTGGCCAGCATCGCCTGCAGCGACGGCGCGCCGATCAGCAGCGCGGCCAGCGGGATCACCTCGATCGCCACCACCACCGCCAGTGACCACAGCACCGCCCGGTGCACAGTGCGGCCACGGTCCTTCATGTCTTCGGCCAGCAGCACAGCGCCACCATAGCCATTGAAGGCGAACAGTGCCATGCCCACCGCGCCCAGCACCAGTGCCCAGGGTGCCGCCGTCAGCGCCCCTTGCTCGAGCATCTGCGGCTGCAACAGGCTCGCCGCCGGTTGGCTGGCATTGCCGAACCCCAGAATCACGATCACCAGCAGCGCGGCGACCTCGCAGAACAGGAACACCCCGGTGATCCAGGCATTCAGGCGGATGTTGAGAATACCCAGCGCATAGCTGGAGACGACGATCACCAGCGCCACGGTCTGGGTGTCGAAACGCGTGCCCAGGGCATTGTTCAGGTAGGTGGCGGCGCCACCTGCAAGCACTGGCGGAATGAACAGCATCGAGGCCAGCACGGTGAGAAAGGTGGCATAGCCCGCCAGCCCGCCGAACACGCGCTTGGCGTACACATACTCGCCGCCGGCAGAGCTGTGGGCGCGCCCCAGTTCGGCGTAGCACCAGGCGAACATCAACGCCAGCGCACCCGCCATGATGAAGGACAGAAACGCACCACTGCCGGCCTGTTGGATGGCGAACGGGGCAATGACGAACACGGAACTGGCCGGGGTCACCGCGGAAACAGTGATGGCGACCACGTCGAACACACCCAGGCGCTGCTTGAGCGCGCTTGCGGGCTCTTCGCTGGAGCTCATGGCGTTTTTCCTCTGATTGTTATTGGTTGTGAGGGGAAAACCGGTCGCGCGGCCGCTGGACCTGAGCCGGACTGTAGGCCTGGGCAAGCCTTTGGCCAATTACCCTTAGGGGGTACGCCCCTTGACGGAGCGGTGCAAAGCTCTGAACACTGCGGGCCTACCACCAGCCGCGGCGGCCCCATGCACCACCTATTCACCGAAGCCAGCACCCACGCTGGCCTTGCCCGCACCGTCGAGCAGATCGGCCAGCCGCGCTTCTGGCGCCAGTTGATCCTGCTGCTGCAGCAATGGCTGGCATTCGACAATGCCCTGGCGATGTTCTACCCCCGCGCCGGGCTGCCCCGGGCACTGGAAATTTTCGACGCGCAAGGTGAAGGCAACCCCGAGGCCATGGCCCTGTACCTGAGTGGCCTGTATCAGCTCGACCCGTTCTACCAAGCCTGCCAGGAGCGCATTGGCGATGGCCTGCACCGCCTGGAAGAAGTGGCGCCGGACCAGTTCCGCCAGAGCGAGTACTACCTCAAGTACTTCCACGACCATGTCCTGGAGGATGAGGTGCAGTTCATCGTCCAGCTCGGCGACAGCGGCGCCCTGTCCCTGTCGCTGGGCCGGCGCGAACGGTTCGACAGCGCCAGCCACGGCCTGCTGGCGCTGGTCTGCCCGTGGGTGGTCGCGCTGATGGCCCATCATTGGCTGCAACACAGCCTGCGCCCGGCGCCAGCGGCGGGCATGGCTCACCAGGTGCGCGACGCCATGAGCCTGTTCGGCGCCAAGGTGCTGTCGGAGCGCGAGCTGGAGATCGCCCGGCTTATCCTGCGCGGTTATTCATCGAAAGCCATGGCCGAGCGGCTGGCCATTTCACCGGAGACCATCAAGGTGCACCGCCGGCACCTCTACGCCAAGCTGGACATCTCGTCGCAACCTGAGCTGTTCTCATTGTTTCTGCAATCGTTGGGGCACGATCCGCAGGACCCTTGAAAATCTCACTGGCGCAACCGCCCAAGTGCCTCCAGTACATGCCCGGTCGCCCGCTCCACCCCACCTTCGCGGCAGGCGATGCCCAGCTGGCGCCACAAACCTGGCCGCAGCGGCCGTTGGGCAATGCGCGCCTGCGGCTGACGCACCTCACCTTCCTGCGGCAGCAAGGTGGCGCCATACCCGGCGGCCACCAGGCTCTTGATCGCATCGTTATAGTTCAGCTCGATTCGCGGTTCGGGGTACAACCCCGCCGTGGCGAACCACTCCGAGGTGACCCGCGACAGCTGGGTGGTGCTGTCGTTGAGAATCAGCGCCCTACCGGCCAGCCAGGCCGGGGTGACCCGCGCCGGCGGCTGCCAGTCGGCGGGCACGTAGGCCATGATCGGATCGCGTCGCCACGGCGTGATCCTCAAGCCCTTGCCCGCCACCTGCGGCAGCGCCACCAGGCCGATGTCCAGGGTGCCTTCGCGCAGACGCGCCAGGGAGGCCTGGGAGGTGAGCACCTGCACCTGCACGTCGATCCCGGGGTGGTCCACCCGCAGGGTTTCCAGGGCTTGGGGCAACAGGTGGGCGATGGCGCCGGTCGAGGCGCCGAGGCGCACCCGCCCGGTCAGGCCCTCGACCTGGCGGCGCACCTCGTCCAGCGCCTGGTCGGCATCGGCCAGCAGGCGCCGGGCGCGGGCCAGCAGCGTCGCGCCGATGGCCGTGGGGCGAACCTGGCCGCGCGTACGGGTGAGCAATGGGGCACCGATGCGCGCCTCCAGTTCGGCCACATGCAGGCTGATGGTCGGGGGCGCCAGGTTGAGCTGGCGTGCGGCCTGCGCGAAGGACGCGCAGTCGGCGATCACCACCAGGGTGCGCAAGCGGTCGAGGCTGATTTCTCGCATGGGGTCTCGCAAGAGCGGCTATCAATTCAGAATTACTGAATGTGGCCATCATGATATTCAAATTTTCTTTCGTCCAGTGAGCAGCGAGGATTAGCCATCACTCTCGTCACCGGATAATCGGCATGCACCAACCTCTCGTCTTCATCGATGGCGACCAAGGCACCACCGGCCTGCAGATCCACGCCCGCCTGCAAGGCCGCGATGACTTGCGCCTGCTCACCCTGCCCGACGCCGAGCGCAAGGACCCGGCCCGCCGCAGCGAGGCTATCAACAGCGCCGACATCGCCCTGCTCTGCCTGCCCGACGAAGCCGCCCGCGAGGCCGTGGCCACCCTGCGCAACCCGGCGGTGCGGGTGATCGACGCAAGCTCAGCGCACCGTACAGCTCCAGGCTGGGTCTACGGCCTGCCGGAGCTGAACGCCGAGCAGTCCGAGCGCATCGCCACGGCCACCCGGGTCAGCAACCCCGGCTGCTACCCTACCGGCGCCATCGCCTTGCTGCATCCGCTGGTCAAGGCCGGCCTGCTGCCCGCCGACTACCCGCTGAGCATCCATGCCATTTCCGGCTACTCCGGCGGTGGCCGTGCCGCCGTCGAGCGCCATGAACGGCGCAGCGATGATTACCTGCCGACGCTGCAGCTGTACGGCCTGGAACTGGCCCACAAGCATGTACCGGAGATCCAGCGACACGCCGGGCTCAGCGCAAGGCCGGTGTTCGTCCCGGGCTATGGCGACTATCGCCAGGGCATCGTGCTGAGCATCCCCCTGCAGTTGCGCCTGCTGCCCGGCGTCAGCGCCGAGCAGTTGCAAGCCTGCCTGGAACAACACTACCAGGGTGCCCGGCACGTGCAGGTCATGCCCCTGCACCAGCATGGCGCGGCCGCGGCGCTCGATCCGCAGGCGCTGAACGACAGCAATGACCTGCGCCTGGCCCTGTACGCCAACCCCGAGCACGGCCAGGTGCTGCTGACCGCGGTGTTCGACAACCTGGGCAAGGGCGCGTCTGGCGCCGCCGTGCAGAACCTCGACCTGCTGCTGGCTGGGCTGCGCTAGCATCTGCGGGTAGAATGGACACCCGCCTCGTCCGGGGCGGGTGTTTCACACCTTGCCGGAGTTCCACCCGCGATGTTCATCCTCCGCCGCCTCGACGGCGTGCCGCCCGAATCCTTCCAGAACCAGATCCGCCAACTGGTGATCGACCATGTCGGCCAGCTCAGCAGCGTCGCCATCAGCCCGGACAACCCGCTGTACCCGCTGTACCAATATGGTGTCGGCCTGGAGGTGCACCAGTACCTGATGGCCCTGGACGGCAACCGCGGCCTGCGGGTCGAACTGACCCTCGCCCTGGATGCCGACGCGCCGGACCGGTTGCTCGGCTTTGCCCTGGTACTGCCGGCCCAGGACAACCCGCAAGCCTGCGTCCTCGCCTACCTCGCCGTGGACGCCAGCCACCGCCGCCAAGGCATCGCCCGTGGCCTGCTGGATGCCGTGCGTGGCCGCTATGCCTGTGTCGAGCTGAGCGCCTTTGCACAGCAAGTGCCGTGGTTCGAGAACATGGGCCTGCAGGTAGTCGCCAGCGCCGGGCCGCAGGTATTGATGAGCAGTACCGGCAAGGCCAGCGACGCACTGATCGGGCGGCTGGACATCGCGCCGATCTACCAGACCGTCGAGGTGCGGCAGATCCATGCCTACCTGCTCAAGCAGCAGGGCGAAGCGGCGATGGTCGAGGCCGAACGGCTGCGCGACGCACGGTTGGATACGCTGGCCGAGCAAGCGAGGGCATGCGTCAGCGAACGTAAACGCGTGCACTGATAGGTTCAGCCCTTGATGGCTTTCTCGATGGCGGCGATATCGATCCTGCCCATCTGCAGCATTGCCTCGAACGCCCGCTTCGCCACGCCGCGATCGGCGCTGGCAACGGCCTCGGTGAGTATCCGTGGACTGATCTGCCAGGACAGGCCCCATTTGTCCTTGCACCAGCCACAGACACTTTCACTGCCACCATTGCCGACTATCGCGTCCCAGTAGCGGTCGGTCTCTTCCTGGCTGTCGGTCGCCACCTGGAACGAGAACGCCTCGCTGTGGCTGAACGCCTTGCCGCCGTTCAGACCGATGCAGGGCACGCCCATCACGGTGAACTCGACGGTAATCACGTCGCCCGCCTTGCCCGAGGGGTAGTCGGCGGGCGCCTTGTGCACCGCGGTCACGCGGCTGTCGGGAAAGGTGCTGGCATAGAAGTTCGCCGCCTCCTCGGCATCGTTGTCGAACCACAGGCAAACACTGTTCTTGGCGATCATGGGCGCTCTCCTGGGCGGGTCTCACTGCCCACGAGTCTAGCCCCCGGATCCGCCAGTCCCCGACAAGCGCGATCAACGGCTGGCCAGTCAGATGAGATCGAGCGCAGAAGCCTTCGTGGCGAACACTTTGAAATAAACGCAGACAGCAACAAGGGTGCTGTATGCCGGGTTTGCTCGCCATCTGTGTCTAACGGCAATTGTCCGCCACGCCTAGGATCGAAGCCTGCAACCATGGAGAGCTGCCATGAACGAACTGCCCACCACCAGCGATTTTTCCGGGCTGGTCCTGCGCCGCTTGCTGCCGGGCGACCAGGCCATGGTCTGCGCCCACCGCGAGGCCATGTTCCTGGAGGCCGGTGGCGACCCTCTGAACCTGCAAGCCATGACCGAACACTTCCGCCCCTGGCTGCAACCGCGCCTGGCCGATGGTCGTTACTACGGGTTCGTGCTGCTGGATGACGAGCAGCCGGTGGCGGCCATCGGCCTGATGTCGATCGACTGGCCGCCGCACCCGGCACATCCCCGTCACGACCAGCGCGGCTATGTGCTCAATGTCTACGTGGAACCTTCCCATCGCCGCCGGGGACTGGCGTCGAAACTGATGCGTCTGGCCGAGGCAGAGTTCACCCGGCGCGGCCTGGCCTTTGCCGTCCTGCATGCCACCGAGGTAGGCCGCCCGGTCTACGCAGGCATGGGCTGGGCACCTACCACGGAAATGGCCAAGCACCTCGGCTGAGCGCTCAAGTCAGCCGCGCAAGCGCCGATACCTCTCGTGCATCCGCCCTGATTGTGCAGTTACTCAAGGAAGATTCATGTTGCGTTACAACCTCCCAGCCCTGCTGGTCCTTTCGCTGTTCCTGTCACTCACCGGCTGCAATGGCCTGCCTCGCACCACCACCGACAACGCCCCGCCACTGGGCCCGGTTCTACCGGACAGCGAGGCGCGCAATGCCTGGATCGCCCAGGCGCTCGCCCGGGATCCGCTGGCCAGCCAGAACCGCCAACCAGCACCGCGCCAGAGCAATGCGCAGGTCGTCGCCAAGCTGCGCCAGAAACGCGATGTTCAGCTGCCGGACGCCTACTGGACACAATGGCAACGTAACCTCGATGCTTTCGATGCCGACACCCTGCGCCACAAGGAAGCGCAGCGTGCCCTTTACATCGCCACCTTCACCGATCAGCTCAAGCGCGTCGACGACCTCACCCTGCAACGCCTGGCCAACGCGCCCGACACATTGGACGCAGCCACTCGCGAGGACTGGAAGCTCCGCCTGATCGATCGTTACAGCCGCTACATCATCGACAGCGAAGTAAACCGCGACATCATCGACGCCCACCTGCGGCGCATGGCGCTGATGGACCGGCAGTACGGCGTCTGCGCCCTGGACAGCGACTGCTGGGACCGCCCACCCACGCCGTGATATTTGACGCTCGGTGGCCTAGCGTTCAAGGTTGTCGCACCCCATCGATCCGGAGTTCTCCATGCATTTCGACCTGATCCAGTCCCTGAGCCTGGCCGGCAAGACCGATGTGCCCAATGACGACCGCCTCGGCAGTGCCGACCGCCATGCCTGGGTGATCGACGGCGCCACCGACCTCGGCGCCCCAGGCCTGCTGGGTGAGCGCGGCGGCGCGGCCTGGCTCTCAGCCACAGCCCAGCGTGCCTTCGCCATGGCGTCGGGGCCGCTGCGCAAGGTCTGCGAGTCCGTCTTCGACTCGATCGCCCAGGCCTATCTGCAAGACCGTCAGCGCGAGCCCGTGGCCACCTGGGAGTTGCCACGTGCCGCCTTTGCCGCCGTGGCGCTGGAAGGCGAAGAGCTGGTCTGCGCGCACCTGGCCGACTGCGTGGTGCTGCACCGCAGCGCGCGCGGCATTCACTTCCTCACCCCGGAGCCCGACCGCGAGGCCGAGCGTGCAGAAGCCGCGGCACTGGGTCGCGGCACCGGCGCCCACGGCGTGCGCACCCCGGCGGTGCTGGCCGACCGTCGCGTCGCTCGCGAGCGCCCCCGGGCCGTACTCGGCGTCGATGCCGGTTTGTCCCGCGAGGGCACCCTCTACAGCCGTGCACCAGTTGCCGTGGGTGACGATGTCCTGCTGATGAGCGATGGTTTCGCGGCGCTGTTCGACACCTACCGGGCCTACGAACCGGCCGGTTTCATCGAGCGCCTGCAAAGCCACGGCCTGGATGACCTGGCACGGACACTGCGCGGTATCGAGCAGGACGATGCCGCGTGCCTGCGCTACCCGCGCTTCAAGATGAGCGACGACGCCTCGGCGATCTGGTTGCGGGTTGGTTAAGTCCCCGCGAGCCAGGCCAAGCGCTTGTGCAAAAAATAGCGGGTATGTCCAGGCGGGAAATCGGCAATCTCGCCAAAGACTTCGAACCCCAGCTTGCGGTAAAAGTCCGGCGCCTGGAAGCTGAAGGTGTCGAGCCAGATCCCGCCACAGCCCTTCTCCCTCGCCAGAGCCTCGGCCCTGGCCATCAGTTCACGCCCACAGCCCTGCCCGCGCATCCGCTCGGGCACCACCAGCAGTTCGACGAACATCCAGCCCCCGCCGAGCCTGGCATAAAGGCCACCGACGATTTCATCGTTGGCAGGATCGCGTAGCGTCCAGGCGACAGTGGCCGCGCCGGGCGAGCCGATCACACCATCGTTGAATGCGCGCAAGGGTTTTAGAATTGCATCGTGATGCAGGCTGGTCGCCTGGTCGGTGAAATCGATACCGAGTGTCATGGCAGGTCGTCCGGTTGACCATGGAGGGGCGGCGCCAAGCGCGCCGTGTTAAATTTGCTTGACGTTACATCAAGGCTTTACGTACAGAGCGTAACGCCAGAAACCTGTTTCCCTGCTATGGTAGCGCCCTTCTACCGGGCAGCAGGAAGCAAGTTGGGGATGGACCTCTTGAGAACTCTAGGCATGATTTTATTGGCCTGTGCTTGCGCTCCTACAATGGCGCACGAAACGAGTGACCCATTCGAAAGCGCGACGTATGGCACGACACTACTCCCCTTTATAATTGTTGGGGGGACCACGGCGCTGACGGTCTGGAATACCAATATGAAATCGGCAAAAGCCGACGCACTGGCGTTTATCGGTTCAGGTGGCGAGATACGGGGAGCTCAATTTGAGCAAGCAGTCCGGTACTACCATTCAGCCTACAGCCAACCTTATATGTCTGATGAGCAGCTGGCTCTTGCGATCGTAACTTCGATCTAGGCGCTGTATGAAAAGCCTTTGGACGAAGGTCAGGCAAGGCGAAAACCGCCTAGGAACGGTCGGAGTCGCGTTCGACTTTACGGGTTGTAAATGAGCATTCCGACCGGGCTGGCGCACCAGGCTGTTTCAACGCAGCATTACCGAGTATCAAGGCTTTTCATACAGAGCCTAAGAGCCCTGCGCCTTCACCTGGCAAATGCCGTTGGCCCGGTTCCTTCCGGTGTATGAGACGCTCGGGGAGCCGTCCGGGTTGATCGATAGCGAAATGGTCACTCCGCTGGCTTTGGCTTCGAAGTAGTTCTCGTTGAACTTCTTCAGTTTGCCCTCTTTGCCATTGATGTAGATCGGGCCGCCCTCGTCCGCGTGGACTTCAATTTTCCCAGGGCATGTTGCGTTCAGCAGTGGAACACCAGCCTGAGCCGCGCCTGACGCTACCAGCAAAGCCAACAGCAGTAATCGCTTCATCTCACGCGCCTTGAGTGGTTGATCAAGATCGAAGCAATAGCTCAAATCGGCGCTGCCCGCCAGCGTCTTCCCCACTTCAATGAATTCAGCGAGTGACTTGTCCGAGCTTGCCAAGCTGGAATCGGCAGTCATTGGTGCAGAATTGGTACAGGATTAAATTTCGTTCACCTTACGCCCTTTGGATATAAGGCATTCGACAGCCGTTCGGCCATACTCCAGAATGCAACGGTTTTTTGGGGGAAACCCTTGCACAGCCAACGACATACCAACATTTAGTGAGCCTCAACGTGAAAACTTCCCTGTCCATCCTCAGCCTGCTGCTGTTGCTCACAGGAACCGCGACCCTACCGTCGACCGCTGCTGCACAACCCCCGGCCCAGGTCCAGCGTGACCCGAGCAAACTGCACCTGGCGTCCGGCAGCGCCCTGTTGATCGACCTCAACACCAACAAGGAGCTGTATTCCAGCCACGCCGATCGCGTGCGCCCCATCGCCTCGGTCACCAAGTTGATGACCGCGATGGTCGTGCTCGACGCCAAGCTGCCCATGGACGAAATGCTCACCATGACCATCGCCAACAACCCGGAAATGAAAGGCGTGTATTCCCGGGTACGGCTGGGCAGCGAGCTGAACCGTCGCGAGACGTTGCTGATCACCCTGATGTCGTCGGAAAACCGTGCGGCCAACTCACTGGCCAACCACTACCCCGGTGGCTATGGCGCGTTCATCAAGGCGATGAACGCCAAGGCCCGCAGCCTGGGCATGAGCCACACCCGCTACGTCGAGCCGACCGGCCTGTCGACCTTGAACGTCTCCACCGCCCAGGACCTGGCCAAGCTGCTGATGGCCTCGCGCAAGTACCCGATGCTCAGCGAGCTGTCGGTTACCCGCGAAAAGACCGTGGCGTTCCGCAAGCCCAATTACACCCTGGGTTTCCGTAACACCGACCACCTGGTGAACAAGAGCAACTGGGACATCAAGCTGACCAAGACCGGCTTCACCAACGAGGCGGGGCACTGCCTGGTGCTGTTGACGAAGATGGACAACCGTCCGGTGGCCATGGTGATCCTCGATGCCTTCGGCAAGTACACCCACTTCGCCGACGCCAGCCGCATGCGCCAATGGCTGGAAACCGGCGCGGCGAAGCCGGCTCCGGCGGTGGCCATGCAGTACAAGAGCGAGCGGCAGAACCGCGCCCGCGTGGCGGTGGACTGAAGACCTGGCCATGGGGCTGCAAGGCAGCCCCATGTCACATTGACCGCAGGCCTCAGGCGCTGGTGTCGACCGAGCCGCCGGCGCTGTTGCCGCCGGACTGGCGCAGTGCTTCGAGCAATTGCGCGGTAGCCGCCATGATCAGGCCGGTGAGGGTGGCGATACTGGCCTGCTTGGCCGTGACCGCCGCCATCTTGGACGGATCGCGCCTTGCTTGCTCCATCAACTGGGCCAGTTGTTTCTGCTCTTCGGCCAACTGCTTCTGCAGGCGCTTGATCTGCTCGCGCTGCTCCTTGATGGCCGGCTCTTCGTTACTTTCAAGGCTGCTTTCAAGCTGTGCGGCCTTGGTCTCGCTCTTGAACGCGTCGCCCTTGAACGCCAGGCCGCCCCGCTCGTCTACCGTAGGCGTGCCGGGCGAGGCATTCGAAGTGGCCGCAGGCGTGGCGCCGGCAACGCTGGGGATGTTGAGATTGGCTGCGGTTATTCCAACCATTTCTTACCTTCCTTGAGGTGGATTCTTACTAGGCAGTTATCGGCCAGCCCTCCCCGTTCTTGAATCATCAATCAATGGAAACGGACCTGCGCCGCGCCGACACCCTCGCGGGCAAGCCAGCCCTTGCCGTATGCGTTGCGTTTCCGGCATTTAGCCTCGCCTGCACGGGTAAATTTGCCGACCATTCGTTCGTCCACCTGATACCCAGGCCCTGCCCAGCCGGCAGGCCGACCCGATCAGCCCCGCAACGAGATGGCAATGACCAAGACCCGTTCCCGCAAAGCCTTGTACATCGGCCTGCCCCTGGCCCTGGTGGCCGCCCTGGGTGGAGCCGCCGGCTATTACTTCTGGAAACAGGACGGCGGCTACCCCCGTGCAATCGTGCAGCAGGCCAACGACCTGCATGAGCACATGCTCTCCTTCGACAGCCATGTCACCGTGCCGTTGGGCTACGGCAGCACCGGTTACGAAGCAGACAAGGACGGCCATGGCCAGTTCGACCTGGCCAAGGCGGCCAAGGGCCGGCTGTCCGGCGCGGCGCTGACCATCTTCGGCTGGCCGGAGCTGTGGAACGGCCCGAACGCGCCGCACCGCCCCACCCCTGGCTTTATCGACGAGGCCCGCAACCAGCAGGAAGTGCGCTACAAGATCATCAGCGGCATCGTGCGCGACTTCCCCAACCAGGTCGGCATCGCTTACACACCGGACGACTTCCGGCGCCTGAACGGCGAAGGCAAATTCGCCATCTTCATCAGCATGCTTAACGCCTACCCACTGGGCAGCGACCTGTCGCAGCTCGACCTGTGGACCAAGCGCGGCATGCGCATGTTCGGCTTCAGCTACACCGGCAACAATGCCTGGGCCGATTCCTCGCGGCCACTGCCATTCTTCAATGACACCCCCGACGCCTTCGGCGGCCTGTCGCCACTGGGCGAGCAGGCGGTCAAGCGGCTCAACGACCTGGGGGTGATCATCGATGTCTCGCAGATGTCCACCCAGGCCCTGGAAGATGTCGCCCGCCTGAGCCGCGCGCCGTTCGTGGCCTCGCATTCGGCGCCACGGGCGCTGGTGGACATTCCGCGCAACCTGTCCGACAAAGAGATGCAACTGATCAAGGACAGCGGCGGCGTGCTTCAGGTGGTGGCCTTCACCACTTACCTCAAGCCCCTGAGCAAGCCGACCCTGGAGAAACTCGAAGCCCTGCGCGCACGCTTCGACCTGCAACCGTTGCAAGGTTTGACCAACGCACTGATGCCGGGCGACCCGATCATCGCCATCTGGCCAGAGGCGCGCTTCGGCGAATACGCCAGCAGCCTGTACGCCATCGTCGACGAAGAGCCCCGCGCCGGCCTCAAGGAGTATGTCGACGCCATCGACTACGCCGTGAAGAAGATGGGCATCGATCATGTCGGCATCAGCTCCGACTTCAACGATGGTGGCGGCGTTACTGGCTTCATGAACGTCGGCGAGATCCGCAACGTGACCGCCGAACTGCTGACCCGTGGCTATTCCGAAACCGATATTGCCAAGCTCTGGGCAGGCAACTTCCTGCGCGTCTGGGGGCAGGTGCAGAAAGCCGCCAACCCCGTGGCCCAGCTCGCCAATACCGCCCAGGAAACCCGCCATGACTGATCGGCGCGCCTTCCTCAAGCAGGCCGCCGCCCTGGCGGCCAGCCTGCCGTTGCTGCCAAGCGCCCTGGCCGCCACCGCCACCCCGGCGTCATTGCAGGGCCCGGACAAATGGCGTCAGTTGCGCCAGCTGTTCCCCCTCGCGCCGGATGTCGCGCACTTCGCCAACTTCCTGATCACCGCCCACCCGCGGCCGGTACAGGATGCGATCGACCGCCACCGCGCCACCCTCGACCACAACCCTGCGGTGTGCATGGACTGGGAGAGCCAGTACGAATGGCAGCGCGAGGATGAGGTCCGCGAGTGGGCAGGCCGCTATCTGGACGTGCGCCCCCGCCAGGTCGCCCTTACCGGCAGCACCACCGAGGGCCTGGGCATGATCTACGGTGGCCTGCACGTGGCGTCGCACCAGGAGATCCTGACCACCGAGCACGAGCACTACTCGACCCACAACTGCCTGGCCTTCCGTCAGCGCCAGCACGGCACCCAGGTGCGCAAGCTGCGCCTGTTCGACAAGCCGGGCGACGTGTCCACCGACCGGGTGCTGAGCGTGATCGACCGCAGCATTCGCCCTGAAACCCGGGTGCTGGGCATGACCTGGGTGCATTCGGGCAGCGGCGTCAAGCTGCCGGTGGGCGCCATCGGCGAGCTGGTGCGCCAGCACAACCGCAACCGCGACGAGGCCGAGCGCATTGTCTACGTGGTGGATGGCGTGCATGGCTTCGGCGTGGAAAACGCCCGCTTCGCCGACTTCAACTGCGACTACTTCATCGCCGGCACCCACAAGTGGATGTTCGGCCCACGCGGCACCGGGATCATCTGCGCGGCGTCCGAGCAGATGCAGCACCTGACACCGACCTTCGCCACCTTTTCGCGCAACGAGGACTTTGGCACCATCATGACCCCGGGCGGGTACCACGCCTTTGAGCACCGCTGGGCGCTGGGCGAGGCCTTCAAGCTGCACCTGGAGCTGGGCAAGGCCGATGTCCAGGCGCGTATCCACCAGCTCAACGACTACCTCAAGGCGCGGCTCGCCGAACACCGCGCCGTGGAGCTGGTAACTCCGGCCAGCCGCGAGTTCTCCGCAGGCTTCACCTTCTTCCGCATCAAGGATCGCGATCCCGATGCCGTGGCCGCCTACCTGAATGCCAACAAGGTCATGGTCGATGCCGTGGACCGCGACGCCGGGCCGGTGATCCGCTTCGCGCCGAGCCTGCTCAACGACGAACAGCAGGTTGACCGGGCCATGGCATTGCTGCGTACGCAGATCGGGTAAGCCTCGTCGCAGGCTCCCCAGGGCTGCGTGCGGGCTTGCCCCGCGATCACCGGCCCCGCCGGTGTCATCCTGCATGCGCGCCATCGCGGGGCAAGCCCGCTCCCACTTTAACCGGCCACGTGCTCGCAGCTAGCGCAGCAACGTCTGGATCTGCTCGTGGAGGGTATCCAGGTCGAACGGCTTGGCCAGGATCGGCGCCTTGCGTGCGATCGGGCTGCCGGACTCGAGAATCTCCGCCGGGTAGCCGCTGATGAAGATCACCTTCAGGTCAGGTCGCAGTTTCACTGCAGGCTCTGCAATCTCCACCCCGGAAATCCCGCCCGGCAGGCGGAAATCGGTGACCATCAGGTCCAGGTGCGGCTTGCTGGCCAGGATCGCGAACGCCTGCTCGCCATCCTCGGCCACCAGCACGTGGTAGCCCTCGCCTGCCAGGTAATCGCGCAGGATCATGCGGATCGCCGGCTCGTCCTCGACCACCAGTACCACGTCTTGTGCATCTTCACTCATGACAACGCCTTCGAATTCAATAGGTTGGCTATCAGACCGCAGCTTTACGCAGAGGTTGCCCGGGTCTGGTCACAGGCGTGCGGCAACACCGATAGCGGCAGCTGGACAGTGAACGTCGACCCTGCTCCAACCTGGCTGTGGACCTGGATCCGCCCGCCATGGGCGAGGATGATCTGCTCGGAAATGTACAGCCCCAGGCCCAGGCCGCCACTGGCCTGCTGCGCGGCGACACGCTCGAACTGCTGGAAGATCCGCTGCTGGTTCTGCGCATCGATGCCGATACCCTGGTCCTGCACCTGCACGCAGGCCATGGCATCCTCTTCGAACACCCGCACCTGCACAGGCTTGCGATTGCCGTAGCGCAAGGCATTGGACAACAGGTTGGCCACCACCTGTTCAATCCGGAATTCGTCCCACTCGCCCTGCAAGGCATCGCAACGCTGCAGCTCGATGACGGTATCCACCGCGCTGGCCTGGGCGGCGAAGTTCTCCACCAGCCCGCGTACCAGCTGGCCAAGGTCGAAGGTGCGCGGCCGGATCGACAGCTTGCCGGTGCGAATCCGCGAGACATCGAGCATGTCCTCGACCAGGCGGATCAGGCTGTTGATCTGACGCTCGTCGCGCTCGACCATGGCCTTGAGCTTGTCCTCGCTGAACGCCGCGAGGTTGCCGCGGGACAGGTGCATGCGGCGCAACTGGGTTTCCAGGATCAGCCCGTTGAGTGGCGTACGCACCTCATGGGAGACGATCGACATGAAGTCGTCGCGCATGCGCACCGCCCGCTCCAGCTCGCCACGGGCCAGCTGCAACTGGTTGAGCAACAGTTCCTGCTCCTGGCGGCCCTGCTCCAAAGCCTGCAACTGACGGTCCAGCGCCTTGCGCTGACGGAACAGGTCGACAAACACCGACACCTTGCTCTTCACCGCCAGGGTTTCCAGTGGTTTGTGCAAGAAATCCACCGCCCCGCTCTCGTAACCCTTGAAGGCATAGTTCATCTCGCGCCCGGCGGCACTGACGAAGACGATGGGGATGTTGCGGGTCTTCTCCATGCCGCGCATCAGCTCGGCCAGCTCGAAACCGTTCATGCCCGGCATCTGCACATCGAGAATGGCCAGGGCGAACTCGTGCTCGAGCAGGAGCGACAACGCCTCGTCGGCGGACTGGGCCTGGTACACCTCGCGGTCATCGCCGTGGATCAGGGCGTCCAGGGCCAGCAGGTTTTCCGGCAGGTCGTCGACGATCAGCAGTTTCGCGGTGATGTGACTTAGCATGCGCTGGGTTCCAGGGTAGCGAGCAACTGCCCGATACCACTCAGGGAAAGAATATGGTCCGGGTCGTGCAGGGCCAGGGCGGCCTCCGGCATCAACGCGACCTGTGCTTCGCGGGGGTCCTGGACGACCGTCCGGCCACCGCTTTGTCTGATATGCAGAAGCCCTCGGGCACCGTCTTCATTGGCCCCGGTGAGCAATACGCCGAGCAGCTCCGGGCCATAGGCGTCGGCGGCCGACTCGAAAAGAATATCAATGGCCGGTCGCGAGAAATGCACCGGTTCCTCCTGGCTCAACGACAAGGTGCAATCACGCTCCACCGACAGGTGATAGCCCGGCCCCGCCACATAGATCAGCCCCGGCTCTATCCGCGCCTTGTCGAAGGCCTCGCGAACCGGGCGGCGCAGGCGGCGTTGCAGCACCTCGGCCAGCTGGCTGTGGCGATCATCGGGCAGGTGCAGCACGCACAACACCGGGATGGCAAAATGGTCGGGCAGCGCGCCGAGCACGCTGAACAGTGCCGACACGCCACCCGCCGAGGCGCCAATGACAATCGCACGCACGCTGTTCATGTCTTGCGGTAGATCCGCTCGGGCCGCACCAACGGCTCGAAACGCTCGCCGTAGGCCGAGAAGTCCACCGACTCCTTGCTGCCCAGCACCAGGAAACCGCGGTGGCACAGCGACTCGTGGAACAGCCCCAGGGCACGGTCCTGCAGGCCCTTGTTGAAGTAGATCAACACATTGCGGCACGACACCAGTTGCGTCTCGGAGAACACGCTGTCAGTGGCCAGGCTGTGATCGGCGAAGGTCACGTTGTCACGCAGGCTGGCGTCCATGATGGCGTTGCCATAGGCGCTGGTGTAGTACTCGGAAAAGTCGCGCCGGCCTCCGGCCTTGCGGTAGTTCTCTTCGTACTCACGCATGCTCTGCATCGAGTAGATACCCTGCTTGGCCCGCTCCAACGAGTGTGGATTGATGTCGGTGGCATAGAGGATGGTGCGCTCGAGCAGGCCTTCCTCGCGCAGCAGGATGGCCATGGAGTACACCTCCTCGCCGGTGCTGCAACCGGCGATCCAGATCTTCAGCGACGGCCAGGTGCGCAGCAGCGGCACCACTTCGTTGCGCAGTGCCAGGAAGTGCCCGGGGTCGCGGAACATCTCGCTGACCGGGATCGTCAGGTACTGCAGCAGCTCGAGGAACATGCCCGGGTCGTGCAGCACCCGCTCCTGCAACGACGATACCGTGCGGCAGTCGAACTGGCGCACGGCATGGAGGATCCGGCGCTTGATCGAAGCGCCGGAGTAATCGCGAAAATCGTAGCTGTACTTGAGGTAGATCGCCTCGATCAGCAGCCGGATCTCGATATCGGTATTGCGTTCACTGGTCAAGATTTCAGATTCGCTCCAATTGCGGCAGCCAGACCCGGATCAGCGAGAACAGGCGGTCCAGCTCGATCGGTTTGGCCAGGTAGTCGTTGGCCCCAGCCTGCAGGCAACGCTGCTGGTCGTCCTTCATCGCCTTGGCGGTCACGGCGATGATCGGCAGCTTGCGCCAGCGCGGTTGCTGGCGGATCAGCCGGGTCGCCTCGTAGCCGTCCATTTCCGGCATCATCACGTCCATCAGTACCAGGTCGATGTCGTCGTTGGCTTCCAGGCATTCTATGGCCTCACGCCCGTTGCGCCCGATCTCGACGATGGCGCCCTTGTGTTCCAGGGCGCTGGTCAGGGCGAAGATATTGCGCACATCATCGTCCACCAGCAGGATCTTGCGCCCCTCGAACACCTTGTCGCGGCTGCGGGCGGTCTTGAGCATGCGCTGGCGTTCGTTGGACAGCTGCGACTCGACCTTGTGCAGGAACAGCGTCACCTCGTCGAGCAGGCGCTCGGGCGAACGCGCGCCCTTGATGATGATCGAGCGCGAATACTTGAGCAGGTCGGCCTCCTCCTCGCGGGTGAGGTTGCGCCCGGTGTAGACGATCACCGGCGGGAAGCTGCGAATGTCTTCGGCAGTCATGCGCTTGAGCAGCTCATTGCCGAGCATGTCGGGCAGCTTGAGGTCGATGATCATGCAGTCGTAGATGTTCTCGCGCAGCAGCGCCAGGGCGTCCTGGGCCATGGCTACGGCAGTGATCTGGATATCGTCGTCGCCGATCAGGCGGGCGATGCTCTCGCGCTGCAGGTCGTCGTCCTCCACCAGCAGGATATGCTTGAGCTTCTGCGTCAGCTTGGCCTCCAGGCGACCGAACACTGCCTTGAGCTCCTCGCGGCTGGTGGGCTTGACCGCGTAGCCCACCGCGCCCATGTGCATGGCCGCCTCGACCCGGTCCTCGACCGAAATGATATGCACCGGAATGTGCCGGGTACTGGCCTGCTCCTTCAGGCGCTGCAGCACGGTGAGCCCGGAATGGTCAGGCAGGCGCATGTCCAGCAGGATAGCGTCGGGCAAGTACTGGGCGGCCAGCTCGAAGCCCTCGTCGGCGGCATGGGCAACCAGGCAGCTGTAACCCAGCTCGTGGGCCAGGTCGAAGAGGATGCGGGCGAAATTCGGCTCGTCCTCGATCACCAGGATGCAGCGGTTGCCGAACGGCGCCCGCTCGCGGTCATCGGCAAAGGCCGGGGTCGGACGCTCGCTGCGCACGGGTGTCGGCACTGGCGGTGGCGGCGGCAGTTCGTCGACCGCCGGGCGAAGGCTGTGCACCTCGACCTGCTGCGCGGAGGGCTCGAAGTGCTCGGGCAAGATCAGGCTGAACACGCTGCCCTGCCCCGGGCTGCTGTCGACATTGATCTGTCCGCCAAGCAGGTGGGCCAGGTCACGGGAGATGGACAAGCCCAGGCCCGTGCCGCCATAGCGCCGGTTGCTGGTGCCATCGACCTGGTGGAAGGCGCCGAAGATCGCCTGCTGCTGGTCGGCGGCAATGCCTATGCCGGTGTCGCGCACCGCGAAGACGATGCCCAGGCCCGTCTGGTGGCTGATGCGCAGGCTGACCTGGCCGCGCTCGGTGAACTTGATGGCGTTGGACAGCAGGTTCTTGAGAATCTGTTCCAGGCGCTGACGGTCGGTGAACAGGGACGCCGGCAACGGCTGCTCCAGCTGCACGGCGAAGGACAGGCCCTTGTCCTGCGCCAACGGCCGGAACATGCCCTGCAGGCCTTCGACCAGGCGCTCCAGCGGGGTGCTTTCGGCGCGCACTTCCAGCTTGCCGGCCTCGACCTTGGCGATGTCGAGAATATCGTTGATCAGGTTGAGCAAGTCGTTGCCAGCCGAATAGATCGACTCGGCGAATTTCACCTGCTCCTCGCTGAGATTGCCTTCGGCATTCTCGGCCAGCAGCTTGGCCAGGATCAGCGAGCTGTTGAGCGGCGTGCGCAGTTCATGGGACATGTTGGCAAGGAACTCGGACTTGTACTTGCTCGAGCGCTGCAGGTCGTCGGCGCGGGCCTGCAACTCGACCTGGGCCTGGTTCAGCTCGCTGTTCTTGCGGTCCAGGGCCTCGGTGCGCTCGGCCAGTTGCTCATTGGTCTGCTCAAGTTCGGCCTGCTGGGTCTCCAGGTGGGCCTGGGATTCCTTGAGCACCCGCGACTGCTCCTCGAGCTCCTCGTTGGCGGTCTTGAGCTCCTCCTGCTGCACCTGCAGTTCTTCGTTGAGCTGCTGGGTCTCGGCCAGCACTTCCTGCAGGCGCTGGCGATAGCGGGCGCTTTCGATGGACACGCCGACGTTCTCGGCCACGCGCTCCAGTAGCTCGCAGTCGCGCGTCTGCAACATGCGCAGGAACCCCAGCTCCAGCACGCCATTGATCCGTCCGTCCTCGCGGGCCGGCACCAGCACGCCGCTGCGCGGCAGGCCGCTGCCCAGGCCGGAACTGAGCCGGTAGTAATCCTCGGGCAGATTGTCCAGGGACAATAGGCGGCCCTGGATCACCGCCTGGCCAAGCAGGCTGCCATGATCGCCCAGGCGGGGGTCGCGGGCCTGCTGTTCGGCATCGAGCCCGTAGCTGGCGACACGCACCAGGCTGCCATGCTCGTCGCGCACGTACAGGGCCCCGACCACACTACCCAGGTAGCCGGCAAAAAAACGCAGGATGTTGTCGCCCAGCATCGGCAGGGTCAGCTGGCCCAGGACCTGCTCGGACAACTGCGTCTGCCCGGCCCGTAGCCAGGCCTGGTGTTCGAGGCGCTCGGTGGCGCGCTGCTGGGCCTCCAGGTTTTCCACGTAACTGGCCGACAAGGCCAGCAGGTCACGCCGCCCCAGGTAGGCGAGCAACGCGCTCAGGGCTACGATGAACAGCACGAACGCCGAGATGGCGGTCATGGTGACCGTGCTGACCGTCTCGTTGCGCGTCGTGCGCAGTTGCTGCTCGGTGTTGATGAAGGTCTCGAACTCCTTGCGGATCTCGTCGGTCAGGCGCTTGCCGCGGCCACGGCCAATCGACGACACCACATCACCCTGCTGGCTGCGCCGCTGGCTGATGACTTCGTTGCCGAAGGTGTTCCACTCGCGCTGCAGCGCCGCAATGCGGTCGATGCGGTCGACTTGCTGAGGGTTGTCGGCCACCATTGCCCGCAGGCTGTCCAGGCTGCCGAAGATGCGTGGCTTTGCCACTTCATAGGGGTCGAGGAAACGCTCTTCGCCTGTCAGCAGATAGCCGCGCATGCCGGTTTCCATGTCGATCGACAGCTTGATCGTCTCGTTGGCATTGCCGATCACCCGATCGGTGTGCTCGACCCACTGCATGGCCGAAAGCAGGTAGTAGATCACCGCGACAAAGGCCACGGCGCCCAGTAGCCCCACTCCCAGGGGCAGGCCGACGTTGCGGCTCAGCAGTTTGCGAAAACTGCGTTGGTCCATCGAGGCTGCTTGAATCATGTGAAAGTGCCCGAGCGAAATAAGTCCATTGAACAGACCGGCGTCTACGTCGTGTAAGTATTGCCCTGCGCCAGACCGACCGCGAATACAGCGAGTCTAACCAGCTTTTGCGGAACCGGCAGGGCATTTAGCCAGTATTTGAAGCCTGTCTGCAGCAATCGTTCCATCTATTTGCCCATGCCGTTAAGCTTGGGAACTTCTGCCCAGGCCCCGCGCACAGAGTAGAGACAATCCATCGAAACAGGATCCACACAATGCACCTTCTGGTAGTCGAAGACGACGACATCGTTCGCATGCTGATAGTCGAAGTGCTCGACGAACTGGGCTATGCCGCCATCGAGGCCGACAGCGCTGCCGCGGCCCTCAAGATCATCGAGGACCCCACGCAATCGCTGGCGCTGTTGATGACCGACGTGGGGTTGCCTGACCTGCGCGGCGAGAAGTTGGCGGCCAAGGCTCGGGAAAGCCGGCCGAACCTGCCGGTGCTGTTCGCCAGTGGCTACGCCGAGAGCTTCAACGTGCCCCCAGGCATGCACCTGATCGGCAAGCCGTTCAGCATCGACCAGTTGCGCGACAAAGTGCTGGAGATTCTTGGCGCACCGTGAACCCTGAAGGCTTGCGGCCCATCGCCGGCAAGCCGGCTCCATAGGGACCGTGCCCATGCCAGAGGCCAACTGAAATAAATTTGAACGTCTCGCGCCTTTAGGCTTCCAACCTTCGAGGTATGCCTCTCTCGTCGGAAAGCCACCATGAAGATGCCCTGTCGTGCCCCTTGCGCTTGCCTGGAACTGGACTTCGTCCGCGATACCCTGTTCGGCCCGGTGGCCCAACGCGCCATGTGTCAGGTCCAGTTGGCCGCCCTCAGCCTGCAGGGCCGCCCCGCGCTGCGCCTGCATATTGAACCGCCGTTACCCGGCAAGGTGGAGAAGGCGCACAGCGTCGCCTTCGCCTGGGAGGGGCGCAATTATCGGGGCGTGGTCCGTGAACACGTCAAATGCGGCGACGGCGGCATCAACCTGCTGCTCGAGTTGCAATGACGTCAGGCAATCGCTTTGCGGGCGCCGGCGGGGCATCACGTTGTGCCTTGACCCGACTCACAAGGCCCAGCAGGTCATGGCAGGTATTGAGGCTGGCAATCGGCACGTCCCTCACGGTAAGGCAATCGTCCAGGCTCGAGCCCTGGCCCAGACGAATGGTGAGGTGCTCGCCGTCCGCACAGCTCACCTCGCAGCGGTCGGGCAGGCAGGCCTGTTCGATCATCTGCCGCATCTCAAGCATCGAAACGCCAATCAACGACATGGTACGACCCTCTCTTGTACTGGATGGCCTGTTGGGTGTGGTACGCCCTCGACGGGCAGGATGCCAATTGAGATTGCCCATGAAGAGGCGCAGGTCCATTCGCCCCAGTGATGACAACGCCTCAATGCCTCTAGCACCTTAGTGGAAGAAACCGCTGGCCGGGCAACGTTCGGTCGTCTTCACACTGCAGGCGACGGGCGGTCAGCACTACATCCTTGCCAGTTCCTCACGGCAGAACTCCACGAACAACTGCGCCGGTTTGGTCAGTTGCACACGCTTGAGGTGCGCCGCCGCCAACCCCGACAGCGTCACTGGCTCGGCAATCGCCAGCGTCACCAGGCGCTGCCCGTCGTAGGTGAATTCCGAGTGCGGCCGGGTGACCAGCAGCGAGAAACCGAAGCCCTGCCCCACCATGCCCCGGACCATCTCGATCGACGGGGAGCTGAAGACGATGTTCGGCGTCAGCCCCAGTTCGTTGAACAGGCTGACGAAGTAGGTGCGGCTGGGCGCCACGTCGAGCAGGATCATCGGTTCGGGGCACAGGTCACGCAATGACACCTGGGCCTGGCCGGCGAAGCGGTGCTTTTCCGGCAGCAGCACATAGGGTTTCTGTGGCGGCATCAGCGGCTCGGTCTCGATGGTGCCGTCCAGGTCATGGTCATAGAGAAACGCCAGGTCGAAGGTACCGGCCGTCAGCCCCTGGATCAGGTCCTGTTGCTCGCCGTCGCGCAGGCGGATGTCCACCCCTGGGTAGCGCTCGCGAAAGCCTGCGATCAGCCGCGGCAAATACAGCGGCGCCACGGTCTCGAAGCAGCCGATGTCGATCTGCCCGGCCACCGTGTCGTTATCGGCCAGGGCGTTCTGCTCGAACTCGTGGGCCATCTGCAACAGGGACCGGGTCTTGGCGTAGAAACGCTTGCCGCTGGGCGTCAGTGACACGCCCTGGGCGTGATGGCGTATGAACAGCTGCACGCCGAAGCTCTCTTCCAGGCTCTTGATCGCCGTGGAGATCGAAGGCTGGGCGATGTACAACTGGCGCGAGGCCTCGGCGACGCTGCCGGCCTCCACGGTGGTGACGAAGTACTTCAGTTGGCGCAAGGTGTAGGAAGCCACGCTGACCTCTCTGGCGCCGTGGGCGGCGCGCGGGATTTTCCTGTCAGCTTACCTCGCCTTGAGGCGCGCGGGCGGATCACCCAGGCAAGGATTTACCTGGGGGTTGAGCAGCATTTTCCGTGGTGGTCCAGGCGGTCAGACCGCCTGCAACGGAATATCGCCAGCGCTGCCCTTGCCGTCGCGTCGCTCGCTCATCCAGTCATTGACCTTCTGCCCGAACTCGGCCGGCGCCTTGCGCCCGAACCGCCGCGCCAGGTCGAGGATGGTCTGTTGGGCCAGCGCCTCCTCCATGCGTTTCTGCGCCCCCAGCATCACCGCGTGGATCGCACAGGTGCCCTCGGTCGCCCAGCCTGGCGCCGAACCTTCGAACACCGCGCAGCGCTCGCGGATCTCCCGGCAATCGAAGAGCTTCTTCGGCCCATCGATGGCCGTGACGATATCCAGCACGGTGATTTCGTCGGAAGGCCGCGCCAGGCGAAACCCGCCGCGCACGCCTTCGGTCGCGGCGACCAGCCCGGCCCGGGCGAGCTTGGTGAAGACCTTGGCCAGGTACTCCTGGGGCACCCCCTGCAGCTCGGCCAGGTCGCGCACGCTGGACTCGCGGCTGTCGCCACGCTCGTCCACCAGGAACAGCAGGCAGTGGATGCCGTACTCGACGCCTGCACTGTAGAGGGACATATGAATCTCCGACTGACTTTGTCGCAAATAGTACGCCCTTCAGCGCTGGCAAGCAAAGCCGGGCGTAGCCGCCCGTCGTCGCACTGGCCGATCAAGACCGCGCTTTACGCCAGTAAACACAAGGTATCTGCGCGTTTCATGGCGGTTGGCGAACAACCCGATGCGTAAAAAACACTTGCCGGATTAAACTACGACCAATACAGTCGCAGTTATTCGACAAGCAGCACATGCTTCGTCGAAGCCCTTTCCTACCTTGCGGAGCACCTTCATGACCTCTCGTATCCTGATCATCGGTGCCGGCTTTGCCGGTGTCTGGAGCGCCCTGAGCGCCGCCCGCCTGCTCGACCAGGCCCAGCGCGGCGACGTGCGCATCAGTGTGCTGGCCCCGCAGCCGCAATTGCGGATCCGCCCACGCTTCTACGAAGCCGACGTGCACAGCTTGCAGGCGCCATTGGAGGCACTGTTCGACGTGGTGGGGGTGGAGTTCATCCACGGCACCGTCGACACCATCGACAGCGACGCCCGCCAGGTCGGTTATCGCGATGCCGACAGCCGCCCGCACCAGCTCGCCTACGATCGCCTGATCCTCGCCGCCGGCAGCCAGGTGGCCCGCCCCGCCGTCCCGGGCCTGGCCGAGCACACCTTCGATGTCGACCAGATGGAGTCGGCCACTCGCCTGGAGCAGCACCTGCACAGCCTGGCCAGCCTGCCGGCCTCCCCGGCGCGCAACACCGTGGTAGTGTGCGGCGGTGGCTTCACCGGTATCGAAACGGCCACCGAGCTGCCATCCCGGCTGCGCGCCATCCTCGGCGAAGGCCAGGCCCGCGTGGTGCTGATCGACCGTGGCGCCAGCATCGGTGCCGCGCTCGGCGCCGGGATCACCCCGGCCATCGTCAGCGCCAGCGAGCAGGCCGGCGTGCAATGGCTGACTGGCACCTCGGTGGTGGCGGTGGATGCGGGGGGCGTGACCCTGGACAACGGCGAATACATCGCCAGCAAGACCGTGATCTGGACCGTGGGGGTCAAGGCCAGCCCGTTGACCGCCCAGGTCGCGGGCGAGCGTGACGGCCTGGGCCGCCTGAAAGTCGACGGTCACCTGAAAGTCGTTGGCCAGGACTACATCTACGCCACCGGCGATGTCGCCCGCGCCGCGGTCGACGACCTGGGCAACCACGCGCTGATGACCTGCCAGCACGCCATTCCCATGGGCCGCCATTCGGGCAACAACGCCATGGCCGACCTGCTGGGCGTGGAGCCGGTGATCTATCGCCAGCCCAAGTACGTCACCTGCCTGGACCTGGGCGAATGGGGCGCGGCCTACAGCGAAGGCTGGGAACGCGAACTGCACCTGCAGGGCGAGGACGGCAAGCACCTCAAGCGCCAGATCAACACGGTGTGGATCTACCCCCCGGCAGCGGATCGCGCCCAGGCGCTGGCGGCTGCCGACCCATTGATCCCGATCGTTGCATGATCAAGAAAGGGCCGCTCTGCGGCCCTTTTTGCGACGGAATGGAGGCATGCAGTCAGCAAGTGACGGCATACCAAGGGGGGCGGGCTTTCATTGAACGACTGGTCAATAATAGTGGCACTGTGTCATCATTCGGAAAAAACAACATGAACCGTGAGGATATAACCCCTTTCGCAGTGCATCGAGAGCCCTACCAGCCGAGCCCGGTCCGTCCGCGCTCTTGACGCCTGCAGCCACCGTCAAGGAGCGTCGCATGCAGTTACGGAACGTTAAGATCGGCATTCGGGCAGCAGGAATGTTCACCCTGCTCGGGATCCTGGTCCTGGCCATGGGCCTGGTCGCCCTCTACGAAACCCGCAGGATGGACAGCGCCACCGACGAAATCCGCATCACCTGGATGCCCGCGGTACTCGCCCTGGGCGAGGTCAGCAGCAACTTGGGCCGAGCCCGTGCCCTCACCTTGCGCAGTGTCCTGGAGGACAGCAGCAGCGCCCGCCACGCCACCCTGGACAAGATCGTCCAGGTCAACCAGCAGCTCGAAAGCGACCTCAAGGCCTACGAGCGCACCATCATCGAAGCCGACGACCGCGCCCTGTTCGATGCCTTCATCGGTCTTAGCGAGCGTTACCACGGCCTGCAGAAAGCCATTCGCAACGCCGCCGGCAACGATCAGCTGGACGAAGCCCGTCGCCTGGTCAACGGCCCGCTGGCCGAGTACGCCGACAGCATGATGAAGGCCCTGGGCGAACTGATCGCCTACAACACCCAGGGCGCCGAGCAGGCCTCGCAGCGCAGCAGCGCGGCCTCCGACGAAGCCTTTGCCCTGATCATCGGCGCCATCGCCGTGATCCAGCTCGCGCTGGTCGGCATCGCCACCCTCCTCACCCGCAGCATCATCGTCCCGCTGGCCGACGCCGTCGCCGTGGCCGAGCGCGTCGCCACCGGCGACCTGACCCGCGAGATAACCGTGCTCGGCCGCGACGAGCCGGCCTTGCTGCTGCGCGCCCTGAGCCGCATGCAGCACAGCCTGCGCGACACCTTGCGGCGGATCGCCGCCTCCTCCGACCAGTTGGCCTCGGCCTCCGAGGAACTGCACACGGTCACCGAGGACACCAGCCGCGGCCTGCACCAGCAAAGTGCCGAGATCGACCAGGCCGCCACCGCGGTCAACCAGATGACCGCCGCCGTCGAAGAAGTGGCCAGCAACGCCGTGAGCACCGCCGATGCCTCCCAGGGCGCCGACCGCACCACCCGCGATGGTCGCGACCAGGTCAACCAGGCACTGGCCTCGATCCAGCACCTGGTCGATGACGTGACCGGCACCGCCGAGGAAATCGAGCAGTTGGCCAGCCACGCCAACCAGATCAGCCAGGTGCTTGACGTGATCGGTTCGATCGCCGGCCAGACCAACCTGCTGGCCCTCAACGCCGCCATCGAGGCCGCCCGTGCCGGCGAGGCGGGCCGCGGCTTCGCCGTGGTCGCCGACGAAGTGCGCGCCCTGGCCCACCGCACTCAGCAGTCCACGGCGGAAATCGAGCAGATGATCGACGGCATCCAGACCGGCACCGAGCGTGCGGTCAGCGCCATGCACCGCAGCCAGGGCCGCGCCGGCGGCACCCTTGAAGTGGCGCAATCGGCCGGCCAGGCCCTGGAGCTGATCGCCGAGGCAATCGCCACGATCAACCAGCGCAACCTGGTGATCGCCACGGCCTCTGAGCAGCAGGCCCAGGTGGCGCGGGAAGTGGACCGCAACCTGGTGAACATCCGCGACCTGGCAATGCAGACTTCGGCTGGCGCCAACCAGACCAGCGCGGCGGCCCAGGACCTTTCACGCCTGGCGGTGGAGCTGAATGGGATGGTGGCGCAGTTCAAGGTCTGAACCGTCCAGAGTAGTGTGGGGCGCAGCCCTGCGCCCCCGTCACATCACAATTCACGCGGACAAAAAGTCGGAAAAACTCGCAGTACCTTGTGGTATCGGGCGACTACTCCGTAAGTCGCCGCTCCACCATGCTCTTGACGTACAAATTTTTCTCACGTCAAGGAATATCCATGCTGCTTAGAAACATGAAAATCGGCAAAAGGGCTGGCTGCTTTTTCACCACCCTGGCTGTTCTCATTTTGTCCATGGGAGGGGTCGTCGTGTACGAAACGCAACGTATGGACAGTGCCACGGATGAAATCCGTGTCAACTGGCTACCGGCCATGATCGCGCTCAACGGAATCAGTGCCAGCCTTGCCCAGGAGCGTGCGGCCACACTGCGTGCCGCCCTCGAGGACAATAGCGGCGAGGGGGCGAGCATCCACTTGCTCAACAGCATTGAAGATGCGTTGCGCAACAGCCTGGACGCCTACGAGCTGACCATCGATGGCCCGCAGGATCGCAACCTGTTCAATACCTTCATCGTGGCGCGCAAGCAATACACCGACCTGCAGCTCCAGGTACTCGCGAGCATCAGTGAAGGCCGCATGACGCAAGCCAAGCAACTGATCAGCGGCCCGCTGGTCCAGCGGGCGGACCATATGATGGAAGCGCTGACGACACTGGTCGAATTCAACTACAAAGGTGCGCACGCCGCCTCGCAGCACAGCAGCGATGTTGGAGACGATGCCTTGCGCGTCATCGTCATTGCGCTGTTGCTGATCACGCTGGTGCTGGTCACCATCGCCTTGTTGTTCACCCGCAGTGTCGTTACGCCTCTGGCGGAGGCCGTTATAGTGGCCGAGCGCGTTGCCCTTGGCGACCTTACCCACGAGATCGTGGTCGTTGGCCAGGACGAACCGGCGTTGCTGCTGCACGCCCTGCGCCGCATGCAGCAAAGCCTGCGCGACACTATTGGCAAGATCGCCGCGTCCTCCAACCGCCTGGCCTCGGCCTCGGAGGAGCTGCACAGCGTCACCGAGGACACCAGCCGTGGCTTGCTGCAGCAGAGCACCGAGATCGACCAGGCCGCCACTGCGGTCAACCAGATGACCAGCGCCGTCGAGGAGGTGGCCAGCAACGCCGTGAGCACTGCCGAAGCTTCGCAGGGTGCGGACCAGACCACCCGTGACGGCCGAGACCAGGTCAACCAGGCCCTCGCCTCGATCCAGCACCTGGTCGATGACGTCACTGGCACCGCCGCAGAGATCGAACAGCTGGCCAACAGCGCCAACGACATTACCCGCGTACTGGATGTGATCGGCGCCATCGCCGGCCAGACCAACCTGCTGGCGCTCAATGCCGCCATCGAGGCCGCCCGAGCTGGCGAGGCAGGCCGTGGCTTTGCCGTGGTCGCCGACGAGGTACGCGCACTGGCTCACCGTACCCAGCAGTCCACCGCGGAGATCGAGCAGATGATCGGCGGCATCCAGATCGGCACCGAGCGGGCGGTCAGCGCCATGCACAGCAGCCAGGGCCGCGCCAGCGGCACCTTGGAGGTGGCGCAGTCGGCCGGTCAGGCTCTGGAGGTCATCTCGCGGACCATCACCTCGATCAACCAGCGTAACCTGGTGATCGCCAGCGCCACCGAGGAGCAGGCGCAGGTGGCCCGGGAAGTGGACCGCAACCTGGTGAATATCCGCGAGCTGGCAATGCAGACGACCACCGGGGCCAACCAGACCAGCGCATCGGCCCAGGACCTGTCGCAGCTGGCGCTGGAGCTCAATGGGCTGGTCGCGCAGTTCAAAGTCTGAACGGCCTGACGAACATCGCGGGGCACACCCGTTCCGGCAAGGGTTGCGCAGGATCTGGCATGCCCCGCGATCAGTTTGGCGCGGATCTCAGGATTTGACGCCGACCACCCGCTGCGCCTTTTCCGGCTGAGCCCGCGTCGCCAGGCAGTAATACAGCGGCACTGTCACCAACAGCCCGAACAGCCACGACAGATCCGCCCCTTCTACGATGTTCGAGTACGGCCCGACATACAGCGACGTATTGGCGAACGGCAGCTGCACGAGGATGCCGCAGGCATAGGCGATGATCGCGTGGTGGTTGAAACGCCCGTAGATGCCGCCGTCGGCACGGAAGATCGAAGCAATGTCGTACTCGCCGCGCTTGATCAGGTAGAAGTCCACCAGGTTGATCGACGCCCACGGCACCAGCACCAGCAACAGCGCCAGGATCAGCCCGATGAACTGCCCGATGAAGTCCGCCGAGGCGTTCAGCGCCACCAGACCGCAACCCACCAGGATCACCCCCGCCAGGAGCACCCGCAGCTTGATGCTCGGCGTCCAATGGGCGGCGAAGGTCTGGATCGCGGTGACGATCGACAACACCGCACCGTAGAGGTTGAGGGCGTTGTGGCTGATGATGTTGAGCAGGAACAGCACCATCAGCACCGGGCCCAGCCAACCGGTGGCCTGCTTGACCGCCACCATGGCATCGGTGCCTTGCGGCACGCACAGCACCGCCACCGCACCGAAGCTGAAGCACAGGATGGTACCCAGCGTGGCCCCGAGGTAGGTGGCCCAGAACGGCTTGGCGATGCCGACTTCACGGGGCAGGTAGCGCGAGTAGTCCGAGGTATAGGGCGAAAAACTGATTTGCCAGATGATGCCCAGCGACACCGTGGCGATGAAGCCGGACAGGTTGAACGCGCCGCGGCTGAAGAAGTCGCCCGGCAGTTCCTGGGCGAACATCATGATGAAACCCGCCAGCAACGCCGAGCCCATCACCCAGGTGCCGACGCGGTTCAGCGTATGGATGAAGCGGTAGCCGATCACCCCGATGGCGGTGGCGCTCAGGGCGCCGATGACGATAGCGCCGGGCATCGGCACGCCAGGGGCGATGCCGTGGATCGACTTGCCGGCCAGGACGATGTTGGAAATGAAGAAACCGACGTAGATCAATGCGGTGAAGAACACGATCAGCAGCGCACCATAGCGCCCGAACTGGCCGCGGCTCTGCACCATCTGCGGAATGCCCAACTGCGGCCCCTGCGCCGAGGCCAGGGCGATCACCACCCCGCCCAGCAGATGCCCCAGCACGATGGCCAGCAGCCCCCACAGCAAGTTCAGGTGGAACACTTGGACCACCATGGCACCGGTGACGATCGGCAGCGGCGCGATGTTGGTGCTGAACCACAGGGTGAAAAGGTCGCGCGCCTTCCCATGGCGCTCGGACGGTGGCACGTAATCGACCGTGTGTTGCTCGACGAGATGGTGTTGCGACGACGGTTGGGACATAGGATTCAGCTCGAAAGGTCGTTTTTATCGTTGTATGGAAACCGCTCGGGGCGGCCTCTCAGCTGAAGACCATATTATGGTATTCCAAGAGTTTGACAACACTGCGCCGCTCATTTTCACCACAACTGATCCGCTCCATGCACTGACTTGCAGCCCGAAGGTTTACACCAAGACCAGTGATTACGGGGGCTTGCACCGTTTATCGCGAACTCCAGCGCACGGAAAATTCCGCTTGCAATAAAGGTATTACGGTATACCATCAGACACATCAACGATAAAAACCGCGGACCACCGCAGCCTTTTCAGAGGTACACGAGATGATCGACGCAACCGTCTACAAGCACGTCCTGGGCTCCTTCCCCTCCGGCGTGACCGTCATCACCACCCTGGACGACGACGGCTCGATCGTCGGCCTCACCGCCAGCGCCTTCTCCTCCCTGTCGATGGACCCGCCACTGGTGCTGTTCTGCCCCAACTACAGCTCCGACTCCTACCCTGTACTGATGAAGAACAAGCGCTTCGCCATTCACCTGCTCTCCGGTGAACAGCAGGCCGAGGCGTATGCGTTCGCGAAAAAAGGCAAGGACAAGGCCGTTGGCATCGAGTGGACCCTGAGCGAACTGGGCAACCCGATCCTGGCTGGCGCCACCGCCGTGATCGAATGCGAACTGTGGCGTGAATACGAAGGCGGCGACCACGCCATCATGGTCGGTAAGGTACACAACCTGATCGTCCCGCAGGAGGCGCCTCGCCCGATGGTCTATTGCCGCGGCAAGATGGCCAGCCTGCCGGCCTTCGCCTGAGACCCTGACGACTGATTCCACTTAGAGCGCCTGCCACGGCGGGCGAAAACAACAAAGCTCCGAGGAAAAGCCCCATGAAATTTTCGCTGTTCGTGCACATGGAACGTTGGGATGAGCAGGTCAGCCACCGCCAGCTGTTCGAAGACCTCACCGAACTGACCCTGATGGCCGAAGACGGCGGTTTCAGCACCGTGTGGATCGGCGAACACCACGCCATGGAGTACACCATCTCGCCGAGCCCGATGCCGCTGCTGGCCTACCTGGCCGCACGCACCGAGAAAATCCGCCTGGGCGCCGGCACCATCATCGCGCCCTTCTGGAACCCGATCCGCGTGGCGGGCGAATGCGCCCTGCTCGATGTGATCAGCAATGGCCGCATGGAAGTGGGCCTGGCCCGTGGCGCCTACCAGTTCGAATTCGACCGCATGGCCGGCGGCATGCCGGCCACCGATGGCGGCAAGGCCCTGCGCGAGATGGTCCCGGCGGTGCGGCAGCTGTGGCAGGGCGACTATGCCCATGAAGGCGAGATCTACAACTTCCCCACCTCCACCAGCGTGCCCAAGCCGGTACAACCGGGCATGCCGCCGATGTGGATCGCCGCCCGCGACCCTGACTCGCACAACTTCGCCGTGGCCAACGGCTGCAACGTCATGGTCACCCCGCTGATGAAAGGCGACGAAGAGGTGCTGGACCTGAAGAACAAGTTCCAGGCCGCGCTGGACAACAACCCGGACGTGCCGCGCCCACAGCTGATGGTGCTGCGCCACACCCACGTGCACAGCCCGGCCGAGCCGGATGGCTGGAAGGTCGGTGCCCAGGCCATCTCGCGCTTCTACCGCACCTTCGATGCCTGGTTCGGCAACAAGACCGTGCCGGTCAATGGCTTCCTCGAACCAAGCCCGGAATCGAAGTTCGCCGAGGTGCCGGCCTTCGCGCTGGAGAACATTCGCAAGAACACCATGATCGGCACGCCGGAAGAAATCATTGCGCGCATCAAGTACTACCAGGCGCTCGGCGTCGACGAGTTCAGCTTCTGGTGCGACAACAGCCTGCCCCATGCCGAGAAACGCAAGTCGCTGGAGCTGTTCATCAAGGAAGTGGTGCCGGCCTTCACCTGAATTCCCTTTGCCTGATTGATTGCGGGAACCAGCCCGCTCGCGTTGGCCCCAGTGGCCGGCGTGGGCGGGCTTTTTTACTCATCGCGGGGCAAGCCCACGCGCCAGACATGAATGCATCGTGGGAGCGGGCTTGCCCCGCGATGAGTCCAGTACGTAAAGCAATCAAGGTACCAACGGTCCTTTCGTCCCCTGACGAAAACAAATTTTCGACCGACCCTTGCACATCAAATATTATGGTATACCATCAGACAACAAGAGCTGATAACCCTAACCAGGAGCCCCCATGAGTTTCGAAATCCGCAAGATCGTCACCTACTCCGAAGAGACCCGCATCGAAGGCGGCAAAGCCACCGACAAGCCGGTGACCATGGTCGGCCTGGCCGTGGTGATCAAGAACCCATGGGCCGGTCGCGGCTTTGTCGAAGACCTCAAGCCGGAGATCCGCGCCAACTGCTCCGCGCTGGGCGCGCTGATGGTCGAGCGCCTGACTGCCGCCATCGGCGGAGCCGACAAGATCGAGGCCTACGGCAAGGCCGCCGTGGTCGGCGCCGACGGCGAGATCGAGCACGCCTCGGCCGTAATCCACACCCTGCGTTTCGGCAACCACTACCGCGAAGCCGTGCAGGCCAAGAGCTACTTGAGCTTCACCAACAAACGCGGCGGCCCCGGCACCTCGATCCAGATCCCGATGATGCAGAAGGACGACGAAGGCCTGCGCTCGCACTACATCACCCTGGAAATGCAGATCGAAGATGCTCCACGTGCCGACGAAATCGTCGTGGTGCTGGGCGCCGCCGACGGTGGTCGCCTGCACCCACGCATCGGCAACCGCTACATCGACCTGGAAGAACTGGCTGCCGAACAGGCCAACGCTCAATAACAACAACCAAGACGGGCCTGGGCGTGGCGTGCATACCCGCCGCGCCCGACCTTCAAGGAGCGCCCTCCATGATTCAGCCTGTCGCTGAACGTACACCGGCCGGGACCAGTTACCTGGACCTGGGCCAGGGCCAGCCCGTGGTACTGATCCACGGCGTGGGCCTGAACAAGGAAATGTGGGGCGGGCAGATCGTCGGCCTGGCCAACGACTACCGCGTCATCGCCTACGACATGCTCGGCCATGGCCAGAGCCGCGTGCCCAGCGCCGATACGCCGCTGGAGGGCTATGCCGAGCAGCTTGCTGAACTGCTCGACCACCTGCAGGTCGCCCAGGCCTGCGTGATCGGCTTTTCCATGGGCGGCCTGGTGGCCCGCGCCTTCGCGCTCAACTACCCGCAACGCCTGGCCGCGCTGGTGGTACTCAACAGCGTGTTCAACCGCACCCCCGAGCAGAGCGCCGGGGTGATCGCACGCGCCGCGCAAGCCTTTGAACAGGGCCCCGACGCCAACGTCGACGCCGCGCTCGAGCGCTGGTTCAGCCGCGAGTACAAGGCCGCCAACCCGGCCCAGGTCGCCGCCATCCGCCAGATCCTGGCGAGCAACGACCCGCAGGGCTACCACACCACCTATTCGCTGTTCGCCACCCAGGACATGTACCGCGAAGCCGACCTGGGCAACATCCAGGTGCCGACGCTGATCGCCACGGGCGAGCTCGACAGCGGTTCCACTCCGGCCATGACCCGCCAACTCGCCGCACGGATTCCCGGCGCGCAGAGCGTGGTCCTCGCCGAGCAAAGGCATATGATGCCGGTGGAAGCACCGCGCGAAGTCAACAAGATGCTGCTGGACTTCCTCAGGCAGGCCCGCACCCTCTCCGAATCCGCCAAGGGGATAGTCGCATGACCCTCGTTCGTTTCCAGATGTGCATCGACGGCCAATGGCGCGATGCCCAGAGCGGCAAGACCTTCGACAGCCTCGACCCGGCCACCGCCAAGGCCTGGGCGCAACTGCCCGATGCCGGCGAAGCCGATGTCGAGCTTGCCGTGCAGGCCGCCCAGCGCGCCTTCGAAGGCAAGGCCTGGCGCGGCCTCACCGCCACCGCCCGAGGCAAGCTGCTGCGCCGCCTCGGCGACCTGATTGCCGAGAACAAGGAACACCTGGCCCAGCTGGAAAGCCGCGACAACGGCAAGCTGATCCGCGAAACCCGCGGCCAGGTCGGCTACCTGCCGGAGTTCTTCCACTACACCGCAGGCCTGGCCGACAAGCTCGAAGGCGGCACCCTGCCACTGGACAAGCCGGACCTGTTTGCCTACACCGTGCACGAGCCGATCGGCGTGGTGGCCGGGATCATCCCGTGGAACAGCCCGCTGTACCTCACCGCGATCAAGCTGGCCCCGGCCCTGGCCGCCGGCAACACCATCGTGCTCAAGCCCTCGGAGCACGCCTCGGCGACCCTGCTCGAGCTGGCCCGCCTGGCCCTGGAAGCCGGCTTCCCGGCTGGCGTGGTCAACGTGGTCACAGGTTACGGCCCAAGCACCGGCGCGGCGCTGACCCGCCACCCGCTGGTGCGCAAGATCGCCTTCACCGGCGGCGCCGCCACTGCCCGTCACGTGGTGCGCAGCAGCGCCGAGAACTTCGCCAAGCTGTCGCTGGAGCTGGGCGGCAAGTCGCCGAACATCATCTTCGCCGACGCCGACCTGGACAGCGCCATCAACGGCGCCGTGGCCGGCATCTATGCCGCCTCCGGACAAAGCTGCGTGGCCGGTTCGCGCCTGCTGGTGCAGGATGAGATCTTCGACGAGTTCGTCGAACGCCTGATCGCCCGCGCCAAAAGTATCCGCATCGGCAACCCGCAAGACGACAGCAGCGAGATGGGCCCGATCGCCACCGCCCAGCAACTGGCGGTGATCGAAGGCCTGGTGGCCGCGGCCAAGGCCGAGGGCGCCACCCTGCGCATGGGCGGCAAACGTGCAGAGGTCGAAGGTGACGGCTGGTTCTACGAGCCGACCCTGTTCGAATGCGACAGCAACTCGATGACCATCATGCAGGAAGAAGTGTTCGGCCCGGTCGCCGCGGTGATCCGCTTCAAGACCGAGGAGCAGGCCCTGGCGATGGCCAACGACTCGCAGTTCGGCCTGGCCGCCGGTATCTGGACCCGCGACCTGGGCCGCGCCCATCGCCTGGCCCGTGACGTGCGCTCGGGGATCATCTGGGTCAACACCTACCGCGCCGTATCGGCAATGGCCCCCATTGGCGGCTTCAAGAACAGCGGTTATGGCCGCGAGAGCGGCATCGACTCGGTGCTGGCCTATACCGAGCTGAAGACGGTGTGGATCAACCTGTCCACAGCGCCCATGCCCGACCCCTTTGTGATGCGCTAGGAGAACGCCACCATGATCGAACCCGGCATCTACAAAGACGTGATGGGCTCGTTCCCGTCCGGCGTCACCGTGGTCACCACCCTGGACGCCGACGGCGGCATCGTCGGCATCACCGCCAGCGCGTTCAGCGCGCTGTCGATCGAGCCGGCACTGGTGCTTTTCTGCCCCAACTACGCCTCCGACACCTACCCGATCCTGCGCGACAGCAAGCGGTTCGCCATCCACCTGCTGTCCGCCGACCAGACCGCCGAGGCCTATGCCTTCGCCGGCAAAGGCAAGGACAAGGCCAAGGGCATCGACTGGCAGTTGAGCGAACTGGGCAACCCGCTGCTGACCAAGGCCACAGCGATCATCGAGTGCGAACTGTGGCGCGAATACGATGGCGGCGACCACGCGATCATCGTTGGCCAGGTGAAGAACCTGGTGCTGCCCGAGCAGCCGGTAACGCCCATGGTGTACCACAAGGGCAAGCTCGGCGCACTGCCGCCGCTGGGCTGAGATCCGCTGGGGCCGCTTTGCGGCCCCAGCCCCCATTTTCCATTCAGTCACACAGGACCCTGGCCATGAACAACGAAAAGTACGAAAAAGGCCTGCAGATCCGCACCCAGGTGCTCGGCGAGGAATACGTCCAGCGCTCGCTCGAGAACGCCGACGCCTTCACCCAGCCACTCCAGGAGCTGGTCACCGAATACTGCTGGGGCCACGTGTGGGGCCGCGAAGGCTTGTCGCTCAAAGAGCGCAGCATGATAAACTTGGCAATGATTTCCGCGCTCAACCGGCCCCACGAACTCAAGCTGCACATCCGCGGCGCCTTGCGTAATGGCCTGAGCCGCGAACAGATTCGCGAGATCCTGCTTCAAGTCGGCATTTACTGCGGCGTACCTGCGGCGGTGGACAGTTTCCGCCTGGCCCGCGAGGCGTTCGCCGAAGCCGACGCGCAGGCAACCCGTTAACAGCGGGCTGTGTGAACCACCGCAAGGAATGCCCGGGTTCGAGGCATTCCGCGATGTTGGCGCAACAGCCGCATTAAGAGCGCCCCTGATGAAACGCCAGCCCCTCGACGACAGCTTCAAGGTCAACCGCAACCCCGTCACCCTGCGTGAAATCGTGCTCGACAAACTGCGCGGCGCGATCATGAACTTCCACCTGCTGCCGGGCGACCGCCTGGTCGAACGCGACCTTTGCGAGCGCCTTGGCGTCAGCCGCACCTCGGTGCGCGAGGCCCTGCGTCACCTGGAGTCCGAAGGCCTGGTGGAGTTCGCCGACGCCAAGGGGCCACGGGTGGCCATCATCACACTGGAGGACGCCCGCGACATCTATGAGCTGCGCTGCGTGCTCGAAGGCCTTATCGTGCAACTGTTCACCCTCAACGCCAAGGCCAAGGACATCCGTGCCCTGGAGCGCGCCCTGGAGGTCAACCGCGAGGCCCTGGAGGACGGTGAGCTGCAACAGGTGCTCGACTCGGTGCAAGGCTTCTACGACGTGCTGCTCGAAGGCTCGGGCAACCAGGTCGCCGCCCAGCAGCTGCGCCAGTTGCAGGCGCGCATCAGCTACCTGCGCGCCACCTCGGTGTCCCAGGAAAACCGCCGGGGCGCCAGCAACCTCGAGATGGAAAAGATCGTCGAGGCGATCAAGGGCGGCGACCCCCAGGCCGCCCACCAGGCCTCGGTCGACCATGTGCGCGCCGCTGCCAAGGTCGCCCTCGACTACCTGCGCCAGAAGCAGGACGACAACGCCAAGGTCCGCGATATCGTCGCCCCCCTGCCCCTCAAGGACCCTCGCATAGGCCGCTGACCATGCCCACCGCCCCGCGCTACTGCCCGCACTGCACCACGGAACTGGCCCGGGGCGTCCCCAACGGCGACACCCACGAACGTCTTCACTGCACCGGTTGCGGCTACATCCACTACCTCAATCCGAAGATCATCGCCGGCTGCATCATCGAGCGCGACGGCAAGTACCTGCTGTGCCAGCGCGCCATCCCGCCGCGCCCCGGCACCTGGACCTTGCCGGCCGGGTTCATGGAAGCCGGCGAGACCACCGAGCAGGCGGCGCTGCGCGAGGTATGGGAAGAGAGCGGCGTGCGCGCCGACATCGTCTCGCCCTACTCGATCTTCAGCGTGCCGAGGATCAGCGAGGTGTACATCATCTTCCGCGCCGTGGTCACCGAGGAAACCGGCGAATACGGGCCCGAGACCCTGGACTATCGTTTCTTCGAACCGGACCAGATCCCCTGGGACGAAATCTACTACCCGGCGATCCGGCAGATCCTCGAGCGCTACATCCTCGAGCGCCAGGCCGGTGTGTACGGCATCTACATGGGCAATGACGATACCGGCAAGGTGCACTTCATCCGCTGACGATGGCGCACACAAATCCCTCGCCAAGCGTCGCGTCTCGGTGCACCCTGATGGTCTCACGCAAAAGGACCGGCAAACGTTCATGGCGAAATGGCTAGACGGCGGCGGGCTGATGGCCGCGCGCATCCGCAACCACGACTGGGCATCCACGCCCCTCGGCCCGCTGGATAGCTGGCCCGACGTACTCAAGACCAGCGTCGCCCTGTGCCTGGCCTCGCGCTTTCCCCAGGCCGTGCTCTGGGGCGATGCGTTGATCACCCTGCACAACGACGCCTTCAGCGAGATCCTGGGCGGCAAGCCGACCGCCCTGGGCCGGCCCTTCAGCGATGTCTGGCAGGAAGCCTGGAGCACTATCCGCCACCTGGCCCAGCGCGCGCTCGCCGGCGAGGCGGTGTACATCGAGGACTTCCCGCTGACGATCGAGCGCCATGGCAGCCCGGAGCGCGCCTATTTCACCTTCTGTTACAGCCCGGTGCGCGACAACGACGGCAAGGTAGTGGGCATGCTCGACACGGTCACCGAAACCACCGCGAGCGTGGTCGCCAACCGCCGTCTGAACTTCCTCGACAGCCTCGGCCGGGCTGCCGCCAATGCCACCGATCCGGAACGGATCATGGCCACCACCACTCGCCTGCTTGGCGAGCACCTGCAGTTGTCCAGCTGCGCCTATGCGGTGATGGCGCCCGACGAGGACGGCTTCACCATTTGCGGCGACTGGGTCGCACCGGGCTCGCCACGGCTGATCGGCCAGTACCGCCTGGCCGACTTCGGCGCGCTGGCCGTCAGCCGCCTGCGCGCAGGCCTGGCGCTGGTGATCGATGACAATCTCAGCCAGTTGCCGGCACCCGAGTCGGCGACCTTCCAGGCCATCGGCATCACCGCGACCATCTGCATGCCGTTGATCAAGGAGGGCCGCCTGACCGCGCTGATGGCCATCCACGACAAGCAGCCCAGGGCCTGGACCGATTACGAACAGACCTTGATCGGCGAAGTGACCGAACGCTGCTGGGCGCATATCCAGCGGGTCCAGGCCAACGCCGAGGTGCGCGAGGCACTGACCGCCCTGGAGGCCCTCAATACCACCCTCGAACAACGCGTGGAAGAGCGCACCAGCCAGTTGCTGCATACCGAGGCTGTCCTGCGCCAGACCCAGAAGCTCGAGGCCATCGGGCAGCTCACGGGGGGCGTGGCCCATGACTTCAACAACCTGCTGACCATCATCCGCTCCTCCATCCATTTCCTGCAGCGCCCGGACCTCGACGAGAACCGGCGCAGCCGCTATCTCAAGACCGTGTCCGACACCGTCGACCGCGGCGCCAAGCTGACCGGGCAACTGCTCGCCTTCGCCCGCCGCCAGGCGCTCAGCCCACAGGTATTCGACGCCGGCCCCAGGCTCGAGGCGATGGCCGAAATGCTCGATACCGCCACCGGCGCGCGCATCCAGGTGAGCCTGGAACTGCCCGACACGCCCTGCCACGTGCACGCAGACCTCGGCCAACTGGAAACCGCGGTGATCAACCTGATGATCAACGGCCGCGACGCCATGGCCGGCGCGGGCACCTTGCGCCTGCGCCTGGAAGCCAACCAGCAGTTGCCGGCGCTGCGTGGCCAGGCCCCCCAAGCCGGGCCATTCGCTGCCATCTCGGTGGTCGACAGCGGCGTGGGCATTGCCCCGCACCTGCTGGAGCGCATCTTCGACCCGTTCTTCACCACGAAGGCCGCCGGCCAGGGCACCGGGCTCGGCCTGTCGCAGGTGTTCGGCTTCGTCAAACAGTCGGGGGGCGATGTCCAGGTCAGCAGCCGCGAAGGCCTGGGCACCACCTTCACCCTGTACCTGCCCCAGGTGGCCCAGGCCGATGCCGAAGTCAGCACCGCGTTGCCGACGCTGGCGCCCAATGGCGAGCGCCGACATATCCTGGTGGTCGAGGACAACCCCGATGTCGGCAGTTTTACCGCGCAGATCCTGCGCGATCATGGCTACCGAATCAGTTGGGCGATCTCGGCAGAGGATGCGCTGATGCAGATCGCTTCGGCACAAAGTGGATTCGACGCGGTGTTTTCCGACGTGGTGATGCCTGGCATGGGCGGCCTGGCCCTGGCCAGGGAGCTACGGCGCAGCCAACCCCATCTGCCGGTGATCCTGACCTCCGGCTACAGCGAGGCGATTGCCGAAGGTGGCCACCAGGGCTTCGCCTTCCTGGCCAAGCCCTATTCGGCCGAGCAGGTGTGCCGGATGCTGGGGGACGTGCTGGGAAGGCAGTGAGCGGCGCGTTGGGCAGGCAACTGGCAAAACGCCCTGCCCAGTCGAATCACCCCCGCGCCGCCAGCAAGCGCGTCAGGCTGCGCCCCAGTTCATCCTGGCGGAACGGCTTGCGCAGCACGCCGAACCCATGCAGTTCACGCGGTGTGAGGTTGGTGTAGCCGGTGATGATCAGCACCGGCAGCTGGGCCAGTTGCTCGCGCACCTGCTGGGCGAAGCGCACGCCGGTCATCTCGGCCATCACATGGTCGGTCAGCAACACATCGGGCACCAGGCCCTTTTCCAGCAGCGCCAGGGCCTGGACAGGCCCGCTAGCCTCCGTTACCTCATACCCCAGCGCCTGTAGCTGCATCAGCGTTGCCTGGCGCACCAGGGGTTCGTCATCCACCAGCAACACCCGGGTCGGCCGCTGCGCACTGACCGCCTCGACAGGCTCGGCCATGCGCGCCGCCACGCTGCTCTCACTGGCCGGCAGCCACAAGGTCGCCTCGGTCCCCTGGCCCGGCTGGGAATGAATAACGAAGCCCCCACCGGACTGCAACGCCAGCCCCTGCACCATCGGCAGGCCCAGGCCAGTGCCCCGGCCCACCCCTTTGGTCGAGTAAAATGGCTCGACGCAATGCGCCAACACCTCTTCACTCATGCCACAACCGGTATCGCTGACCTGCAGCCATAGCTGTTGCCCGCCCTGCAATCCAGGCGGCCTGGGCATGCCGGCTTCCTCGGCGCCAGCGCGGATGGTCAGCTGGCCGCCTTCGCTCATCGCGTCACGGGCATTGACCACCAGGTTCAGCAGGGCCAGCTCCAATTGGTGCGGGTCCACCATAACCCCTGGCAAAGCCTTGTCGATATTGACCTGCAGCACGATGGTCGGCCCCAGGGAGCGCGCCATCAGTTCGTGCATGTCCTCCACCAGCACTGCCAGTGACACCGTAACCGGCTTTAGGGTCTGGCGCCGGGCGAAGCTGAGCAGGCGCCCGACCAGGTTGCGCGCCCGCTCCGCCGCCTGCAAGCCGCCGTCGATCAGGCGTTCGGCCCGTTCCGGCTGGGGGTGGCGGCGCAGCAATTCGAGGGAAGCAATGATCGGCGTGAGCATATTGTTGAGGTCATGGGCGATGCCACCGGTCAGCTGGCCGATCATCTCCATCTTGCGTGCTTCGTGCAACTGCACCAACGAGGCTTCGCGATGGGTCATCATGTTCGCCACCCGCTCCTCGAGGTTTTCATTGAGCACATGCAAGGCGCGCTCGGAACGGGCATGGGTGATCGCCGCCCACACTTGGCCGGCGGCCTCTTCGACCAGCAGGCATTCGCTGGTGGTCCATGCATGGGGCGTGTGGAAATGCACCGCGAGCATCGCCTCCAGGCGCTCGGCACGCAGCACCGGGGCATGCAGCGTGGCGCACAGGCCCTTGAAGCCCGCCGGTGCCATGTTGTTCGCCGCATAGTTACGCTGCACCACCTGGCCGGCGAGCAGCGCCTCGCGCAGTGCCGGGTCCAAGGCCGCGTACTGGTTGAGGCCGGTGATCGGCGGCACCTGCGCGGCGCACTCCTGGGCGACCCGATAACGGCGCCCATCGCCCAGGTCTTCACCAAAGCAGACCCGCGCCGCGCCCAATTCCTTGGCCAGGCGGCGTACCGCGTGGGCTTCGATGCGCTCGGCCTGGCCCAGGCCGGGCAAGGCCTGGCGCAGTTCCTGGAGAAATGCCTGGCGCTGCTGGAAATGCACCCGCTCCGAGGTTTCGGTGACGATGCACAGCACGCCCCCAACGGAACCGTCAACTTCACGCACCGCGGAATAGGAGACATCGAAGTACGCCGTTTCGCCCGGCCCGTGGCGCACGATGTAGAACGGCCGATCCCTGGCAGAGAATGTCACGCCGGTTTCACGCACCCCGCGCAGCAAAGGCTCGAGGTCGTCCCAGAGCTCGCTCCAGTGCGCCTTGGCGGGTTGCCCCAGCGCGCCGGGATGCTTGTCACCGATGGTCGGCCAATACGCATCGTTGTACAGCGCGATGTATAGCGGGCCCCAGAACAACACGATCTGCGCCTGGGCAGGCAGGAGCATGGCCACCATCGCCTGCAATGCCGGCGACCATTGGTCCGGCGCACCCAGCGGCGAGTGCCGCCAGTCCATCGCCTGCAACAGGCAGCTGACCTCGCCACCGCCGCGCATGAATGCCGGCAATGGTTGCAGGTTGGCCTTCTTGCTCTCCTGGCGAGCTTTCATGTCTCGGTAATCCCGGGCACGTTATCTTTCCCATGAGGGTAGGAAATCGCCCGGTGGCAAAACGTTCCATCGGATCGCCGGACGTGATCAACGGCGCCCTTCGGCCAGCATGCGCACGGCCAGGGCGGCCAGCACCATGCCCAGGCTGATCAGGGCGAAGGCCAACAGGTTGGAGGGTTCGGGCATATCAAGTCCTTTTGGGGGTAGCGCCATACCTGGCATTTTTGTCAGTTTCGCTGGCTAGGTGCGCACGTTAACGTGGAACGATCATGTCTGAACAGTATGGGCACCCATGAGCAAATCCTCGACCGCTTTGCTGGCGAGCAACCTGGCACGCTCGGTGGTACGAAGTTCAAGCCATGAGTTTGCCTATTCGGCCTATGGATACGATCCACCTCGCGACGCGACTAGTTCACAACTGGGATTCAATGGCGTGATTCGAGACCCGTGGTCAGGCTGCTACCCGCTGGGCAACGGATATCGCACCTATAGCCCGGTACTGATGAGGTTTTGCTCACCGGACAGACTGAGTCCTTTTGCTGACGGGGGCATCAATAGCTACGGATATTGTTCCGCAGACCCAATAAATCATGCCGATCCTCGAGGAACCTTTAAACAGGTTCACCAACGCCGCGCTGTTGACTTAGGTCAGCTCAGTGACCTGCCCAAGGCAATTCAAGTCGAGCGTGTCGGATCCGTTCATCACACTGATATAGACACACTTAAATTACGCTACCCAGGCCATTCGGACCTCATCAGTAAGGTCACCACGCAGAACGCACTGTTCGCCGCCCGTGCCCTACCCAATCCTGATCGCATCGCAGGTAATAGCGCCAGTTTCAATCTACCTGATCTTGGTATCACTTCCGGTAATCGTGATCTCTTGGAAGACATCATCCGGCAGGGCCAAAGAGCCGTCGCTGCGAGAATTAGCTATGCCGCCGCTCCTGTTGTGGCAAACGCAGCGGCTATGCAAGAACATATCGACGACTACTCCGAAGGCAAGGAAGCACTCGTAAAGCATCTCGCACAAAAGGTGGATCAACTTCGGAATCCAGTTGGCCAGATTAAACGACGTCAGTAAAATGCAACAGGTGGAGAAGGCGCGCCTGCGCACGGTTTGATGGGCAGCGATGCCGGGACCACAGTGCGGTCCCGGCTCGCTGCGACAGCAACCCTTACGCCTTGTCGGCAAGCCGCTGCACCAGCCCGTCGGTGAATGCGACGGCGTTGATCACACCCTCATGCCTATCGGCGATCACCGTCGAACTGGCCAGCCCGTTGACCGAAGCCTGGGCCAGCAGCCCCGCCTCGCCCAGGCGTACCCGCTCGGCGCTGCGGCTTTCACTGGCCCACCAGCAGTCCACCTGGACCGCCAGCGGGCGCAGGCGGAATGCCTGGCTCAGTTCGGCGTTGCGGTCGAGCACGGCGAAACCATCGACGATCTCCCGCTGCAAGTGCACATCCTCGTGGATGCTGCGCAGGCGTTCGGCGCTGACATTCCCCGCGGCGGCCACCTGTTCGATGACCCACTCGGTCCTGTCGACCTCGGCCGGCAGACGCTCGGCCTCGTCGATGAAGCCAGCGATCCGCGCCTCGCCGACGCCCGGCGCAAAGGCCAGCAGGCCACGCAGCAGGCTCTCGTCCGCCCCCGCCACCTGCACCACCTCGACAGGCTCGGCGTCGAGACCGGATACCTCCTGCGGCAGCAGGGTGTCGACCAGGCCGACGAAACCGACCTGCTGGCCGGCCTGCTCCAGGGCGTGGGCCACCTCCAGCGCCAGCGCGCCACCCATGGACCAACCCAGCAGATGGTACGGGCCGCTGGCCTGGGTACGGCGGATCTGCTCGACGTAATAGCCGACCATCGCCGCCCAGGATTCGTCCACCCAGCCCGGCTCGGCATAGCAGCGGTTGACCAGGCCATACACCGGGCGCTCATCGGCCAGGCGGCTGGCCAGCGGGTAGTAGGCGTAGGCACCGCCGCCACCTGGCGGCAGGCAGAACAGCGCCGGGCGCTGGCGCTGGCAGCCGTTGAGGTTGATCACCGGCGATTTCAGGCGATCCTTGCCGCCACCGATGAAGTTGGCCAGTTCCTCGAAGCTGGCCATCAGCATGAACTCATGCAGGCTGATGTTGATGGCGAAGGCTTCGCGCACCTTGTTCACCAGGGTGATCACCAGCAACGAGTGGCCGCCGAGTTCGAAGAAGTTGTCGTGCAGGCCCACCTGCTCGACCTTCAGCACTTCGCTCCAGATCGCCGCCAGTTGCTGTTCCAGTTCCGTGCGCGGAGCCACGTAGCCTTGTTGCAGCTGGCTGGCGTCCGGCTTGGGCAAGGCCTTGCGGTCCAGCTTGCCGTTGGCGGTCAGTGGCCACTGCGCCAAGACCAGGAAGTGCGTCGGCACCATGTAGTCCGGCAGGTTGGCTTTCAGGTGCTGTTTCAGCGTGTCGCGCATCACTTGCGGGTCAGCGGATGGATCATTCGCAATCAGGTAGGCCGCCAGTTGCTTGCCCCCTGCCCCGTCGATATCCAGCACCAGCACTTCACGCACCGCCGCATGTTCTTGCAGGCGTGTTTCGATCTCGCCCAGTTCGATACGGAAGCCACGGATCTTCACCTGATGGTCGATACGGCCCACGTACTCGATCACGCCCTGTTCGCGGTAACGCGCCAGGTCACCGGTGCGGTACAGGCGCCCGCCTTCACTGGAGAACGGGTCCGGCACGAAGCGCTCGGCGGTCAGCGAGGCGCGGTTGTGGTAACCGCGTGCCAGGCCGGCGTGGCCGACATGCAACTCGCCGGTGCAGCCCTTGGCCACCGGATTGAAGTCAGCGTCCAGCACATACATCGACAGGTCCGGAATCGCCGCACCGATCGGGCTGCCCGCCTGTTGCGTGTCGGCGAAGCGGATCGGCCGGTACGTCACGTGCACCGTGGTCTCGGTGATGCCGTACATGTTGATCAGGTTGTCGCAATCCTCGCC